>UQIQ01000019.1 GCA_900541185.1 uncultured Collinsella sp.
CTCGCTGCCACCAACCGTCCCGACAGCCTCGATCCGGCCCTGCTGCGCCCCGGTCGTTTTGACCGCCGCATCCCCGTTGAGCTGCCCGATCTGACTGGTCGCAAGAACATCCTCGAGCTGCATGCCAAGAGCGTGAAGACGCAGCCCCCGATCGACCTGACCGCGATTGCCCGCGCCACGCCCGGTGCCTCGGGCGCCGACCTGGCCAACATCATCAACGAGGGCGCCCTGCGAGCCGTCCGCGAGGGGCGCAAGCGCGCGACCCAGGATGATTTTGAGGAGTCGGTGGAGGTCGTCATCGCCGGACAGCAGCGTAAGTCCACGGTGCTGTCCGACCACGAGAAGCAGGTCGTGTCCTACCACGAGATCGGCCATGCCATCGTTGCCGCTCGCCAGAAGGGCTCTGCGCCGGTCACCAAGATTACCATCGTGCCGCGCACGAGCGGCGCTCTGGGCTACACCATGCAGGTTGAGGAGGATGAGCGCTTCTTGACTACGCGCCAGGAGGTGCTGGACAAGCTCGCCGTCTACTGCGGCGGACGTGCCGCCGAGGAGCTCATCTTTGGTGAGATGACGACCGGCGCCGCCAACGATATCGAGCAGGCCACCAAGCTCGCCCGCAACATGGTGACGCGCTTTGGTATGTCCGATGAGTTTGGCATGATGGCGCTCGGTACCGTGCAGAATGCGTATCTCAACCAGGACACGTCGCTCACCTGCGCCCCCGGTACGGCCGAGCGCGTGGATGCGATTGTCGCCAAGCTGATCGAGGATGCGCACGATCGCGCCCTGCAGATCCTGAAGGAGAATAAGTTTAAGCTTCACGAGCTGGCTCGTTATCTGTACAAGAAGGAGACGATCACGGGCGAGGAGTTCATGAATCTCCTCACGCGTGAGAATCCGCTGATGCCGAAGCAGCAGTAAGGCTGGTTACACAGCATCGAACGCCCCATTTGAGCTTCTATCTCAAATGGGGCGTTTTGCTTGGGAGGGATATGCATGAAGATCGTGGTAAGTGCCTGCTTGATGGGCGAGAGCTGCAAGTATAACGGGCTCGATAACTACCATCGCGAGCTGGTCGAAGCGTGTGAACGCACAGGGACCGAGGTACTCTTGGTGTGCCCTGAGGTCTTTGGCGGCCTGCCCACGCCGCGAAAGCCGTCTGAGATTGTGAGCGGCGAGGTCCGTACCTGCGAGGGCATCTCGGTCGATCGCGAGTTCCGCCTGGGTGCCCAACGCGCGCTCGACATGTGCGAGCAGGCGGGCGGCCCGTCCCAGATCGCTGCGTGCGTCTTGCAGGACCGTAGCCCCTCGTGTGGTGTAGGCCGTATCTACGACGGAACGTTCAGCGGTACGCTCACACCGGGTAACGGCGTTTTCGTCGACCTGCTCCTGCGCCACGGCTACCGCGTGATCCCGGCAAGCGAATTCGACTCGAGCATGTTACAGCAATAAAAAACCGCCACAAAGGTACTGTCCCCTTTGTGGCGGTTTTGGTCGGTTAGGCCAGGATAGAGTGGCCGTAGGCGTTGGCGGCCTTGATGGCGGCGGCGAACTTTTCGTCGGTGAAGGGCTCGGGGTTTCCCTGCTTCCACTCGTTGGTGGCGTGTGCGAACTCGCACAGGGCCGGGATGTCTGCCTCGGAAAGCCCGACCTGCTCAAGCGTCACGGGCAGGCCCATCTGCTTGTTAAAGGCAGCGTAGCGTTCAAGGTTCTCGGTGTCGCCCGTATAGGCAAACAGGACCAGCACGCCCAGGCTCACGACCTCGCCGTGCAGGTAGGTGCCCTCACGCGGAATGCTGCACGTGGCGTTGTAGAACGCATGTGCCACGCTCGAGTTGTAGTAGTAATCGTTTTGGTTGGTCAGGTTGGAGACGTAGCCCGTGTTGACCACGATGTCGAGCGCGATCTGCTTGACGGCCTCGCTCGACAGGTCCTGGCGCACGTCCTCTAGACCCTGGACGCCATAGGTAAACAGCGGCTCGGAGCAGGTATGGGCGAGTGCCAGGCCAAGTCCAGCGGTGTGCTCCAGGTTGCCAGCGCTCGTGGCGTACTCGACCTCGGGCTGCTTGGACAGGGCATCGCCTACGCCGGCCCAGAAGTACTCCGCCGGAGCCTCGGCGATTATCTTGGGGTTGATGAAGATGTGCGCAGGGCGGTTGGGGTACGAATAGCCCTCGAGCGAGCCATCGTCGTTGTAGACAACGGCAATGGCGGTCGCGGCGGAACAGTTAGAGCAAATCGTCGGCACCGTAAAGACGATCTTCTTGAGCTCGATGGCCGCTGTCTTGACGGTATCGAGCGCCTTGCCGCCGCCACAGGCGATAAGCACGTCTGCCTGCTGACAAGCGGGGGAGTTCACGACCTTCGCGATATTGGCGCGCGTGCTGTTGGTGCCGTAGACGCTCGTCTCCAGAATCTCGACTTCGGTACCTTCAAGTGCCGCCTTGATGCCCAGCAGTGCTGCGGCCAGTGCTCGCTTGCCACCGATGATCGCGACCTTGGTCGCGCCGTATTCGGCCAGCGCGCCGGGCAGCTCGTCAAAGCAATCCTCGCCAACGGTGTAGTCGCTCATTCCAATCGTGCGCATAGCAACCTTCTTTCGTTCGATAAAGTGCTTTCAGGTATTTTGCTCCAAGAGAAGGTCCACAGCCGCGAGAAATTTCGAACGTATAAAACCAGTGTTGAGGGTTTTTCGCCGGCGCGGAACGTGCTAGCATACACCGCATGAGCGTTGATGGGGACGAGTAGTCGGCCGTCCGCATGCTACAGAGAGCGGGGAGCGCTGAGAACCCGTGCATGCGACCGATGAAAATCACCCCGGAGCTGCGGTCCCAACGGACGCGCCGCACAGGCACGTCTTAGTAGATATCGCCGAGATGGTCGTCGATACAGATCAGCCGAGTAACGGATGCGAGCGCGCGGCGACGCGGGCGAGGGCATCTAAGCTGGGTGGTTAAGCGAAGAGCTTTTGCGGGCGTACGGCCCGTTTTGTGGCGCTTCGTCCCAGCTTGTAGGGACGGGCGCTTTTTGGTGCCCTACGGGCGTGCGCGCCCACGACATGAAAGGGGTACCGTGGCAAACGAGTACAAGCAGACGATGAATCTGCCCAAAACCGGATTTCCCATGCGTGCCGGTCTTTCCAAGTCCGAGCCCAAGCGACTCAAGGACTGGCAGGACAACAAGGTCTACGAGCAGGTTCTGAAGAAGAACGAGGGTCACAAGAAGTTCGTGCTGCACGACGGTCCTCCGTACGCCAACGGCCCGATCCACATCGGCCATGCCATGAACAAGATCTCCAAGGACATGATCAACCGCTACTGGATGATGCAGGGCTATGAGGTTCCCTACGTCCCCGGTTGGGACTGCCATGGCCAGCCGATCGAGCACAAGGTCGAGGAGAAGCTCGGCACCGAGAAGTTCAACCAGACCCCCACGGCCAAGATTCGTGAGCTCTGCAACGAGTTCGCAGTCGAGAACATCGAGCTGCAGAAGGCCGGCTTCCGTCGTCTGGGCGTGCTCGGCGACTGGGACAACCCCTATCTGACGCTCTATCACCAGCATGATGCTGCCGATATCGAGGTCTTCAAGGCCATGTTCGATAAGGGCATGATCTATCGCGGCCACAAGCCGGTTCACTGGTGCAAGCACTGCCACACCGCGCTGGCCGAGGCCGAGATTGAGTACTCCGACGAGACGAGCCCGTCCATCTTCGTGCGCTTTGAGATGACTTCCAAGCCCGCCGGCCTCGAGAACTTCGACGGCCCGGTCGACTTTATCATCTGGACGACTACGCCGTGGACCATCCCCTCCGACCAGGCCGTTTCCCTTAAGCCCGGCGCCGCCTATGTCGCCGTTGAGCACGAAGGTCGTGCCGAGGTCATGCTTGAGGACCTGGCTCCCAAGTGCTGCGAGGAGTTTGGCTGGGAGTACACCCCGGTTATGGTCGACGGCAAGTCCTACGTGGTTCCCGCCGAGACCTTCCACCACATCCACTACAAGCAGCCGATCTTTGACGGCGTTGAGGGCGTGGCGCTGCTGGCCGATTACGTCGGCGTCGATGACGGTACCGGTATCGTCCACAACTCGCCCGGCCACGGCGTCGACGACTACTTTGCCTGCCTCAAGGAGGGCATCACCGACATCTGCATGCCGGTCGATGACGACGGCAAGTTCTACACCGGCGAGGAGTTTGGTACCGGTGGCCCCTTCAGCGGTATGGATACCGATGAAGCCAACCCGCACATCATCGAGTTCCTGCGCGAGCGCGGCACCCTGGTCCTCGTGAAGAAGATCACGCACAGCTATCCGCACTGCTGGCGCTGCAAGCATCCGGTGCTCTTCCGTGCTACCGACCAGTGGTTCGTCTCGATGGACAAGACGGGTCTGCGTGAGCAGGCTGGCAAGGAGGTCCGCGAGAACGTCAAGTGGTATCCGGCGCATGCCGCTAACCGCATCGGCGCCATGGTCGAGCAGCGTCCCGACTGGTGCATCAGCCGTCAGCGCAACTGGGGCGTGCCCATCCCGAGTTACACCTGCGCCGACTGCGGCGAGAAGGTCATGAACGACGCCACGCTCGACGCCGTCATCAAGCTCTTCCATGAGAAGGGCTCCGACGCCTGGTTCACCGACGCTCCCGAGAGCTACCTGGGCGAGGCCTGCGTCTGCCCCAAGTGCGGCGGCCATCACCTCAAGGCCGATAAGGACATCCTCGACGTGTGGTGGGACTCCGGCGTTTCCTGGAAGGCCGTCTGCGAGTATCGCCCCGAGCTTGAGTACCCGGCGGACGTGTATCTTGAGGGCTCCGACCAGCATCGCGGTTGGTTCCAGAGCTCGCTGCTCACCTCGGTGGGTGCCAACGGCCATGCTCCGTACAAGGCGGTCGTTTCGCAGGGCTTCACGCTCGACGGCCAGGGCCGCAAGATGTCCAAGTCGCTCGGCAACGTCATCGACCCCAATAAGGTCTGTGACGAGATGGGCGCCGACATCATCCGTCTGTGGGTTGCCTCCGTCGACACCAGCTCCGATGTGTCCATCGACCACGAGATCCTTGCCCGTACGTCCGATGCCTACCGTCGTTTCCGCAACACGCTGCGCTTCCTGCTCTCCGAGCTCGAGGGTCAGTTTGAGCCCGAGACCGACGGCGTCGCCTTTGCCGACCTGCTGCCGCTCGACAAGCTCATGGTTGCCCGCCTGACCCAGGTTCAGGCCGAGGTCGACGATGCCTACGCCAGCTACGAGTTCCCGCGCGCCTACCGTGCGCTCTACGACTTCGTGGTTACCGAGCTCTCCAACGTGTACCTCGACGCCCTGAAGGACCGTCTGTACTGCGACAAGCCCGGCTCGCTCGAGCGCCGCAGCGCCCAGACCGTGCTGGCCGAGCTCTTCTCGATGCTCATGCGCGACCTGCAGCCGATCCTTTCCTACACGGTCGACGAGGCCATGGCCTATGCGCCCGCCGGCTGCGTCGATCACCAGAAGTACGCCGCGCTGCTCGATTGGTACAAGTCGCCCATCACGGTTGACGAGGCCAATGAGTTCGAGGGCGTGCTCGAGGCTTCGCTCGAGCTCCGTAGCGCCGTGACCAAGGCCCTTGAGGATGCCCGCTCCGCCGGCACCTTCACTAAGAGCCAGCAGGTCCGCGTCAAGGCGGTCGTTCCCGCCGAGATGTATGCGCTGCTGACCGGCGACAAGGCCGTCTACTTGGCCGAGTTCTACATCGTCTCCGATGTTGAGCTGACGCAGGGCGAGGAGCTTTCCGTTGCCATCGAGGCTGCCGAGGGCGAGTGCTGCGACCGTTGCTGGAACTATCGCACCACCGTCGGCGAGTACAACGGCCACGCGCATATTTGCGAGAGGTGTGCGAATGCCCTTTAAGGCACGGTAACTCGGCATTTTAGTTATAGGGAGAATTTGGGCGCCTTCGGCCCATTTGCCCCGCTGAATATAAGCGGCATTCTGTTTTTCGGAATGCCGCTTTCGTTTTTAGCTGGTTATTTCGCTTGCGTTGGTGGATATGCTGCGCGTTTGGCGTTTGTCACTATAAGATGATTACTTGCATTAAACGGAATTCGATGTTCTTGAGGGTAGGGGATTGATTTGGGTCGTACTGGGGATATGACGCCGCCTTTGCGTTGGCGGTTGGGTGTTGCTGGTGGGGTGGCGCTGGTTGTGCTGCTTGTTGACCAGTTGACCAAGCTTGCGGTTCGTGCCGTGGGCGATGCACTGCATGTGACCGTCATCCCCGGCGTGATCGACTTCCTGTTTGTCCGCAATATCGGCGCTGCCTTTAGCATGGGCGAGGGGCATGGCATCGTGTTTGCCGTGCTGGCGCTGGCGGTCATTGTCGCTATTGCCGTGTACCTCGTTCGTGCACCCCAGCTCGCCCATCTTGAGGTTGTGGGCATGGCGATGGTTGCGGGCGGTGCTATCGGCAACGCTATCGATCGTTTGGCCTTTGGCTTCGTGACCGATTTTATTGCCACCACCTTCATCGACTTTCCCGTCTTCAATGTGGCCGATATCGGCATTACGGTCGGTGTTGTGCTGGCGCTTATCGGTTACATGTTCTTGAGTCCCGCCGCTCGCGAGGTCGATGCGACTGCTGAGCTCAATGCCCGTGATGAGGCCCGCGCTAAGCGCAAAGCCAAGCAGCGTGGGGAGCGTGCCCGCAAGATTCGCGAAAGGAATGAGCGTTAATGGCCGACATCCATATTCTTGTTGCCGACGATTGCTCTGGCCAGCGTCTCGACGCCTTTCTGGGTGCCAACGACGGCTGCCCCACGCGCTCTGCCTGCGCGCATCTGATCGAGGGCGGCGCCGTAATCGTGAACGGCGAGACCTGTCTGTCAAAAAAGTATGCCGTACGCTCCGGTGACCGCATCTCGGTCGACCTGCCCGAGCCGCACGATCCCACCGATGTGATTCCCGAGGCCATCCCGCTCGACATTCGCTATGAGGACGACTATCTCATTGTGCTCTCCAAGCAGCGCGGGCTGGTGTGCCATCCCGCCCACGGCCACGAGAGCGGCACGCTTGCGAACGCCTTGGTCTACCACTGCGGTATCGATCATCTTGGTACCGTGCAGGGTGAGGACCGCCCCGGCATCGTGCATCGCCTGGATCGCGATACCTCGGGCCTTATGCTCGCGGCAAAAGACGACGACACCCAGCGCGCGCTTCAAAATCTCATTCGCACGCGTACGCTCGACCGCCGCTATATCACGCTTGTCCACGGGCACATCGCCATGGACGAGGGCACCATCAATACCGGTATCGCCCGTTCTACGCGCGACCGCGTCAAGATGGCGGTTTCGGACGACCCCTTTGCCCGTCAGGCCATTACGACCTTTAAAGTCCTCGAGCGCTTTGATTCCACGCGCTTTGACGATGGTTATACGCTCGTTGAGTGCCATCTGTTTACCGGTCGCACGCACCAGATTCGCGTGCATATGCGTCATATCAACCACGCCTGCGTGGGCGATCCACTCTACGGCAAGTGCGATGCGCGCGCCGACCAGGGCCTGACCAGGCAGTTCCTTCATTCCTGGCGCGTGGCGTTCGACCATCCCGTGACGGGGGAGCGCATTGAGTGCCGCGACGAGTTGCCGTGGGATCTCGCTGCTGTTCTCGACGATCTGGCTCCGCGCTCGCTCGGTCGCACGGCCGTTGGAGATGAAATCGTTCCGCAGCTCGGTCTTCTCGAAGCCTAGCCAGTATTAGGTGGTTTCTTGAACTCGGTAAGCCTGCGGTAAGATATACGATTGTTTACGTTACGCGTTGCTGGGAGCCTGCATGCTCGCCTTTTTACAAACCAACACACCCATCGTGATCTTCAACCAGATTGTCGTCACGCTGCTCACGGTCTGCTTTCTGTACCAGGTGGTCTTCTTTGTCATTGGCGCTCTTCGTGGCGAGGTCGCGCCTCCCAAGGCCAAAAAACTCCATCGCTATGCCTTTTTTATCGCGGCGCATAATGAGGAGGCCGTGATCGCCAACCTCGTTCGCTCCATCAAGGACCAGGATTATCCGTCCGAGCTCATCGAGGTTTTCGTGGTCGCCGATGCCTGCACCGACAACACGGCGCAGCTCGCGCGCGAGGCCGGTGCCATTGTTTACGAGCGCAATGACCTGGCCCGCAAGGGCAAGAGCTGGGTCATGGACTTTGGCTTCGACCGCATTCTCAACGAGTATCCCGACACGTTTGAGGGCTACTTTATCTTCGATGCCGATAACGTTATCTCCCGCGATTACGTTTCCAAGATGAATGATGCCTTTGACCAGGGCTTCCATGTGGTCACGAGCTATCGCAATTCCAAGAACTTCGGCAGCTCGTGGATCTCGGCTGCTAATGCCACGTGGTATCTACGCGAGGCGCGCTTCCTCAACAACGCGCGTAATATCTGCAAGACGTCCTGCGCTGTTTCGGGTTCGGGCTACCTCATCTCCGCCAGCGTTATCGAGGGCATGCACGGTTGGCAGTTCCACACGCTGACCGAGGACATTCAGTTCACCACGTTCTGCGCCATTCACGGCATTCGCATTGGCTATGCGCCGGCGGAGTTCTTTGACGAACAACCCGTGACGTTTAAGGCGTCCTGGAAACAGCGCATGCGTTGGACCAAAGGCTTCTACCAGGTGTTCTTTACTTACGGTAAGCACCTGGTCAAGTCGACCTTCCGCTACCATCGCTTTGCCGCCTACGACATGTTCATGACGATCGCCCCGGGTATGCTGCTGTCCCTGATCTCCATGCTCGCCAATGCGACGTTCCTGATCGTGGGTGGACTCTCGCACGGCTTTTTGGCTACCGAAGTCGAGATGCAGGCCTGTGCCGCTTCGCTCATTATGACCTTCGCCATGATGTATCTGACTTTCTTTATCCTGGCGCTGCTCACGACTATCTTTGAGTACAAGCACATTCACTGCGCGCAAAAGTGGCGTCTGGTGACTAACCTGTTTACCTTCCCGATCTTTATGTTCAGCTATATCCCCATCACGGTGGCCGCGCTGTTCCTGAAGGTCGACTGGGTCCCGACGCAGCACGCCGTCAGCGTTACCCTTGACGAGGTCATGCAAGGCGCCAAATAACCACCACCAAAACCACCGCAAAGGGGACAGGCACCTTTGTGGTGGTTTTTGCTTTTGAGCAGCTGCTCAAGGAGGTTTTCGATGATCTATATCCCGTTTTGGATTTGCATCTTTGCCGGCGTGGCAATTGATGCCCGAGAGCGACGGTTTCCCAATGGGCTTGCCGGCGCATGTGCCGTGGCGGCGTTGGCGGGCGTTTGGCTCGACCTCGGTTTGAACACAGCGCTTGACCACGCCGGTCTTGCGGTCATCGTCTACCTTGGCCTTGTGCTTACCGAGTCGCTCTGGCGTAGAGTTCGCCACGCTCCTGGCATTGGCATGGGGGACGTCAAGGCACTCTTTGCCCTTTGTACCTTCGATCCCCTGGGCGGCGTTGTCGCGTTTGCGGTTGCGCTCCTGACCCTTGCCGTCGCTTGCCTCATCGCAAAATCGCGCTCCCTGCCATTGCTCCCGTTTTTAGTGCCGATTTTTGCCATAATCGAGGTCGTGGGCTGCACTTTGTAACCGATTGCGCATCCTTTTTAAGGAGCATGCCATGGAATCTAATCAAGAAACGGCCGTCATTAAGGCGCGCATGGACCGTATTCCCTCGGCGTTGTCGCCCGAGCTTGTCGAGCGCATTGCCGCCGATCGTGCTTCGGGCTATATCAACCCGTATCGTTGCAACGATGATCAGGTCATTCGTCGTATTGATCGCGCCGCCGACAAAGGCACGCTTATGCGTCCGGCGTTTATGCGCGATACCGAAAAGATACTTCATCTTCCGGCGTACACCCGTTATGCAGGCAAAACGCAGGTCTTTAGCTTCCGTAGCAATGATGATCTTTCACGCCGCGGTTTGCACGTACAGCTTGTCTCCCGCATTGCGCGCGATATCGGTCGCGCCCTGGGGCTCAATTGCGATCTGATCGAGGCGATTGGCCTGGGTCACGACTTGGGACACACGCCTTTCGGCCATGCCGGCGAGCGCTTTCTCAACGATATCTATCATGAGCGTACGGGGCGTTATTTTTTCCATAACGTGCAGTCGGTTCGCGTGCTCGACGCGTTGTATGGCCGCAACGTGTCGCTCCAGACGCTCGACGGCGTGCTATGCCATAACGGCGAGTACGAGCAGCGTGTGTTTGAGCTCTCGGACATGGGCTCCTTTGACCAGTTTGACCAGACGGTTGAGGATTGCATTGCCACGGGCTATAGCGCAATTGAGCATCTGCGTCCCATGACGCTCGAGGGCTGCGTCGTTCGCATCTCGGATATTCTTGCCTACGTCGGTCGTGACCGTCAGGATGCGATCGCGGCGGGCCTGCTTTCGCCCGACGCTTTTGATGATGGCCGGGGCGGTGCCTACAACAGTTGGATCCTCACGCATGCCTCCATCGATATCGTTGAGCACAGCTATGGTAAGCCGCGCATCGAGATGAGCGAGGACCTGTTTGAGGAAATTCGCCGAGCCAAGCGCGAGAACTACGAGAAGATCTATAGCAAGGGCGGTATCGAAGGCGATTCCGAGGCGGAGCTGCGCGAGGCGTTCGTAAAGCTCTACGACCGTTGCCTGCGGGATCTAAACAGTGGCGACGAGTCCTCTTACATCTTTAAGCACCATATTTCGCGCATTGAACAGCAGCTTTCCTACTATGATCGCACCTATGCCTGGCAGGACGACAAGGATCAAGCCGTGGTGGATTATATCACGAGCATGACGGACGGTTATTTCTGCGAACTGACGAGCAAGCTGTTCCCTGGTCTGGAGTTTCCGCACCGTACCTATATTAACGAACGGTAGTTCGTATTAATTCGGTATACTGTTAGTGGAAAACGTATTTGATTGATACACGGGATGACTATGGACGACCTTTTTTCTGCTTCGACGCGCGAGCGTTCCTTTCAGAATGCGCCGCTTGCGGTGCGCATGCGCCCCAATTCGCTCGACGAGTACGTGGGCCAGCAAAAGGCCGTCGGTAAGGGTTCATGGCTGCGTGCCGCGATCGAGCACGACGTGCTTTCGAGCGTGATTCTGTACGGGCCTGCCGGTACGGGCAAGACGACGCTGGCCCACATTATCGCCAACCATACCAAGAGCGAGTTTGTCGAGGTCAGCGCCGTCACGGGTACCGTGAAGGACCTGCGTCGCGTGATTGATGAGGCCAAGACGCGCCTGAATACGTACGACCGTCGCACCATTCTATTTATCGATGAGATTCACCGCTTCTCTAAGTCGCAGCAGGATGCCCTGCTGCATGCAGTTGAGAACCGTACCGTCATTATGATTGGCGCTACGACAGAGAACCCGTACTTTGAGGTCAACTCGGCACTGTTGTCGCGCGGGCGCGTGGTGGAGCTTGAACATCTGAAGGATGAGGATATCGCCACGCTTATTGAGCGTGCGCTCGAGGCACCACAGGGCTTGAACGGAAAGTTCTCGGCCGATGAGGTTACGGTCAAGACCATTTGCACGCTGGCAGCGGGTGACGCTCGCTCGGCGCTCACGACGCTCGAGCTTGCGAGCGAGATTGCCGTCACGCGTCCCGATACCGAGGGAACGCCAGCGCCTGCGGCGGGGGAGCGCTATCCCATCACCGTGGATGACGTGAAGATTGCCAACCCGCGTCGCGGCTTTATGTATGACAAAAACGGCGACATGCACTACGACATCATCAGTGCGTTCATCAAGTCCATGCGCGGTAGTGACCCCGATGCCACGATCTATTGGCTCGCGCGCATGATCGATGCTGGGGAGGATCCTAAGTTTATCGCTCGCCGCATTATGATTCACGCTTCTGAGGATGTTGGCAACGCCGACCCGCAGGCGCTTTTGGTGGCGCATGCCGCGTTTAAGTCTGCCGAGGTCATTGGCTATCCCGAGTGCCGCATTAACCTGGCTCAGGCTGCACTCTATGTGTGCTTGGCGCCAAAATCCAACGCGTGTGAGGCTTCGATCGATGCGGCGCTGGCCGATATCCATTCTAGTGGGCTTCGCGAGGTGCCGAGTTATCTGCGCGATCGCCATCGCCCGGGCAGCGATGAATACGGTGTGTATAAGTATCCACATGATTATCCCGAAGGCTGGGTCGATCAGCGCTATTTGCCCGAAGGCTTGGAACGCGGTGCATTTTGGCAGCCTGCCGGGCGCGGCTGGGAAGAGTGGCGCGTAGAGCAAAGCGAACGAGACCGCAGCGGGAATGCACCGAGGTAGCTGCTGATAATTTTGTCCCACGTTGCTGCTCTTGGCATGTTCGGTCCCCTTTGGGGTACCATGAAAAGCGTCTGTATTTCGATTCTTCCGGGAGGCTTGTATGAGTCCCATTCAAATCGCCCTGCTGCTGCTCGCCGTTGCCGGCGTGTGGGCCATCGCTGAGCTCGCGCTTACCCTGCGCAAGACCCGCAATGTTGTCGACTCGCTCGATAAGACCGTGAACGACCTCAACAACACCATCGCCGAGGCTCAGCCTGTGGTGGCAAAGCTCGATGGCGCTGTCGATGAGCTTACGCCGGCGCTTGCCCAGATGGAGCCGCTGCTTAAGTCGAGCAAGACGGCAGTTGATGCCCTTACCTCCAATCTCGTAGAGGTCGAAGCCGTGGTTCGCGACATTTCCGAGGTTACGGGCAGCATGGCCGAGGCCAGCAATGCTGTGTCGAGCGTGACCGACTCTGCCGCCGGTGCTGTGCAGAAGCTCTTCAATAAGGTGAAGGCTCCTGCAGCCGACGCCGATCGCAAGCTCGCCGCTGCCGCTGCGGAGGCCGAGCAGCCTACCGAGCGCATCCTAATTGGCGAGGACGAGGCCGCCGCGGGCGACGATGATGGTCAGAAGTCTGTATCCAAGCCGGCTCAGTATTACACCTATACGCCCGCCGAGACCTCTGAGGAGTCCTGCGATGAGTAGCGAAGCAACCTGCCCTATCACGCTGACCGTTGCCGGTGACCCGCGTCTCGCTCGCCTTGTGCGCATGACGGCAGCCAACGTTGGTGCCCTGTGCTCTATGTCTGTCGATCGCATCGAGGACATCCGCATGGCTGCTGAGGAGGCTTTCATCTTTGGTTGCACCGCGGTCGACTGCGATGACATCACCATCAAATTCGATGTCGATGAGACCCACGTTGGCATGACTATTACCTTTGGCGACCAGGCTACGGTCGATGAAGACGACCAGGCTGCGGTGTATGCCGAGCTCATCCTCGCGAGCGTGTGCGACTCCTACGAAAAGACTACGGCGCCCCTGACGCTTTCCCTCGACCTCAAGGCGGATATCTAATATGACCGAACGTTCCCGGAGCGGCAAGACCGCTTGGGACAAGGAGAAAACCCGCGAGCTGTTTCGTCGCTACAAAGAAACCGGTGATCCGGACGCGCGCGAGCAGCTCGTCATGTCCCATATGAACCTGGTAAGGTTTCTTGCCAACAAATTTAAGAATCGCGGCGAGCCGCTCGACGACCTCATGCAGGTCGGCTATCTGGGTTTGCTCAAGGCTATCGACCGCTTTGACCCCGAGCGCGGGCTCGAGTTCACGACGTTTGCAACACCCACTATCCTGGGCGAGATCAAACGCCATTTTCGCGACAAGGGCTGGAGCGTGCGCGTACCTCGTCGTCTGCAGGAGCTCTCGGCCAAGGTCAACCAAGCTACTGACAAACTTACCAACGAGCTGCAGCGTTCGCCCAAGGTTGAGGAGATCGCTGAGTATCTAGATGTGACTGTCGATGAGGTCCTCGAGGCTATGGAATCGTCTTCGGCCTATACCTCGGTGCCCATCGAGGCTCCTGGTGCGTCCGATTCCGACGATGCCCCCTCGATTCTCGACCGTTACGCCGACGACGACAACGAGCTCGACTTTACCGATGACCGCCTAGTGATCGAGGAAGCCATCCGTGATTTCTCGCCGCGCGAGCGCGAGGTGATCGAGCTGCGCTTTGTGAAGGGCATGACCCAGATCGAGATCGCCAAGAAGCTTGGTATTTCTCAGGTGCAGGTTTCGCGTCTGCTGCGCCGCACGCTTAAGAAGATTCAGGACAAGATCGACCCCGACGGAGTGATGATTCGTTCATGAGTGAGCACCCCCAACAAACCGATCGCGTGCTGCGCGACACTCGCATTCTGACGCTGCGCATTTGGGCTGTTGTCGGCTGCATTGTCATCGCCGCTGTCATCTTTAACCTTATGGGCATCCTGGCGCCGGTTATTGAGTTTCTTGCCGTCGGCTCCATCATTGCCTTTGTGATGTCCCCGATCACCAACTGGCTCGAGCACCATGGCGTCGGCCGTGGCATCGGTTCGCTTATCGCGCTTATTGTTGTTGTTGCCGTGCTCGTCGGTGTCGTTTGCATCTTGTCGCCGATTCTCTTTGGTCAGATCATGGAAGTCCTGAGCCGCCTGCCCGAGCAGCTTCGTGTTGCAGGTGGCGATCTCAACGAGATGAGCTCGCATGCAAAGACGCTCAACAACACGCCGCTCAAGGAGTATTTGGACGATAATCTTTCGTCGCTGGTTGCCGTGGCATCGAGGTATGTGTCTCAGATTGCCGCCGAGCTTGGTCGTGGTGTGTTCCCACTCATCACCAATACGGCCTCGCGGCTGTTCGTTATCTTCCTTGGCCTGGTTCTTGCCTACTGGATGGCCTGCGACTACCCTCGCATGCACCACGAGATTTGCACCATCATCGGTCAGGAGAAGGAGACCTCGTACCGCTTTATGGTCGCCATCCTTTCTCGCTCTGTCGGCGGCTACATGCGCGGTATGGTCGTGACGTCCATCTGCGGTGGTTTCCTCGCCTTTATCGGTTTTATGATCATCGGCCATCCGTATGCGGCGCTCATGGCTATCTTTACCGGCATCATGCATTTGGTTCCGGTCGTCGGTCCCTGGGTGAGCGCAGCAATCGCCACAGTGCTCGGTTTCATGTTCAGCCCCATGTTGGCGTTATGGACGCTCATCGTGACGATGGTCGCGCAAAACGTCACCGATAACGTCATTTCGCCCAAGGTCATGCAGAGCTCGGTGCAGGTGCATCCCATCATGAGCCTCACGGCGCTCGTTATTGGCTCGGCACTCATGGGCCCCATCGGCATGATTATTGCCATCCCGCTTTGTGCGGCCCTCAAGGGTATCTTCGTGTACTACTTCGAGAATGAGACCGGCCGACAGCTTGTGGCCTATGACGGCGCCGTGTTTAAGGGCACGCCGTACCGCGATGCCGATGGCAACCCGGTCGCCGCCTACGACGCGCTCGGCGACGACACCTTCATCTACGAGTCCGAGCTCATCGGCAACGAGACTGCGCCCGAGGCCAAGGCCATGCCCAAGCCCGATCTCGATAATCCCTGGATCAAGCTCTCTGGTCTGCAGCCCGATGCGACGGGCTTCTTCAAGAACCCCTTCGCTAAGGATGACGATTCCAACACGGATGACGACACCAAAACCGGCATCGACGGCTCCATGGACGATGATGACAACTAGCGGGGTAATTCGGATTAATATTCATACGCGCTAACATGCAATTTCGCTGAAGGGCCGGCATTGTGCCGGCCCTCTTTTTTGCACTTGCGCGGTGGGATGGTAATATCGTTACGTTTGAACTGTTTCGATGTGAAACCGAGGAGATTCCCTCTATGAGTGCTGACTACCCGTCAATGACTACGGCCGAGATTCGCTCCAAGTTCCTCAACTTCTTTGAGGAGCGCGGTCTTAAGCTCTATCCTTCTTCGTCCCTCGTCCCCGACGATCCTTCGCTGCTGCTTGCCAACGCCGGCATGAACCAGTTTAAGGAGTACTACCAGGGCAAGAAGACCATGAAGGAGATCGGCGCTATCTCCTGCCAGAAGTGCGTCCGCACCAACGACATCGATTGCATCGGCGAGGACGGCCGTCACCTGTCCTTCTTCGAGATGCTCGGCGACTTCTCCTTTGGCGGCGTCTCCAAGCAGCAGGCTTGCGCCTGGGCCTTTGAGCTCATCACCAAGGAGTTCAAGCTGCCGCTCGACCGCCTGTACTTTACCGTCTTTACCGAGGACGACGAGACCCACGACGTGTGGCGTTCTCTGGGCGTTGCCGAGGACCACATCTCCCGCCTGGGCGAGGACGACAACTTCTGGGCCGCTGGCCCCACTGGCCCCTGCGGTCCCTGCTCCGAGATCTACTTTGACATGGGCGAGGAGGTCGGCTGCGGTAGTCCCGACTGCAAGCCCGGCTGCGACTGCGACCGCTTCCTGGAGTTCTGGAACCTCGTCTTTACCCAGTATGATCGCCAGGAGGACGGCTCCATGCCGGAGCTGCCGCACCGCAACCTCGATACGGGCATGGGCCTGGAGCGCATGGCCGCCATCATGCAGCACAAGACCGCCAACTACGACGGCGACTTGATGCAGCATCTCATCAAGCTGGGCGAGAAGATTAGCGGCAAGACCTATGACGCCGACGATTACTCCGGCGCCAGCCGCTCCCTGCGTATCATCGCCGACCACTCCCGTGCCGTCGACTTTATGATCTCGGACGGCATCCTTCCCGGTAACGAGGGTCGCGAGTACGTCCTTCGCCGCCTGCTCCGTCGTGCCGTGTTCCACGGTCGCCTGCTGGGCATCGAGGGCGCCTTCCTGACCAAGTTCATCGACGAAGTCAACGCTCAGATGGGCGAGGCTTATCCCGAGCTGCTCAAGAACGTCGCCCTCGTCAAGGGTATCGTCGCATCCGAGGAGGAGCGCTTCTCCACGACGCTCGACAACGGCCGTGTTTACCTGGACGAGGCCCTGGCAGCGCTTGCCGAGGGCGCTGTGCTTCCGGGCGACGTTGCCTTTAAGCTGCACGACACCTTTGGTTTCCCCATCGACCTGACCGTCGAGATCGCCGGCACCGCTGGCCACGATGTCGATATGGACGGCTTCACTGCCTGCATGGAGGACCAGAAGGCCCGCGCCCGCGCCAATGCCAAAGGCGACGCCTGGGGCAGCTTCAACGACGTTTGGGTCGAGCTTTCCGACAAGGTCGCCGCGACTGAGTTCGACGGCTATGACAACGATGTGATCGAGGGCGCCAAGGTTGTTGCCATCGTGCGCAACGGCGAGTCCGTCGAGTCCGCTGCCGCCGGCGAGGACGTCGAGGTCGTTCTCGACCGCACTCCGTTCTATGCCGAGATGGGTGGCCAGCAGGGCGATGCCGGCGAGCTTTCCGCCGAGGGCGTTGTTCTGACCGTTTCCGATACCAAGAACCACAACGGCCTGTATGCTCACGTCGCCCACATTGCCGAGGGCACGCTGGCCGTCGGTGCTACCGTGACCGCTGCGCTCGACGCCGAGCGCCGTGGCTTCCTGCGCCGCAACCACACCGCCACCCACCTGCTCGACGCTGCGCTTAAGCAGGTCCTGGGCGAGCACGTCTCCCAGGCCGGCTCGCTGGTGACGCCCGAGCACCTGCGCTTTGACTTTACGCACTTCGAGGCCCTGTCCTCCGAGCAGCTCAAGGCTGTCGAGGACCTGGTCAACCAGCAGATCTTCGCTTCCAAGCCGGTCGTGACCCGTGTCATGGGCATCGACGAGGCTAAGGCTGCCGGCGCTGTCGCCCTGTTTGGCGAGAAGTATGGCGACGTCGTCCGCGTTGTCTCCGTGGGCGCTGAGGACCAGCCGTTCTCCCGCGAACTCTGCGGTGGCACACACGCTGCCAACACCGCCGAGATCGGCCTGTTCAAGATCATTTCCGAGTCCTCCACGGGCTCCAATGTCCGCCGTATCGAGGCCGTGACCTCTAAGGGTGCCCTCGACTATATGGCCGACCGCCTGGCACTCGTTGACGCCGCTGCTACTGCGCTCAAGTGCCGCGTGGATGAGGTTCCCGCTCGCGTGGAGAACCTGCAGGCCGAGCTGCGCGAGACGTCCAATAAGCTCAAGAAGGCTCTGACCGGTGGCTCCTCCGACGCCATCTCCAGCGCCATCGAGGTCGCCGTCGAGCTCGACGGCTATAAGCTCGTTGTCGCTGAGCTCCAGGGCCTTGAGGCTGCCGACCTCCGCAACGTATGGGATACCGTGCATCAGAAGGTCGCCGGCCCTGTCGCTTGTGTCGTCGCCAGCGTGACTGAGAAGGGCACTCCGGCCCTGCTCGCTGCCGGCTCCGATGACGCCGTCAAGGCCGGTTTCCACGCCGGTAACGTGATCAAGCAGATCGCGGGTCTGGTCGACGGTCGCGGTGGCGGTCGTCCCAACATGGCCCAGGCCGGTGGCAAGAATGCTGCCGGCATCGCCGATGCCCTCGCGGCCGCTAAGACCGCGCTCGGCGCCTAAGAATCTAAGAAGTCGCTGTGGTTGCGCTCGCGCTGGACATAGGGGAGACCAGGATTGGCATCGCCGTCTCGAGCCGTGATGGCAAGATGGCGATGCCTGTCAAGGTGCTTCCGGCTGCCGAGGTCACCGGTATGGCCAAGACGTTCCGCTACCTGGTTGAGGACTATGAGCCCGACATCCTGATAAGCGGACGTCCCCTGACCATGGCCGGTGAGCCCGGCCCTCAGGCCGAGCGCGTTGCCGCTGTGGCGCAAAAGATTGCCGACGAGCTCGATCTTCCTTTGGAGTTTGAGGACGAGCGTCTGTCCTCGCAAGAGGCCAAGCGTATCCTGCGCGAGCAGGGACTCAACGAAAAGCAGATGAGGGGCAAGATCGACATGATTGCCGCCAGCCTGTTTTTGCAGACGTGGCTCGATCGTAAAAACGAGGAGGTTTCGCATGCCTAGTGCTTCCGATCCGCGCCAGCCGAATCGTACACAGCAGCCGGCGTCGCGCCCTGCCCAGCCTGGCCAGCGTCCGGCACAGCCGACGCAGCGCGCAGCTCAGCCTGCCGCGCGCCCGGCGCAGTCTTTCTCTCGTTCGGCCCAACCTGTTCAACGGACGGGTCAGCAGCCTTCTGCTCGTTCGGTTCAGCATTCGGCTTCTCACGCGGCTCAGCAGCTCACTGCTCGTACGGCCCAGCCTGCAGGCGGCACCCGCTTTAAGCAGCAGGCACCTACCCAGCGAACGCAGGCCCCCCAATCGCATTCGCATCACGCTCGTGGTTCGCATGGCGTTGCTCCGGCGACCCGCTCGAGCTACAACACGCATGCTCGTCGCGGTGCTCAAAAGAAAAGCTCCCCGGTGCCTATGATTATCGGTGGCGTCGTCGCCGTGTTGGCGCTTGCCGCGATCGCTTTCTTTGTCGTGCCGGCCGTCAAGGGTTTCTTTGCCGGTGAGGATACGAAGGTTACGGCTGGTCAGCAGGTTACGGTGACCATTCCCGATGGTGCTTCGGGCGATACGATCGCCTCGATTCTCTCCGAGAACCATATCGTCGAAAATCCCAAGGATTACTATGCGGCGGTGAAAAAGCTCAACGCCGATATATCGCTCAAGCCTGGTGAT
Source organism: uncultured Collinsella sp. (assembly GCA_900541185.1). Lineage (GTDB taxonomy): Bacteria > Actinomycetota > Coriobacteriia > Coriobacteriales > Coriobacteriaceae > Collinsella. The sequence goes on from UQIQ01000019.1 coordinate 19,458, forward strand.
TATTCGTTCACCACACTCATGGATGCGACCAAGGTTGTTCAGCAGCTCATGGAAGGCCCCAACGCGGGCTCCAATGCGCTGACTATCCCTGAGGGCTTAACGGTCGATCAAGTCGCCGACCGTGTGGCCCAGGCCTACGACAGCATCTCTAAGGAAGACTTCCTCAACCAGGCCAAGGCCTCCAACTACGTGGACGACTATAGCTTCCTTAAGGGCGCCGCTAACGACTCGCTCGAGGGTTTCTTGTTCCCCAAGACCTATTCGTTGGGTGATTCGCCGACGGCCGATGGCGTGATTCGCGCTATGCTCGATCAGTTTAAGACCGAGTACAAGTCGCTTGACTTTGCGAGCTGCGAAGCCAAGATCAAGGAACGCTACGGTGTGGAGATGTCCGACTACGACATCGTCAACTTGGCCTCTATCGTTGAGCGCGAGGGCCTCAACGCCGATCAACGTGCGCATGTGGCCTCGGTTTTCTACAACCGCCTTGCCGGCAAGCTCGATGGCCTGCGCTATCTCAATAGCGATGCGACTATGATGTATGTCACCGGTGGCGAGGTTACCGCCGACGACCTGCAGAGCGATAGTCCGTATAACACCTATAAGCATGAGGGCCTGCCGCCCACGCCCATCTGCTCTCCGTCGCTCGAGGCGCTCAAGGCCACCCTTGAGCCGACCGACTCTGATGACCTGTATTTCTACATTACGCAGGACGAGGAGTACTTCTCGCAAACCTACGAAGAGCATCAACAGTCTTGGAATTAGTATGAGGATTTTTAGCCCCAAACGTTACGTTGCCTCGGTCGATCGCATCGACCTTAATACCCTGTGGGCCGACGGCAAGCGCGCCATTCTGCTCGATCGCGATAACACCTTGGTGCCGCGAGACACCGAGCAGGTTCCCGCCGCGGTTTCCGCTTGGCTCGACGCCGCCCGCGCCAAAGGCTTTAAGCTGTGCATGGTGTCCAACAACTGGCATCGCGACCAGGTCATGAGCTCTGCGCGCGAGCTGGGACTCGAGGCCATCAGCCACGCCATGAAGCCGGCGCCGTTTGCCCTCAAGGCGGGCCTTAAGCGCCTCGGCGCCACAGCCGGCGAGGCGGTGCTGATCGGTGATCAGCTCTACACGGACGTGTGGAGCGGCAACTTCGCCGGCGTCGATACCATCCTGGTAAAGCCGCAGGCGACGCAGGACCTGTGGTATACGCAGATCTTCCGTATCTTTGAGCGCCGGGCCCTGCGCGACCTTCCCTGCGAGGAATAGGTCTCGTCATGTCCCAGCACATCAAACACGGCTGCGACCATATCTTCTTTATCGGCTTTTTGGGCGCGGGCAAGTCGACGCTTGCGCGCAACGTGGGCACCATGTTCAAGCGGCGTTTTATCGATACCGACCGTCTGGTCGTGCGCCGTTGCGGCAAGTCGGTAACCGAGATTTTTGAGACCGAGGGCGAGGATCGTTTTCGCGAGCTCGAGACCTCGGCGCTCCGTTCGCTCCAAAGCGAGCGCAGCCTGTTGGTTTCGTGCGGGGGCGGTATCGTCGAAACGCCGGTGAATATTGAGCTGATGCACGAAATGGGTACGTGCGTGTACCTCGAGGGCGACTTCGAGGATTCGATTCGACAGATTCGTCGGTCCGACACGCGCCCCGATTTCCGTTCGCCCGAGCATGCTGCGCGCCTGTTTGAGCATCGCCGTCCGCTGTATCGCCAGGCCGCCGACCTTACCCTTGATATTCGCAACAAGTCCTTCGAGGACGTTTCCTACCTTTGTGCCGAGATGCTTTTGGAGCGTGGGCTGCTATGATTCGTCGTCAACTGATCAATTTCCAAAACCGCAGCGTCGATGTCCGTGTCGGATTGGGCGCGTTCGTTGAGTTGTCGCGCATGTTTGCCTCGACTGTGGGCAAGCCTAAGCGCGCGATGGTCGTTTGGAACGACGCCACATCCGAGCGTTTTGGTGAGGTCGTCGAGCATGCGCTGGTCGACGCCGGTTTTGTCATGTCACAGCTTCCCCTCGAGGTTTCGCCTGCTGGTGCCACGCTTGCTGATGCCGATGCTATCTTTGGCGCCCTGACTGCCAATGGCATTACCTGTGACGATCTGGTTGTCGCCGTTGGCGATGCCGCAACCTGCTCGGTTGTTAGCTGGTGTGCCAATCAGTGGTGCGGCCGCACCGAGTGCGCGTTGCTGCCGACGACGTTCGACGCCATGCTCACGGTCGCGACGACCATGAAGCCGCTCGTCGCCTCGTCGTCGAATGCGCTTCCCGCTATCGCGTTCCGTCCTGAGCCGGGCTTGGTCGTGTGTGACCTCGACCTTGTTCGCGAGGCGGACCCCGAGTACCTCAAGCTCGGCTATGTGGTACTTGTTGGTACCATGCTTTCGAGCAGCAAGTCCCGTTGGAATCAGTTTACTGAGACCGTTCCCGAGATTCTCGCGGGCGAGGAGGTTGCGCTCGTCAATGCAGTTCAATGGTCTCAGACTGCCCGCAAGGACGTACTGATGGCCACGAACCCGAGCGCCCGCCATGCGCTCGATTTTGGCAAGACGGGGGAGCGTACTCTGCGCGCTTGCTTGGGCGATGCTGCTTCGCAGGTTCCTGCCTATCAGCTGTTATCCGAGGGCATGCGCTTTGAGGCGCGCCTAGCACATGATGCCTGCGACTTCGATATCGATTACGTCTTTGAGGTCGATGACTGCCTGGAGGACTTTGGTATCGAGGAACTTGCCTTCGATCTGGAGCCTGCCGCATATATCGAGGAGTTCCGCAAGCAGCAGTTCGCTCGCTCGAACCGCAGCATGTTGCCGCTGCCCGCGGCACTTGGCGCCATTCGTCTAACGAGCGTTGAGGACGAGGTTCTTGAGCGCCATACTCACGCCTACTTGGCTTCACGCAAAGAACTTCTCTAAGATTTATTGACATCCATTGTCTTTCGTATCATGTTGAGGGGCGGGTTTTCAATCGGTTGCGGATCGCATGCGATTCCGTCGTTCGGTTGAGACCCGTCCCGTCTATATAGAGACAACAAGAAAGGAATCTGCATGTCTGAGTTTGCTGCCGGTCCTGCCGGTCGTATCGAGCGTGTCCGTGCCCTGATGGCCGAGCGTGGCTACGACGCCATCGTGGTGCGCGACGAGGCCAACCTTCGTTGGCTTACGGGCGTGAAGGGCGTCTTCGACTACACCTTCGAGTTCCCGCACGCTGCGTTTATTACGGTCGACCAGTGCCTGTTCCACACCGACTCGCGCTACCTCAACAGCTTTGAGGAGAACACGCCCGCCGGCAGCCCTTGGGTCTACGACATGGACGAGGGTACCATTCCCGGCTGGGTCGCCGGCAAGATCGCAGCCAACAAGTGCCGTGTCTGCGCTGTCGAAGACGATATGCAGATTAACTTCTACCAGGGTATTCAGCGCGGCCTGGAGGACCGTTCCGTCGCCTGCATGCTAACGCTGATGCACGACGACATCCGCAAGATGCGCGCCATCAAGGATGCCGAGGAGATCGAGCTCATGCGCCATGCGCAGTCGATCACCGATGCCGCCTTCCAGCATATGCTCGGCTTTATTAAGCCTGGTATGACCGAGAAGCAGGTTCGCAACGAGCTCGAGAACTTTATGTTCGCCAACGGCGCCGACAGCCTGGCCTTCGGCTCCATCGTGGCGAGCGGTCCCAACACCGCCAACCCGCATGCCGTGCCGAGCGACCGCGTGATCGAGAAGGGCGATTTCGTTCTTATGGATTACGGCGCGGGCTACTGCGATTACCGCTCCGACATGACACGCACCGTCGTGATGGGCGAGCCCACGCAGGAGCAGCTCGACCTGTACGCGCTCGTGCGCCGTACACACGAGGAGTGCGTCGCCGCCATCCATCCGGGCGTCGAGGGCAACGACATCTTCAAGCTCTCTAAGAAGATCATCGGCGATGCCGGCTATGGCGATTACTACAACCATGGTCTGGGCCACGGCGTTGGTATCGACATCCACGAGCTGCCCAACTTCAACCGCAGTAAGAACACCATCGAGATCGGCTCGGTTGTCACCATGGAGCCCGGCGTCTACCTGCCCGGCGTGGGCGGCGTGCGCCTGGAGGACTACGGCGTGGTCACCGAGAACGGCTACGAGCCCTTCACCAAGACCCCGCACGACCTGCACATTATCGACTGCTAGTCTACTTCGGTAGATAGTTTGGGGCGGGGCGTCCGGATCGATTCGGACGCCCCGCGTTCTCTTTTTATGCGCTCGCCGCAGGCGCCGCCTGCAAGTGTATAATTTCTATCGTATGTAATCTGGACGCTTGTGCGTTCTGCCCATAACAAGAAAGGTCGCTATGCCTACCATTTCTACCGCCGACTTCAAGAACGGCCTCGGTCTCCGCATCAAGGACAAGGTCTACACCATCGTCGAGTTCCAGCATGTCAAGCCGGGCAAGGGCGGCGCGTTTGTGCGCTACAAGACCCGCGACATCAAGAGCGGCCGCGTCGTCGAGAACACCTGCAACGCCGGCACCAAGTTCGAGAGCGTCATGCTCACCACCCGTGAGTTCCAGTACCTCTACAACGATGGCACCGACTACATCTTCATGGACAACGAGTCCTATGAGCAGGTTCCCGTTCCCGAGGACATGGTGGGCGAGAACTCCAAGTGGCTGCGCGAGAACGACATCTGCCAGCTGCTCTTCGCCGACGATGAGCTCATGGGCGTGACCCCGCCGATGTTCATCGAGACCACCATTGTCCAAACCGACCCGGGCTTTAAGGGCGACACCGTCCAGGGTTCCACCAAGCCGGCCACGATCGACACCGGCGCTGTCATCCAGGTCCCCATGTACCTCAACGAGGGCGAGGTCATCAAGGTTGACACCCGCGACGGCAAGTTCGTCTCCCGCGTCTAGCAACCAACTTCTCTAGGAGGACTCATGCCCCAGGAAATCAAGATTGACGGCATCGGCATTTCGCCCGATGTTCTGACCGCCATCGTTTCGCGCGCCGTGTCGGATGTCGAGGGCATCGCCTCCGTTGGCGTCAAGGACCTTGCCACTAATCTTGTCTCCATGATGCTCTCGTCCAAGGCCCCGGCTTCCGAGCCGGCGGTCGAGGCCGAGGTCGTTGGCGACAAGCTCGCACTCACCGTGCGTGTCGTGGTGTTCTTTGGCTATCCGTTCAAGAAACTCGCCGAGGCCGTTCGCGCCGCCGTGGTCGCCGCCATCGATGCTCAGGTGGGCGTCGAGGTCGAGCGCGTCGACGTTTGCATTGACGGCCTCGTTTTCCCCAAGGAGTAACCTTTGAGCCTTAAGGTTTATCGCGGGCGCACGCTTGCCCGCAGTCAGGCGCTGCAGCTGCTGTTTCAGGCCGAGGCCACGGACAGCCCGCTCGAGCGCGTCCTCGAGGGCGATTTCCTGATCTCGAAGGGCCCCCTCGACCCCTATGCGCTCGAGCTTTGCCGTGGTGCCTACGAGCATATCGATCGCATCGACTGTGCCCTGCGCGCCGTCGCCAAGAACTGGGATCTTATGCGCATGCCCGGCGCCGACCGCAACCTGCTGCGTATCGCCGTCTACGAGATGCGCTTCCTCACCGACGAGGAGGTCTCGGACGCCATCGTGATCAACGAGGCCGTCGAGCTTGCCAAGGCCTATGGCACCGATCAGTCCGCGTCGTTTGTCAACGGCGTGCTGGGCAAGATCGCTCGTAGCGAGGAGCTGCCGGGTGAGGATCTGTACCAGGAGCTGCTGGCCGAAGATCGCGCTCGCGAGGAGGCGCAGGCTGCCGAGGCGGCCGCCAAGGTCGCTGCCGCTCAGGCTGCCGCCGGTGTACTTGCCGAGGATGCGGACGCTGCTGAGGCCGTCGAGGCCGACTCCGTCGAGGAGTAGCCATGCCAGAGGGTTCCGTCCGCAACTTCGATGAGATCTCGGATCGCCTGGACCAGATCATCGCTACCGTTCGCTCCAAGGATACGTCCTTGGAGCGTTCGCTCGATCTGTTTGACGAGGCGATTGAGCTGGGCTCCCGCGCGGTCGATATGGTCGACAAGTTTGAGTTGACGCCGCGTGAGGCCGATAAGCTCGAACAGGAATACGATGAGGATGCGGCAAACGAATCCCAGGATAGCTAGGCCGCATCTCTGGATACGAATGGTTGATGGCATTCATGAAACGCGTGCGTCTTGATGACGAACTGATTTCACAGGGCATCTGCGCCGATCGCGCGGATGCCCTTCGCACTCTTATGGCCGGCTTGGTCTCGAGTGGCGGCGAGCGCTTGACTTCGCCGGGTCTTAAGGTGATGCCGGGGCTGCCGCTGCACGTGAAGGGGCGTATTCCCTATGTTGGCCGCGGCGGTCTTAAGCTCGAAGGCGCGCTTGATGCGTTTGGCATCAATCCGACGGGCCTTGCCTGTTTGGATGTGGGCTGCTCTACCGGCGGTTTTACCGATTGCCTGCTCAAGCGCGGAGCTGCGACTGTTGTCTCTGTGGACGTGGGTCGCGCCCAGTTCGATTGGTCGTTGCGTCAGGACGATCGCGTGACGCTGCATGAGCGCACAAACGTGACGCAGCTGCCTGAGCTTGGCTATGCCGGCGCCATCGACCTGGCTGTGTGTGATGTCTCGTTTACCAGCATCGCGAACATTATCGATGCGGTACTGGCGTGCCTGGCGCCTACGGGTGCATTCTGCACGCTCGTAAAGCCGCAGTTTGAAGCTCCGGCGGCGCTGGTGGGCGAGGGCGGCATTGTGACCGATCCCGCCGTGCGCCGCGATACGCTCGTGGCGGCGGTTGAGCTCTTTGCTGCCAAGGGGCTGTTCCCGGTCGATGTGTGCGTGTCGCCCATTCATGGTGCCAAGGGCAACGTTGAGTTTTTCCTGTACGGCACGAGATTTGAATCTGGCGACCGCTCGCAAGACGTGCTGCAATCCCAGGTATCGGTTTTGAGCGAGAAAGCTGCAACGCTATGAAGGTCTTTCTGGTTCCCAATTACTACAAGCAAGAGGCGGTCGAGAGCGGCCTGATGCTCGAGCTTTGGCTGACGCGCCAGGGCTATGAGGTCGCATGGGCTGCCGACCAGCGATCGAAGATTCAGAGCACGCCTGATATTGACGGCTCCGATCTGGTCATTACGCTCGGCGGTGACGGTACGTTGCTGCGCGCTGCCCGCATCCTCAACCATCGCGAGATTCCTATCCTCGGTCTTTCCTATGGTCACCTGGGCTTTTTAACTGCTGCGAGCCCCGAGGAGCGCGACATTCTGCAGGTCGTGAGCGACGCCCTTTCCGGCGAGCTGCACGTGAGCCGTCGCGCCACCATCGCCGCGGATATCGTGTCCGTGCGCGAAGACGGTACGAAGGATGTCGTGCGCACCTTCGCCCTCAACGACATGGCGCTTACCCGCGGTCCGCTGTCCGATATGGTCGAGTTCGACATCACGGTGTCGGGCCACCATATCGACCGACTGCGTGGCGACGGCGTGGTCGTGTCCACGGCGACTGGTTCTACGGGGTACGCGCTCAGTGCCGGTGGCCCCATCGTGAGCCCCGACTATACGGGTATGGTCTGCGTACCTATTGCGCCGCACACCATTCAGGCCCGTGCCTTCTTGACTTCGCCGAGTGATGTCGTCGAAATCTTTATGTCTGATGACCGTCCGAGCGTTCCGGCGATCGCTATCGATGGACAATTTATTACTTGCGATGGCACCGTTGAGAGCGTGGCGGTGCGTCGCGGGCCCGGTGATGTGCTGCTGCTGGATTACGGCCCCGAGAGCTTCTATAACTCGGTGAGCCGCGTATTCTACGGAGTCCGTCATGATCGATGAGCTGCAGGTTTCTAACATTGCGCTCATTCGCGAGGCGACGCTGCTGCCGAGTGCCGGCCTGACTGTCCTGACCGGCGAGACCGGTGCCGGCAAGACCGCGCTGCTCTCGGCCCTCAAGCTTATTTTGGGTGAGCGCGCGGATTCGTCTATGGTGCGCGAGGGCGAGGCGCTGGCGAGCGTCGAGGCGCGCCTGTTTGACGGCCCGCACGACACGGAGGGCTTCATCGTGCAGCGCAGTCTTTCTGCCGAGGGCCGCAGCCGAGTGAAGATTGACGGACGCATCGCCAGTGTGCGCGAGCTTTCGGAGCGCGTTGGCGTGATGATGGATCTGTGCGGCCAACACGAGCACCAGCGCTTGCTCGATCCGGCGCATCATGTTGCGATGGTCGATGCCTGGGCAGGGCGCCCTGCACTCGAGGCGCTCGAGCACTACCGCGCCTGCTTTAAGGCTTCGCGCGCTGCCGCTAAGGAGGTTCGACGTGTCGAAGAGACCTCGCGTGCGCAGGGGAGCCGCGTCGAGGAAGCGCGCTTTGCGCTCGAGCGTATCGGCGAGGTCGACCCCAAACCGGGCGAGTATGAGGAACTCGAGGAACTGCTGCCGCGCTCCGAACATGCCGAGGTGCTGGTTGCCACAGCTAATGATGCCCATGCATCGCTTGCCTCTGAAGGGGGAGCGCTCGATGCCGTGAACAGCGCCGTGGCAGAACTTTCCCGTATGGCTTCCGTCGATCGCAAACTTGGCGACATTGCCGATTTGCTTTCGGATGCCTGTATCTCCCTTGAGGATTGCGCGAACGAACTTCGTGCCTATCGCGATAGCGTCGCCTTCGATCCGCGCGAGCTCGCTCGCATGCGTGAGCGGTATTCCGACCTCAAGGGCCTGCTGCGTCAGTGGGGTCCTACCATGGACGATGTTTTTGCCATGCGCGATCGCTCGCAAGAGCTGCTGTCCCTGGTCGATGATGGCGATGAACAGATCAGAAAGGCGCGTGAGGCACTCGGGAGCGCCGAGCACGAGTTGTTTGCCGCTGCCAAGGCACTTAAGCGCGCTCGCAATGTGGCGGCCCCGCGCTTCTGCCACGAGGTTTGCCGCCAGATGGCTCGCCTGGAGATGGGCGGCGCCGAGCTCGTCTGGGAGTCGCGTGATCTTCCCCGTGCTGAGTGGACGCCCGTTGGTCCTTCGAGCTACGAGCTGCTATACCGCAGCGGTGCCGGTTTGACTCCACGTCCCCTGCGCCGCATTGCGTCGGGCGGCGAGCTCAGCCGCGTCATGTTGGCAAGTAAGGTTGTCCTCGGTAACGCGGACGGTGTCGATACGCTGGTGTTTGACGAGGTCGATGCTGGTGTCGGCGGCTCCACGGCCCGCGCTCTTGCTGGTGTGCTGGCCGATCTTGCCGCCACGCATCAGGTCATCGTCGTAACACACCTGGCGCAGGTTGCGGTTATGGCCGACAAGCACTACGTGGTCAGTAAAGAGCCCGGCGACGTTCCCCAGACGCATCTGGATGAGGTGGCTGGGGATGCTCGCACTGCCGAGATTGCCCGCATGCTCAGCGGCGACCAATCGGAGGCAAGTCTTGCGCATGCCAAGCAGATGCTTGAAGAAGCTCGAGGTTAGGTCGTATCAGCGGTGTTGGTGGGACAAAATAGACTGAAATTTTTGTCCCACTACGCGTTTTACTCCACAACCTTATCCGGCTGGATGAGCTCTTCGTAGTAGCTGATATGCTCGCGGGCGTCTTCGATTTCGGGCAGCAGGAAGTTGTAGATGACCTCGATGATCATCGTGGCGCTCATCTTGGAGAACGCGAAGTCGCCCGTTGTCAGTAGTGCTTCGTGGTTGACGGTATTAAAGGTGTAGTCTGCCAGGCGCGCGAGCGGGGATTTGCTGTCGCTGCTGATGACGACTACGGTTGCGCCGCAGTCGCGAGCCGCTTTTGCCATGCGATTCAGACGGCGCGACTTGCCGGAGTTTGAGATCAGCACGATAACGTCACCGGGGCGCAGCGTGAGCGCAAAACCAATCGAGGTCTCGCTGATGGTGCTTGCCATGCAACGAAGGCCCAGCTGCGAGAACTTGAACGTCGCGTCGAGCGCGACGGCGTTGGTGTTGCCTACGGCCGCAAACTCAATAACGCCGGCATTCTTAAGCGCGTGTACAACTGCGGCCAACGTGTCGTGATCAATGCCGTCGATGGTCGCATTAAGCTCACTCACCTTGGCGGCGAGGATATTTTTAAGGCTCTGCTCCATGTTGTCGAGCGAGACCTCGTCGGTCAGGCCCTCGTTGCGCTGACTCTCTAAGTCGCGCGCCAACGAAAACTGAAAGCTGCGGAAGCTGCCAAAGCCCAGCTTGCGGCAGAAACGCGAAACGGTCGCCTCGGACGTGGCGGCAGCGCGCGAGAGCTGAGCCGCCGTGAGGCGTGGCGCCTCGGACTGGTGCTCCAATATATAGTCGACAATGCGCTGCTCGGACTCGCTGTATCCCTGGTGGGTACTAATGAGGGAAAGTGCGCTTTTGCTACTATCGGTCATGGATGGTTCCTGGTTGGCATGAAAATCTAACTTGATTTGCAATGCCATAGTATACGGGCATTTTCAATTACAAGATACACCTTGCCGTTTCAAGTGTTGATGGTAAACTTTCACTTGCCGTTTACGGTTATGAAAGAACCTTTCACCGGAGCTTTGCACCTTAGCTCTTCTCACGCGGACGGTAGGTTGGTATCTTTCAGTTGTGGAAAAACGCGCATCGAAGCGCGTGTAGGGGAGCGCCCGCGGGCGCTGTACTCAAGAAGGAGGGACACATGGCTAAGTTTGACATCATCGCCGCGACCGGTTGCCCGACCGGCATTGCGCACACCTTCATGGCGAAGGAGGCGCTGGAGAAGGCTGCTGCCGAGCGTGGTCTGACCATTAAGGTCGAGACACATGGCCAGGTCGGTGTCGAGAACGAGCTCACCAAGAGTGAGATCGCTGGTGCCAAGGCCGTCGTCGTCGCAGCCGATAAGGATGTCCAGGCTGAGCGTTTCGCCGGCAAGCCCATGGTTTCCGTCGGTGTTTCCAAGGCCCTGTCCGTCGAGGCCGCCGGAAAGCTGATCGACCGCGCGCTCGCCGCCAAGGGCGACGACACGGTTGCCGCTGCCGCCGATGTCGAGGACGAGGTCGAGGAGAAGGAGTCCATCGGTCACGTCATCTACAAGCACCTCATGAACGGCGTCAGCCACATGCTGGTCTTCGTCGTTGCCGGTGGTGTTCTGACCGCCATTTCGTTCCTGTGGGGCATCACGTCCTTTGATTCGACGGCTGCCGACTACAACAGCTTTGCCGCGATGCTCAAGATTATCGGCGGTATCGCCATGAACCTCATGGTTCCGGTGCTCTCCGCTTACATCGCCGAGTCCATCGGCAAGCGCCCGGCGCTCGTCCCCGGCTTTGTTGCCGGTATGATTGCCATCCAGGGTCTTCCCATCAACGCCGATACCGGCATGATCGACGCTGGAGGCTCGGGTGTGGGCTTCGGCTTCCTGGGCGGCATCGTCGGCGGCTTCCTCGCTGGCTATGTCATCCTGCTGCTCGAGAAGGCTTTCTCTAAAATTCCCGCGAGCCTTAATGGCCTGAAGGCAATCTTCCTGTATCCGCTGTGCTCTACCGCCATCGTCGGTCTGGTCATGCTCGGTATTTCCGGCCCCATGGCTGCCATTAACCAGGGCATGATGGATTTCCTGCAGAGCCTCGGTAACTCCGGTCCGGTGATCCTTGGCCTGGCCATCGGCTGCATGTGCGCCTTTGATATGGGCGGCCCGGTCAACAAGGCTGCTTACGCTACTGGCACCTTCCTGCTCGGTACCGCTCTCGAAGCTGGCGTCGGCACCGAGACCTACAACTTCGGCACCAACTTCATGGCTGCCGTCTCCGCCGCTTGCATCGTTCCGCCGCTGATCACCACCTTCGCCGTCGTTGTCGGCAAGAAGTACTTCAGCCAGGAGGATCATGACGCCGGTATCGTCAACCTCATCCTTGGTTGCACCCACATCACCGAGGGCGCCATTCCGTTCATGACCAAGAACATCTGGCCCGTCATGCCCATCATGATGCTCGGTTCTTCCATCGCTTCCATCTTGACCATCTTCTTCAACGTTCACGATCCGGCGCCTCACGGCGGCTTCCTGGTCCTGCCTGTTGTCGAGAACGGTCCGCTGTGGGTCCTCGCGATCCTCATCGGCGCTGTGGTCGGTGGCATCCTGTTCGTGGCCTTCAAGAAGTACGACTTCGAGAAGAATCAGAAGGCCGCTCCTGTAGCCAAGCCCGTTGAGGCCCCCAAGGCCGCTGCCGTCGAGGCCCCCAAGGCCGAGGCTGCCGACTTCGTGAAGGTTGAGAACGTCTTTGTCGCCGAGGACTTCGCTTCTCGTGACGAGGCTCTGAGCTTTGTCTCCAACCAGGCCGTCAAGGCCGGTATCGCCGGCGACGCCGACGCCGTGATGAACGCCTTCCTGGCCCGCGAGGTCGAGGGCACCACGGGCATGATGGAGGGCTTCGCCATCCCGCATGCCAAGTCCGACGCCATTACCGAGGCCGCCGTCATCGTCGTCAAGGACGAGTCCGGCGTGACCGGTTGGGACACCATGGACGGCGCTCCCGTCAACGTGGCCATCGCGCTGCTCATCCCGGGTGCACAGGCTGGCACTACGCACCTCAAGATCCTGTCCAAGGTCGCCGAGGCGCTCATGGACGAGGACTTCCGTGCCACCGTCAAGGGTTCCACCGACGCCGCCGAGATCGCCAAGACGATCAACGCCCGCCTGGTCTAATCCCCCAGCTCGCGAATAACATCGCCCCCTGTATATAAGGCGGAGTCCCTTTCCAGGGCCTCCGCCTTTTTCATCCCCAAATAAGTTGCGGTGAAATAGGGACTGTTTAAACGATTCAACCCCAAATTCAGTCCCTATTTCACCGCAACTTATAAAAGGGCATAGAGGGGGCTACCTATCGAGTCTTTGTCGCGAACAGATCATCAGCCAGAATTCCGTTCGCACGATATCGCTCTGGACCGACCGAGTTTCCGCAGCTCGCCCGCCGGACGGGGCGATTAAGTTTGTCGCGAGTTCCGCACGCAAAGGAAAGCACTTAATGTGCTTTCCGT
>UQIQ01000020.1 GCA_900541185.1 uncultured Collinsella sp.
TCGGCAGCGTCAGATGTGTATAAGAGACAGCGCAACGGTCGTGCGCGAGCTCGAACAGGTTGTCCGCCGTGGCGTACCAGGCCTTTTCGGGCAGCGACAGGTCGACGTGGAACTCGCGCGACTGCGCATGCTTGTAGAAATAGGTCTTGCGGATCACGTCGGTCATGCGCGCCTCGATGACCTCGAGCCCGTTGTCCTCGAGGTAGCGCTCGATCTCGTGGTTGGCGCCGAGATGGAAATTGAGCAGGTACTCGCCCACGATGAGAACGGTCGGATGCGGGTTCGAGCGGTCGTACGGAACGGCGTCCATGATCGCAAGCGCGCGTTTGAAGCCCGTCGCCTGGCCTCTCAGCCCGGAGCGCTCCATGCCCTCGATAACCTCATCGAGCGCGCGGTCGAACGCAGCGTCCGCCGCGCCCTTCTCGAGCTCGTAGGGACGGATGCGCCTAAGCATGGCCTCGAGGGCATCGATCATGGGAAGACCGTAGGCGATCTGGATGCTCGGGCCAAGGCCGAGCTTGAAGCCCGGATGCGCATTGTGGGCATCGACGTCGTCGTTGGTGAGCACCGGGACATAGTCGTATCCCGCGTCGTCGAGCGCGCGGCGCAGCAGGGGCATGTAGTGCGTCAGGCGGCAGTCGCCGATATACTTGCCAGTCACCACGGCGACGTCGTGCGGGTCGTACTTACCGCTCTCGAGTGCCGCGAGCGCCTCGCCGATCACGATTTGCGCGGGGAAGCAGATGTCGTTGTGCACATAGCGTTTGCCCAGGCGGATGGCATCCTCGCGCCCGATATCAAGGGCCTCGGCGCGCACGCCCTGATTGCGCATCGCCGCGGTCATGAGCCTGCAGAACGCATGGGAGGTGTTGGGGACCAGCGCGATCTTGTCGTGCCGGTCGCGCTTGGTGTACTTGACCTTATACGGGTCGTCGAGCGGATGGACCGCGTGCACCCGGGCGCCCTCGGCACGCTCCTCCGCGCGACGACGGTTGACCGACTCGATAAACGAACGCACGCGAATGCCCATGGGACCGGCGACGTCGCTCTCATCGAGCTTGATCATCATCGGAACCTTGGAGCCCATCTCGCCCATCATGCGCGCGATCTCGTCGGTGAGATACGCATCGTGGCCGCAGCCGAAGCTGCCCATCTGCACGAGCTCGAGCTCGGGCGTCGATGCGACGATGACCGCGCACGACAGCATGCGCGCATGGTAGTTGTTCACGATGTCGATGCGGCTGTTGGAAAGATCGACGTTGCAGACCCCCGGCACCGCATCGGGCGTCAGCACGGGGATGCCGCGCTCAGAGAAGAGCTTGGGCAGCCCGTGGTTGACCAGCGGGTCGTTGTGGTACGGGCGCGAAGCGATCACCACCGCGTAGCCGCCGTCCTCGCGCACGTTCTCGAGCACCTGCCTGCCGCGCAGCTGCAGCTGGTTCTCAAACGTCTCCTGCGCGCGGTCCGCCTGCTCGGTCGCCTTGGCAACCAGGTCGGCATCGATATCGAAGGTCTCCTTGCACCACGCCTTGAGCTGGCGGTTTCGGTCGCCCTCGTCGTACCAGTGGAACAGCGGCGTATCGAACGGAACGCCGAAACGCTCCTCCGGGTTATCGGAATTGCGCATCACGTAGGGGTATCCCTTTACGACGGCGCACATCCACTCGCTGGTAGAGGCGGTGTTTTCGGTGGGCACCGTCGTGATGATGGGCATGAAGATGCGGTCGACGCCGGCGTCGACGAGATTGCGGATGTGCCCGTGGACGAGCTTGGCCGGGAAGCACACGGTGTCGGATGTGACGTGCGCCAGACCGCGCTCGTACATCGCCTTGGTGCTGCGTCCCGAGACGCGCACCTTAAAGCCGAGCGTGCTGAAGAACGTCGACCAGAACGGCATGGTGTCCCAGAACTCGAGCACACGGGGAATGCCGATCGTGACATCGCGCCCCCCGCTGACGGGAACCGTGGGGTACGACTCGAACAGCAGCTTCTCGCGGTCGACAAAGAGATTGGGGGCAGCCGCGGTCCGGTCGCGCCCCGTGCCGGGTGCCTGTGCCTCGCAAGCACCCTGCGGACGCAGCTCCTCCGCCGCGGGAACCTCGCGCACGAGCTCATCCCATGAGATGGCGCCGCCGCGCGGGCAGCGATTGCCCGTGACGTAAAGCGAGCCGTCGCCAAATGCCACGACCGCGCGCTGGCAGCGGTTGTTGCACCGACGGCAGGTAACGCCGCCGAACTCGCGATGCTCGAAGCGCTCCACGGCATCGAGCCCGATAAACGACGTGCCGGCGTCGCCCTTGCGGCATTCCTCGCGCGCGAGCAGGGCGATACCGATAGCGCCCATCAGCCCCGGGTGGGGCGCACGCGTGACGGGTTTGCCCAGATACTGCTCGAATGCGCGCAGCACCGCGTCGTTTCGGAACGTGCCGCCCTGGACGACGACTTTGTCGCCCAGACGGTTGAGATTTGAAACGCGAATGACCTTGGTGAACACGTTCTCGATAATCGAACGGCAGAGACCGGCCATGATGTCGCCCGGACCCTTACCGCGCCGCTGCTCGGAAACGACGCTGCTGTTCATGAACACCGTGCAGCGGCTGCCGAGAACGGCGGGGGCTTTGGACGAAAATGCCTCGGTCGCGATATCCTCAACGGCTATTCCGAGGTTTTTGGCAAAACCCTCGAGGAACGAGCCGCAGCCCGCAGAGCACGCCTCGTTGACGACGATATCGGTCAGCACGCCGTGGTTGAGCCAGATGGCCTTCATATCCTGTCCGCCGATGTCGAGCACGAAGGTCGCATCGGGAACGCATGCGCACGCGGCGCGGGCGTGCGCGACCGTCTCGACCGTATGGTAGTCGGCGTGGAACGCGCGCGCGAAAAGCTCCTCGCCGTATCCCGTGGTGCCCACGGCATCGATCGCAAGCGTGACTCCCGCTGTCTCCCAGCGGTTCTTCAAGCTGACAAGACCCTGTTGGGCGACGTCGAGCGGTCTGCCGTTATTAGACGCGTAGAACGAATCGACAAGCTCACCCGCCTCATCGACCAGGGCGAACTTGGTCGTCGTGCTCCCCGAATCGATACCGAGCGCCACACGCACCGTCTCTCCGGGCGCATACGCATCCGGACCCTTTGCCGGCGTCTCTTTGCCATGGCGTGCCGTAAAATCCGCCTGCTCGGCAGGTGTGGCAAAAAAGGGCTGGGCAAGACGTCCCTCCCCGCTTGCGGGCGCGACCGTCTCGAGCTTATCCAGCCGGACAAAAGCGTCGGGAAGGTCGATCGGTTGGGACGATGCGAACATGTCGGTCAGCGACAGGGCGGCACCGCGCGCGACCATGATCTGCGGATCGCGCGGGACGATAACCTGATCGTCCGATAGATTCAGTTGCTCCCGGAACACACGGACCAGCGTGGGGTTGTAGGCGAGCGTACCGCCCTCGAAGATTACCGGCGGCTCGATGTCGATACCCTGGGCCAGACCGCCGATCGTTTGGCGGGCGACCGCGTGAAGCGCCGAAAGCGCCAGGTCGGTGGTAGGAATGCCCTCGTTGAGCAGCGGCTGGATATCGGTCTTTGCGTACACGCCGCAGCGGCCCGAGACCTCGTGGACGGTCGTTCCCCGGCTTGCGAGCTGCTCGAACTCGCCCGATTCGGTGCCGACCCCCATGAGCTTTGCCATCTCGTCGATAAATGCACCGGTACCGCCTGCGCACGAACCGTTCATGCGCATGTCGGCAACCTCGATGTCTCCCTTATCGTTGGTGCGGAAGAAGATCATCTTGGCGTCTTGGCCGCCCAGCTCGATGGCGCAGCGCGTCTGCGGATAGAACCTGCTGATCGCGAGCGCGTTGGCGACCACCTCCTGAACGTACGAGGCGCCCAGCGCGGTCGCGATATCGCGCGCACCCGAGCCGGTCACCGCAACGCGCAGCGACTCATGGGGAAAGCGCTCGGCGAGCTCGCCGAGCATGGCGCGCACGCTCGCTGTCTGACACGCCCCGTGGCGGCGATATCCCCACCACGCCTCGGTCATATCCTCGTGCATCGCGTAAACTTTGGTCGTCGTCGACCCTACGTCCAGTCCTACTAGCAACGCCATAATGCTCCGTCTCTCGCATTTTTCCTGCTAGAGATATACCACTCTACGTAATACAACAGACTGTTGTATTTAAACTCCGTATAAAAAGCGGCTGCCGAAACGCTTCAGCAGCCGCCGAATGCACCAACAGATTCTTCTGCGCGCTAGCACGTCGGGCAACGGAGCAGCACGGGCCCTCCGGTCATGCGCACCGCTCACGCCCGCGATGTCGCCGAGAGAGCTATCCACGCTTAGGGCTCCAACCAAGCAAGTCGCCCGCGCTCAGCAGATCCCTAAGCGAGCTACTCGCACTCAGGAGCCATAGCCTGCTCCAAGAGCTCGGCATGCTCCTCCTCGAAAACCGTCCCCACAGGGAAGGCGCGACGGAAGACGAAGTGGGAAATCGGACCGGCTACCAAAAGGTTCCACGGCAGCGCCATCACAAAATTATGCGGGATGTTGATCATCCAGATCGCAGGCACGGAATACAGGTTCGCAAGGATGCCGCCGGGCATGTGCGTCAGACCCTCGCAGGCACCGTACAGCGACATGATGATGACCATGGGAACGACCATGCAGGAGCTGACGGCGAGCGTCATGGCAAGTGGCGAGCTCTTGCCCGGCGTGACCAAGTACTTAAAGGCGAAACCCTTGGCGAGCGGGCTGGCGACGAACCAGTCGCAGCACATGGCAAAAATGTAGGCAACGGGGAAGCCGAGCCACGCAGCGGCAACGACCTCGCCGTTGATGGCCCCGTGCTGCAGGGCAACGTTGTAGATGCTCATCCAGAGCACCATGCAAAAGCACATGATAAAGGTGAACAGCAGGCTCTCTCGTTTGTTGATAGGCATAAAGGGCAGATTCCTCTCTGTGTTGTACCGCGGCGCCACGCAACAAAAACGGGCGGGCAAGATGGAGCTGTTGGAACTTCATCTCGCCCGCCCGTGGTACGCGCGTCTGCGACTACTTATGTGGTGGAACCAGCCTAGCACGAAACGCATGCGCTTCGTAAGCGTTGAGTTTATGAAGATGCAGGGCACCGATAATCCCCCGACCCCATAAGTTGCGGTGGAATACGGACTGTTTTGACCCTTTAAGCAGCAATTCAGTCCCTATTTCACCGCAACTCATTTGGTGCAAAGTGATCTGCCCCCCTTGCACCAATTAGCTGGTGTGGCGCCAGCGAGGGTCGGTGAGCGTACGCGCCACACCCAGGCCAACAGGCAAAAACGCCACGATGAGCACTGCACGCACAAACCAGCCGAGCATATTGACCGTGTCGAAAGTGCACATGTAATACATCGAGCGATACAGATACAAGCCAGGCACCATAATGACAATTGATGGCACCGTGAGGGCGATGCGTGGGTAGGTGAGCTTGATTTCGGCTAAGCTCGCGAGCAGCCCCGATACCAGCGCGCCGATAAACGCTGCTGCCTCGGGAGGCATACCTGCGCTCAGGCCCAGGAAAGGAAGTATCGTCGGCGCATCGACGAGCGTAAGGCGCAAGGTATTGGACACGGCGCCGATGAGCCCCGCCGCCGCTGCCATCTTTACCGGACTGTTGAACATAACCGAAAAGCCAAATACGCCGATAAAGCTCATCAGAATGCGCAAGAGCGTAAGAGCCAACGGTGAGAGGCCGAGCGGGGCGAAGTCATCCGGCGCCAGTCCCACACATTCGGCAACCATCCAACCTACGAGGGTCGCCATCACAATAATCGACACAGCATACGAAAGACGCTCAATGCCGCTTCGCATATCGAGCTTAGCGATGTCGAGGCCTGCCGTAATGAGGGGAAAGCCGGGAATCACAAAGAGCATGGCGCCAATATAGCCTTCTTGGTGCGACATTGCCCCTGGAATGACCTGGCCAAGGCCGAGCAATGCCAGCAGATACGAAACGCAAGCGAGCGCAACACCAGTCGTCAGCGCGCTAAACTGGCCAAGACCCTGCTTGAGAATATGGGAGCGAGCAAAGTTGCCGACACCAGCGCCTACAAACGCACAGGCCATTTCGATAGGGCCGCCGCCGAGCAAAAAGACGAAGGCGCCGCAAGCACAGGCTGCCGCAAGGCCCTGTTGCCAGGGAGAGTAATCGGGCTTTGAGCTCTCAACGGTCTTGAGCATCTCGTGGTACTCGTGCACGGTAAACCGGCGCCCGTAAATCTCGATTTCCTTTAGGAAGCTCTCCATCATCCAAATGCGATGAGTATTGACCCCCGTTGTGGGCAGACTGACGACCTCGTTAAAGCAGTGGCCATCTTCGATGCAGGTGCACTCAAACGACAAGAGACTCAGGTCAACGTGAATCGTGACGCCGAGTACAGCGGCAACACGATTCATGGTATCGCGCACGCGCCAGGCGCCTGTTCCGCTTGCCAGCATAAGCATGCCGGTGCGGCAGATGATGGATGACTTATCGGTGAGCGGCGCATCGACGGCAAGTTCATCGCCTGCCGTCACGATCTGGTGCCAGTCAGTTTTCATATGGAGCGCACCGGCACGAACGCCGTGGTGTAGGGGGGCTCTCGAAAGCAGCGAGTCAAGGCGCGAAGGCTGTGGGGGCTCCGTTGATTCACCCTCGTCCTCGTCGGGCTCTTCATCGACCAGATCAAATGAGTCAAGCGATGCTGGCTCGCGACGATCGATCAGCTCCTCATCCTCATCGTCAAAGTAATTGAACTGATCGAGCATGTCCTCTTCGATTGCACGCTCGCTCGCGTCGTCCATATAGGCACTCCCTTCCTACCGACTAACCCCCATCCTAGGCAGCAACGGCTAAAGGAAACATAAAAGAGACGGCTGTCATGCGAGCCATGTGCGCAATAGCCGTTGAGTAGTCGTTTAAGAACCCAATGACTATTGACGGCCAAGGCAACGCCGATGCCCTGGCAACAACAGCGAAAGCCCGCCAGAGCGAGCAAGGTGCCTTGAAACAAGGCGGCATTGACCTTTTGGTCATGCCGCCGAAGTTGAAAGGCAGATTGCCGCTCTGGCGGGCTTGCAGCGTCGAGTGGTTACGGCGTTTGGCAAAACGCCGTAACCCCCTAGTACATCTTTGCGCCGGCGGGGATGGAAGCGTCGAGCTGGATCAGGTTGAGGCGCTCCTCGCCCTCCTCCTCGTGGATGGCGCTGATCAGCATACCGCAGCTGGGAATACCCATCATCTTGCGCGGGGGCAGGTTGGTGATGGCGAGCAGCGTCTTACCGACCAGGTCCTCGGGCTCATAGTAGCCATGGATGCCGGAGAGGATGGTGCGGTCGGTGCCGGTGCCGTCGTCGAGCGTAAAGTTCAGCAGCTTCTTGGACTTCTTGACGGCCTCGCATGCCTTGACCTTCACAGCGCGGAAATCGCTCTTGGAGAAGGTATCAAAGTCGACGAACTCCTCGAACAGCGGCTCAACGGCGATCTTGGAGTAATCGAGCGTGGGCTTGAGCGGCTTGACGAACGGGCTTGTGGCGTTGCCGGCCTCGGCAGCCTTGGCAGCGGCGGCACCGGACTGGAAACCCTTCTCGGGCTTCATGTGCGGGAACAGCAGGACGTCGCGAATGGAAGCCTGGTTGGTGAGCAGCATGACCACGCGGTCGATGCCGATGCCGATGCCGCCCGCGGGAGGCATACCGTACTCGAGGGCGCGCACGTAGTCCTCGTCGTACTCCATAGCCTCGTCGTCGCCGCCGGCCTTCTCGGCCATCTGGGCAGCAAAGCGCTCGGCCTGGTCGACCGGGTCATTGAGCTCGGAGAATGCGTTGGCGTACTCGTGGCCGGCGATGACCAGCTCAAAGCGGTGCGTCAGGCGCGGATCGTCCTCAAAACGCTTGGCAAGCGGGCTGACCTCGATGGGGTAATCGCATACGAAGGTCGGGTTGACGATGGTGTCCTCGCCCAGCTCATCGTAAATCTCGGCGATAATCTTGCCAGCAGTCCACTCGGGCTTAATCTCCAGGCCCTTCTCGCGTGCGGCGGCGGCAAGCTCCTCGACCGGTGTGTCGATGGTGACCTGCTTGCCGAGCACGTCCGAGACGATGTCGGTCATGGGACGGCTTGCCCACTCACCGGACAGATCGATGGTCTGGCCCTGATACTCGATGACCTCGGGATTGCCGATAGCCTTGTTGGCAGCCTTGATGACGCCCTGGGCGAGTGCCTTCATGCCCTCGAGATCGGAGAAGGCACGATAGGCCTCCATCGTGGTGAACTCGGGGTTGTGGGTGAGGTCCATACCCTCGTTGCGGAAGATGCGGCCGATCTCGAAGACGCGCTCAAAGCCACCGACGATGCAGCGCTTGAGGTGCAGCTCGGTAGCAATGCGCAGGTAGCACTCTTGATCGAGCGCGTTGAAGTGCGTGATGAACGGCTTAGCCGTAGCGCCGCCCTGGATAGTCTGCAGAATGGGGGTCTCGACCTCCATGTAGCCGTCGGACTCCATAAAGCGGCGGAAGGTGGAGAGAATCTGCGAGCGCTTGCGGAAGGTCTCGCGAACATCGTCGTTGGCAATCAGGTCGACATAGCGCTGACGATAGCGGGTCTCCTTGTCGGAGAGGCCATGGAACTTCTCGGGCAGCGGGCGAACGGCCTTGGAGAGCAGCGTCGCGCTCTTGGGGGCGACGGAAAGCTGGCCACGCTTGGTGCGCACGACCACGCCGGTCACGCCCAGGATATCGCCCAAGTCAAGGGCCTTAAGCGTGCTCCAGGCCGCCTCGTCCATGTCGTTAATACGGCAGAACAGCTGAATCTCGGCGGTAGCGTCGCGCACGACGATAAACATGATCTTGCCCTGACCGCGCTTGGCGACCACGCGGCCGCCGATCTTCACGACGTCCTCAGTATCCTCGCCATCGGCAAGATCGGCATATTTGGCCTCAATGTCGACGACATAGTCCTCGATCTCGGAGTGCTCGGGATAGGGGTTCTGGCCTGCCTCGAACAGGGCGGCGCGCTTTGCCAGACGCGTGGCGCGCTCGTCGTTGAGCGTCGAGGCCTGATCGGCGACGTTCTGGTTCTCTGCCATAAGTTAGCTCCTCAAACTAAAACGCTCCCCAGGATTCGGTCCCAGGGAGCGAAAACATACCTTTACGCGGGACCGTGGTCTAGCGTGCGATCTTGGCGATGGTGTAGACGCGGGTCTTGCCAGAAGGCGTAACGACCTCAACGGAGTCGCCCTCGCCGTGACCGATGATGGCGTGACCGACCGGAGACTCGTTAGAGATCTTGTGCTCGAGCGAGTTGGTCTCGGTGGTACCGACGAGCGTGACTTCCATGACCTCACCGTTGGGATCGATCAGAGAAACGGTGGAACCGATGGAGACGGTCAGATCGCCCGTGGTGGCAGCAACCTGAGCGTTGGCGAGGATGGCCTGAATCTCGGCAATGCGAGCAGCATTCTGGGCCTGCTTGTCCTTGGCGGCATCGTACTCGGAGTTCTCCGAAAGGTCGCCGAACGCGCGGGCTTCCTTGATGTCCTCGACGATCTCCTTGGCGTAATCGCCCTCACGCCAAGCGAGCTCCTCGACGAGCTTCTGGCGGCCCTCAGCGGTCAGTACGATCTGGCTTGCGTCCATACGGATATCTCCCCAACTATGATGTAACGATCAACTGTCAACAAAACGAAAAAGACCGGCTAGCCTGCGGGCAAGCCGGTCAGGTGCTCACCCCAAAGGGATGGGACTACTCTGCGTCCGCGTCGCTGTCCTCTGCCTGCTTTTTCTTGGCAGCAGCGAGCTTGGCCTCGAGCTCTGCGATCTCCTTGTCCTCCTTGGACTCCTCGACCACAACGTCCTCGGCCTGCTTGGTTTCGCCCTTATCGTCGCCCTCCATACCCTCGCGGATATTCTTGACGGTAGAGCCGAGAGACTTGCCGAGCTTCGGCAGGTTCTTAGGCCCGAAGATGATCAAGACAACGACGAGAATAATGATGAGCTCAGGAGCCCTCAGTCCAAACATGTAGACCTCCACAATACAGCGAGACAAGCTCGAATGAGTATACCGCGGGTGCCGCGGTATCACAACAATAGCTAAAAAAAGGGACCGCAAGAAGCGGTCCCTTCTCATGCTCTGGTCGGGTTGACTGGATTTGAACCAGCGACCCCTGCGTCCCGAACGCAGTGCTCTACCAAACTGAGCCACAACCCGTTAGCTCGACTATAGTAACAAAGATTTTCGTCGCGTGCTAGAGAAATTTTTATTTCTTTGGCGCGTCGATTTGAACCCGTCGATTTGAACCGTGTTGGGAATAAGCTCAGTCGCGCAGGCCCACCAGCCATTTTGCTGGGCAGCTCCCGCAAGATGGGCTGCTGCAGCGACGGTATCGCAAATGGCAAACGAGCAAGCACCCGAACCACACACGTCCACGGCAACGGTTCCCTCCTGTGCGCGCAGCCAGTCGAGAACTGCCTGGATCCGCGGCTCCATCTGCGCGGATATGACGCCCAGATTGTTATGAACGAGCGCATATGCCGCCCCGGCATCGCCGGCGCGTAAGACAGAAGCAATCGCATCGGGTTTTTCCGCGGGCACCGGGCTCTCATCAAATCGTCGATACGCTTCAACCGTTGAAACGCTCGTCTCGTGCGGTTTGACCAATACGACAGGTGTCGCCGGAAGCACAGGATACTCAGTGGCCAGCACATCTCCCCCGCCGACGTAGAATGCGGGACTCGTGTGCAAAAAGAACGGCACGTCGGCGCCGATACCGCGAGCGATGTCATCGAGCGCGGGGTCGGCACGGTCGATACCCCACAGCTCGGCCAAGGCAACGATGACCGCAGCGGCATCCGTCGAGGGGCCTCCCAGGCCGGCGCACAGCGGGATACGCTTTTCGATCGTCACGCACACGTTGGCATCGCGACCGTAACGCTCGGCCATAGCGATTGCCGCCCGATAGGCCGTATTTTTTTGCATGGGAAAATCGGATGCCGGAACCGTCTGGACGGTCAACGCCTGCGCCGGCGTGACCGTCACGGTATCGGCTAGACCGACGGCTGCCATCAGGGAATCGACCCTGTGATAGCCGCGGGCGTCGCGCTCGGTATGAACCCCCAGATAGAGGTTAATCTTTGCCGGCGCGGTAAGGATGAGGGACCGATCGGTCACCGTTAGTGCTCCTCGAGCTGGTTGCCGAGCGGGGTAAAGATATGTTCGCCGCTCTCGGGGTCGAACAGTTCGACCTGGCCGGTAAGGACATCGATGTACTGGTAGGACTGACGCGATTTGCGGCCGCGACGCTCGTCAACCTCAACGATAAAGACGGCAGGGTGGACGCTCTTGATGGTGCCCATGCGCTCGATGACGCGGGTACGGCCCATGTTGGCCTTAACCTTGACGCGATCGCCCACCATATCGGTCAGCTTCTCGTGGATGTCGTCGACGTGATTGACTTCCATCTCTTCCATGAATAGGGCCTCCAGAGGGTGCAATTCAAAAAGGGGATAATACCCCTAAGATAGACAAAACTCTAATACTATACCACCCTGTTGCAGCCATACGCAAGCAGCTAAAAAAGCCCGGTCCCAAATTGACTACTTACAGATTGTCTGTGTCCAGAACGATGGTGAACGGACCGTCGTTGACCAGGTCGACCTTCATATCGGCGCCAAAGATACCGTGCGCCACATGCTCAACGTCCTGAGCGACGAGTGTCAAAAAGTACTCGTAAAGTTCGTTAGCGACATCGGGCGCGCCGGCGTCCGTAAACGACGGACGGCGGCCGTGGCGGCAGTCGGCAAACAGCGTGAACTGCGACACCACGAGCACCTCGCCGTCGACATCCGCCAGCGCCAAGTTGGTCTTGCCGTTCTCGTCCTCGTTGATACGCAGCCCGCGGAGCTTGCCCCACAGCTTGTCGGCTTCGGCGCGTGTGTCGCCGTGGCCCACGCCCAGCAGCACCAGGTAGCCGCGTCCAATACGGCCCACGCACTCGCCGTCGACCGTCACGCCGGCGTTGAGCACGCGCTGCACCACCGCACGCACGGCCTACTCCTCGCCCGTCAGCTTGGCGGACAGATGCTCGAGCGCATGGAAACGATGGCTGATGGCGTTCTTCTCGTCCGCCGTGAGCTCGGCCATGGTCTTGCCCGGCGTATCGACCGGCAGGAACAGCGGGTCGTAGCCAAAGCCGTGATCGCCGCGGCCCTCGTGCGCGATAACGCCCTCGCAGGCGCCCTCGCCATAGGTGACCAGGCCGTCCGTATCGATAAGCGCGACGACGCTCATAAAGCGCGCGGTACGGTCCTCGTCTGCCACGCCTTCCAAGTTAACGAGCAGCTTGGCGTTGTTGGCGGCATCGTCGCCGTGAACGCCCGCGTAGCGCGCGCTATACACACCGGGCTCACCGTCCAGCGCGTCGACGACCAAGCCCGAATCATCGGCAATGGCCATAAGGCCCGTCTCCTCGACCGCAGCCTGCGCCTTGATGATGGCGTTCTCCAAAAACGTCGTGCCGTTTTCCTCGGGGTCCTCAAAATCGCCCAGCTGGCCGAGCGCCACAAAGCGCACCTCGGGCATGACCTTGCCCAAAATGGCCTCGATCTCGGTGAGCTTATGGGCGTTGCCCGTTGCCACGACGATGGTCGCCGCCGGGTCGAGGGTGTCGATGTCAATCTTCTCAAGTGCCATGACTGGCCTCCTTGTCTCTATATCAATACCGCGCCGAGGGCAACGAGGGACTCCGCCTCTCCCCTCTCAATCAACGGCAGTCTTGTGTCCAGACGTCTCCACAGGTAAAACCTACCAAAATAAACCTGTCCCTTTTTGGCAGATTAGGCGATGGCTTGGCGCTGAAGCTCGATGAGCTCGGCGATACCTTTGTCGCCCAGTTCGAGCAGGGCGTTGAGGCGCTTACGGTCGAAGGGCGCCTGCTCGCCGGTGCCCTGGAGCTCGATCATCTCACCGGTGTCGGTGGCGACGAGGTTCATGTCGACCTCGGCATGGCTGTCCTCGGAATAATCCAAGTCGAGCAGAGTGTTGCCGTCGACAACGCCCATGGAGATGGCAGCCACCTGGCCGATAAGCGGGATGCGCTCGATCTTGCCCGCCTCGACCCACATGGCGAGGGCGTCGTGCAGCGCCACCCAGGCGCCGGTGATGCTCGCTGTACGCGTGCCGCCATCGGCCTGAATCACATCGCAGTCGACGGTGACGGTGTACTCGCCGAGCGCCTTCATGTTGACGACGGTACGCAGGCTGCGGCCAATGAGGCGCTCGATCTCCATGGAGCGGCCCTTGCGGTTGGCGTGCTCGCGCTTGCAGCGCTTGCCGGTCGACGCCGGCAGCATGGCGTATTCCGCGGTCACCCAGCCGGCCTTAGCTCCCTTTCGCCAGCCCGGCACGCCCTCCTCGATAGTGGCGGCGCACAGCACGCGCGTGTCACCGAACTCGGCCAGACACGAGCCGTGAGCGTGCTTCATGACGCCACGGGTGAGCTTAACGGGGCGCAACTCGTTGGCGGCGCGACCGTTGGCGCGGTTGACCTGCATGTACTCCATAGAAATTTCCTTTCGGCAAAAGATGTGGCGAAGGCTCTGGCAGCTGCCTTACATCTATTTCAGCTCATCGATATCGATATGTTCGATGCTCTTGAGCGGCTGACCAAAGATAAAGCTGCCCGCCACCGCAAACTCGGCAATGTTATCGGCCGTCGTGGCAAAACGATGCTGCGGCTCGGCGGCGTCGCCCGCCAGCTGCTCGCGGCGCGTGAGGATATCGGTCAGCTCGCGCGTGGTCTCCTCGGCGGAACTCACGACGCGCACCCCAGGCCCCAGCGCATGGCGGATAGGTCCCACCAACAGCGGAAAATGCGTACAGCCGAGCACCACGGTATCGATGCCGTGGTCGCGCAGCGGCTCAACCGTGGCACCCACCAGCGCACGCACGGCAGGCGTATCGAAGATGTCCTCGTTCTCAAGCCACTGTTCCTGCAGATGTGCACCCGAGGCGAGCTCGTGTTCGACAACCTCGACAAAGCTCGAGGCTGGACAGCCGTATACATCGACGCCGGCATCTAGATCCTGAATGGCGCGCGTGTAGGCGCCCGAGCGAATGGTGAGGTTGGTGGCGAGCACGCCCACGCGACGCGTACGCGTGCTGTTGATTGCCGCACGGGCACCCGGCGCGATCACGCCGATCACGGGAACGTCGAGCACCTGCTGAGCCAGACGCAAGGCCGCAGCGGTCGCCGTGTTGCAGGCGATGACCATGATCTTGACGTCGTGCTTCGACAGCCAACGGCCCGCCTGCAACGCAAACGAGCGCACCTCATCCTCGGTGCGGGTGCCGTAGGGGCAGCGCTTGGTGTCGCCAAAGTAGTAGACGGACTCGTGCGGCAGCGCCGTCGCAATCGCGCGCGCAACCGTCAGACCGCCCAAACCAGAATCGAACACGCCAATCGAGCGCGTGTCGCCTGCCGGATTCTCGATATCGGACATTACCTCACCAGTCTCTCTCGAAAAGACATGTCCAAGTGCGGCGACGCCGCGCTACGAACGCGCCGCGACCAGCAGCTCTGCCGTCGCCGCCCAACCGTCGACAATTTTGCCGCGCGTAACGAAAGCGTTCTCGCAAGCAGCCAGGAACTCGGGCGCGCCGGCGCTCGTCAGGCCATTCTCGACCAGGCAGAACGTGCCCACGTGATCGGCCATGTAGAAGTCGGACTCGGAATCGCCGAGCGCGAGCGTCTCCTCGCGCTCGATCCCCAGGTGCTCGCAGAAGCGCGCGATGGCAACGCCCTTGTTGAGACCCGCGGGGTTGATGTTGAATGCGCGACCGTCCTCGACGCGATCGAGCTCGAGCGTCGTCGGCTTGGACAGGTGAGTCAGATGGCCGTTGCAAGCCCAGATCAGACCGCAGCCGGCCTCGTCCAGGATGGCCTGAACCTCATCGTCGGGCACATCGCCGCGCATGCCGACGGTGACCTCACGGTATTTGTAGCCGGTCGACATGTCGTTGTGATACTCGATCTTGTGCGGCCAGCGGGCGAGGATCTTCTCGCACACGCCGGTCTGCTCGATCACCTGGTGCGGCGTGAGGCCGCAAGAGGAGTCGTAGGGCATGTCGCCGGTCAGATACTCCCAATCGTTGGCTTTGAGGTCGTACATGACCAGGCCGCCCATCTCGCCGATGTAGGAGTTGAGACCGAGCACGCGCGCGTCCTCGTGGATCATGGTACGGTTGCGGCCCGAGGTGGGAACCACCTGAATACCAGCGCGAGCGAGCGCCACGACGGCCTCGACGAGTTTGGTCGAGGGGTTGCCGTCGTTGTCGCGTAGCACGCACGAGCCGGGTGCGAGCATCGTGGCATCCAGGTCGGTAAAGACGTACTTGACCTTGGCCAAGCGCTCGCGCATCTCGCCCGAAAGCTCGGCAACGGTCGGCAGGGTGTTGTGGGACATGGTTACTCCGTTTACGTAGAAGGGTTTGGACTTGGACGGCATGTTTTGATTGAGGGAACACGCTTATGGCGACAGCGCACTCAGGGCGCCGCCGCCATCATGGTTCATTAGTCAAACTGGGTAACATCGATCAGGCGATTGGCCAACGAAAGGTCGCTCTCGATGGGCACGAACTCGTCGCCCACGTGCATGAGCTCTTCGTCACCCTTTGCCAGCAGCAAGACAATGGTGGGAGCATCGGGGTTGACGTACTCCTCGCGCGCCGCCTTGAACGCCGCATGCACAGCGGCTTCGCGGTCGAGGATGATCTTGTTCGGCGTATCGTCGGGAACATGCTCGGCAAGCTCGCGACAGACCTTCATCGGGTCCTCGTGAGCTGGATCCTCGTTGGCAAAGATCATCAGGTCGGAATACGGTGCGGCCTCGCGCGGAAGCTGCTCGCGGCGCTCCTGCGCCTTGCCGCCGGCAGCGCCAAACAGCGCAATGACGGGGCTAGCGGGAAACGCGCGCTTCACCGACGAGAAAAGCGAGCGGAACGAAAGCTGGTTGTGCGCGTAGTCGACGACACAAATCACGCGGCCGTCCTTCGACTCCACGACCTCCATGCGGCCCGGCACGCGCAGTTTGTAGAGGCCCTTCTTGATAGCCTCGATACCGATACCGATCTCGCGCGCGGCGGCGATGGCGACCAGCGCGTTCTCCACGTTAAAGTCGCCCGCGATGCCCAGCAGGACCTTCTCCCCCGCCTCGGACTCGTCGGCACACAGGCCATGCAAGTTGAACTCGATGCTAAAGCCGACCATGCGTACGTCGCTCGCCCACAGGCTTGCCTCGGGATGCTCGACGCCAACGGTCACCAAGCGCTCGGCCGTCGACGCTGCCCCCAGCACACGGTCGACCTCTTCGGTGCCCAGATTCACCACGGCGGTCTTTGCCTGGTCAAAGATCCTGAGTTTGCTCTCAAAATAATCCTCAAACGTGGGGTGTTCGATCGGCGAGATGTGGTCGCGGCCGATGTTGAGGAAGCACGCCACGTCAAACGGCAGATTCTCGACGCGTTGGTACTTGAGCGCCTGGCTCGAGACCTCCATGACCATGGACTGGCGACCGGACGTGCGGCAGTTGGCGATATGGCGCCAGACCTCGGGAGCCTCGGGCGTGGTGTTGGTGCTCTCGTAGCACTCGATACCATCGTCGGTGTTCACCGAGCCGATCATGCCGCAGGACTCGCCCGCCGCCTTGATGATGGACTGGAGCATAAAAGCGGCCGTGGTCTTTCCCTTAGTGCCGGTGATGCCCACGATCTTGACGTCGTGGTCGGGACGGTCGTAAATCTCCGGCGGCAACAGGGCCATGGCCGTGCGAACACTATCAACAACCAGCATCGCAGCACCGCTCTCCTGCGCCAGCGGCTCCAGAGACTCGACCAGCGACTCCTCGCACACAAATGCGACGGCACCCGCATCGAGCGCCATGCTCAAAAACGCGGGCTTAAAGGCAGCACCTTTGCAAAAGAACACGTCACCTGCCGAGACCGCGCGCGAATCAAACGAGCAGCCGGTCACGGCACGCTCGTCAACCTGCTCTGATGCGCGCAGCTCGCCGCACACATCGAGAAGCTTGGCAAGCGTATCGACCGTGGTCACGGTCGCGGAATCCGAATGGTGCATCTTTCACCTTTCTCAGCCATTTGGCAGGGACGGTTTTATAGTAACTGAAACGCACCCACGCAAAAACGGCTCCCGGAGGAGCCGTTACGCGCAGGCGTTCGTAAGCCGAGGCTAGGCAGCCTGAACAGCGGGCTGGTCCTCGTCGATAAAGAAGCGCTTGTACCACACCAAGAACACGAGCGGCGTATAGATCTTGCGCTGGAAATCGCCCTTGCCCGCAAAGTGCAGATCGAGCAGGTGCATGAGCTCGTCGGTATCGAAGAACTCGCTTGCCCACGGCGCGGTGAAGTACTCCTTGACATAGTCGTACCACTTTTGCTCGCGCAGCCAGTAGACAATCGGCACCGGGAAGCCCACCTTGGGACGGGTGGCCCACTCATCGGGCAGCGACTTGTTGGCAGCGTGGCGGAGTACCTGTTTGTTGCCGTTCTCGTTGATGCGGTAGCGGTCGGGAATGTGCTCGGCGAACTCCATGACTTTGCGGTCCAGGAAGGGCACGCGCAGCTCCAGCGAGTGCGCCATGCACATCTTGTCGGCCTTGAGCAGAATGTCGCCCGGGAGCCACATGTTCATGTCCAGGTACTGCTTCTTGACCAGCTCGGGCTGACCCTTCACGCGCGCATAGATGGGAGCGGCAAGCTCGAAGGCGCCATCGCCGGTGTTGTACTCGGGCTTGAGCACGCCGTCGACCTCGCGCTCCGGCCATACCAGAGCCTGTCCCAGGAACGACTTCTCGGGGATCTCGGCACCCTTGACCAGGAAGTTATGTCCCTTGAAGTACGGCATATGCAGCGCCAGGTTACCAAGCGCGCGGCGGATGGGCAGCGGCACCATCCTTTTGTACTTGCGCACCGGGACCGTATCCTCGTAGTAGGCGTAGCCGCCAAAGAGCTCGTCGGCGCCTTCGCCCGAAAGCACGACGGTAACGTCCTTGCGGGCCATCTCGGCCAAGAACCACAGCGGCACGGAAGACAGGTTGGACTGCGGCTCGTCCATGTGATACTGGATGTCCTCGAGCGCACCGAAGAACTCGTCGGCGGTAATCATCTTGCGAACGTTCTCGACGCCGAGCTTATCGGAAAGCTCCTTGGCGTAGTTGGTCTCGTTGAAGTTCTTGTAGTCAAAGCCCACCGAGAAGGTCTTGTCGGGCATGAGGCAAGCGGCGATGTAGCTGGAGTCGACGCCACCGGAGAGGAACGACGCGACCTTGACGTCGGCGATGCGATGGGCCTCGACGCTCTCGTGCACGACCTCGTCCAGCTCGTCGACGTACTCCTCGAACGGCTTCTCGACGGCAGAGTAATCGCAATCCCAGTAGCGCTCGATGTTCATCTTGCCGGTCGGGATATCGACGGTAAAGTAGTGCGCCGGCGGCAGCTTGTAGACACCCTCGAAGAAGGTCTCCTCGGTTGCCGAATACTGCAGCGTCATGTACGGACGCAGGGCCTTTTTGTTGACCGCCTTGTGGAAGTGCGGGTAGTCCAGGAAGCTCTTGATCTCAGAACCAAAGAGCACGCCCGGAGCGCCGTCGCCCGCATCGGCCATGGGATAGTAGTAAAGCGGCTTGATGCCAAAGATGTCGCGGGCGCCAAAAAGCTTGTTCTTCTTTTTGTCCCAGATGACGAAGGCGTACATACCGCGCAAGCGATCGAGTACGGCCTCGCCCCACTCCTCGTAGCCGTGCAGGAGGCTCTCGGTGTCGGCGCCGCAGTGGAACTTGTAGCCCTTGGCCTCGAGCTCGGAACGGAGTTCTTGGAAGTTGTAGATCTCGCCGTTAAAGACGATAACGACGCTACCGTCCTCGTTAGCCATGGGTTGGGCGCCAGCCTCGGTCAGGTCGAGGATCGACAGGCGGCGGAAGCCGAGGGCAACGCGGCCGTCGATAAACTGACCGCCCATGTCGGGACCGCGATGGACGATGCGGTCCATCATCTTGGTGAGCACCTCGGATTGGTTATCCGTCCCACCGACAAAACCGACAAAACCGCACATATGCTATCCCCTCTGCTGTTGCTGGGCATCAAATCGAATCAGTAGTTTTTGAGTATACCCGAGGGCGTAAAGAGGGGCGGAATGTTCAGGCAATCTCAACTGAATCAGCTTCGCTGCGACACGTGCCAGTTACCTTTAATGGATATGAGGTGAATGAGGCGATTGTTTTGCTATACTCTCTCCGCACGGGCGATTGGCGCAACGGTTAGCGCAGGTGCTTTACACGCACAAGGCTGGGGGTTCGAATCCCTCATCGCCCACCACTGAATTGGAAACGGTCCTCGCAAGGGGACCGT
This sequence comes from uncultured Collinsella sp., assembly GCA_900541185.1. Classification (GTDB taxonomy): domain Bacteria; phylum Actinomycetota; class Coriobacteriia; order Coriobacteriales; family Coriobacteriaceae; genus Collinsella. The sequence goes on from UQIQ01000020.1 coordinate 19,425, forward strand.
TTTGTTTGCGCCCATTTCATGGGATTCGAACCCGCCAGGGTGCGGAGCTGAGGAAACGCGAAGCGTTTTCCAGCGCAGCACGCGAGGGCCGCAGGCCCGAAGCGGAAGCGGGCGGCGCCAGCCGCACGCGGACATCCCTCATCGCCCACCACTGATTTGATAGGCTCCCAGCAATGGGAGCCTTTCTTTTTTGGGCCCATCGCAGAGGGATTCGAACCCCACAGCTCACTCGTTTCAAGGGCAGTGGTCAAAAAATGCCAAATATGAGTACTGCTACCTCTTTTGTAACAGCATTTTCGAGGTCCCAAAGGGCAAATCTGACATCAAAGCAACGGCTAACGGTCCAGATGAGCATGTTTTCTGACAGCAAAACTGGACATATGCGGTCCAATTCGTCAAATTGTGTCTAATTTATATGCTACAGAATTAGTGCCCGTACTCATATTTGGCATTTTTTGACCAGAGGGACTTTTGACCATCGCAAATCAGCAACAAAACGGGCTCCGGATCGCCAAATCATGCCGCATATGACACACCCAGCAGTCCGGAACCCGATCCAAATTGAGTTATTACGCTGCGTTAGCCCAAGACACCCGACAGGATCTCGATCAGACTGTCCACGTCGGCTTCCTCGCAGACGAGCGGCGGCAAGAAACGCAGCGTATGAGCACCCGTAGCGTTAATCACGGCACCGGCGGCCAGCGCGCGGGCAACAATATCATGTGCGTCACCCGCGGCATCATCCAAATCACAGCCGAGCATCAGGCCACGGCCACGCACCTCTACCACATGCGGAAGCTTAGCCAGCGCCTGCTCCATATAGGCGCCCACCTTGGCAGCATGCTCGGCATAATCGCCACGCACAAGCGCGGAGAGCGTCGCGGCACACGCCGCGATGGGCAAGCAGCTACCGCCAAAGGTCGAGCCATGGTCGCCCGGCTTAAACACGTCGGCAATCTCCTTCTTTGCCACGACGGCACCCATGGGCACGCCGTCGGCAATGCCCTTGGCAAGGCTCATGATGTCGGGCTCCACGTCATAGGTTTGGAACGCAAATGGCTTGCCGGAGCGGAAGATGCCGCACTGGACCTCGTCGGCGATAAGCACGGCGCCCACTTCGTGTGCCAGGTCGTGCGCTGCCGCCATAAACTCCTCGGTCATAGGGTGCACGCCACTCTCACCCTGGATCGGTTCGAGCATTACAGCGCATATTTCACTGCCCAGCTGCTTAAAGATCGCACGCAGTTCATCGACATCGTTGGGCGTGCAGGCCACAAAGCCACCCGGCAGCGGGCGGAAGCTGTCCTGCAGCCAATCCTGCATGGTGGCGGCAATGGTCTCGAGCGTACGGCCGTGGAAGCCGCCGCGCATGCACACGATGGTGTTGCCGCCATTACCGGCACGCTTGGCGTACAGGCGCGCGAGCTTCATCGAGCCCTCGTTGGCCTCGGCGCCAGAGTTGGCAAAGAAGGTCTCCCAAACCTGCTCATCCGCAGCCGGGGCACCAAGAGCAGCTGCCGTGGTCTCATCGCCGGCGGCAATGGCATCGGCAAGCACGCGCGCACCATCTACGTCGTCGTTAGCAAGCTTGGACAGCAGCGCCGCGACCTGTCCGCGCTGCTCAATGTAGAAGTAATTGGAGACATGCATGAGCTTTTTGGTCTGTGCCTCGAGCGCCGAGAGCACAGCCGGGTCGCCATGACCTAGGCTGCACACGCCGATGCCGGCAAGAAAGTCGAGGTACTCACGGCCATCGTCGCCGGTGAGCTTCATGCCGTGACCCTCGACAAACTCGACCGGAGAGCGGCCAAAGGTATGCATAACGTAATGGGATTCAAGCGATTGCTGAGCTGCAAGTGACATGGGATGCCTTTCGTTGGGCGCCAGACGGCGCGGGGCTATGGGTGCAGGAATGGGGCGGCTGCGGGTCAGCTAGACCGTCTGAAGCTTCTCGACCTCGTCAAGGTTTTCGGTCAGACGCGCAGCAAACGTCGAAAGCGGATGCGGATGCGTATCGAACTCGTAAGCCGTCTCGGTGGAATGGATCACGGTGCCGACGCCGGCATCGGTCAGCAGCTCCAGGAGCAGCGAATGCGGCGTAGTACCGTTAATGATGTGGGCACGAAATACGCCGCCGGTAAGCGCATCGACGGCCGCGCGCAGCTTGGGAATCATGCCCTTATCGACCTCGCCGCCGTAGAGCATTTCGTTAACCTCGTCGAGCGTTAGGTTGGAGATAAGCGAGTCCTTGTCGCTAAAGTCCTTGTACAGGCCATCGACATCGGTCAAAAAGATCGCCTTATGCGCGTGGAGCGCCGCGGCAACGGCACCGGCGGCGGTGTCGGCGTTGATGTTGAAGAAACCGCCGTCCTCCCCCGCCGCGACGGTAGCGATGACGGGGATGTACTCGCTATCGAGTAAGCGCTCGATATAGTCGGTGTTGACGTGCATCACTTTGCCCACGCGACCGAGCTCGGGGTCGAGCGGCTCGGCGATGAGCGTGCCGGCATCGCTGCCCGACACGCCCACGGCCAGGTTGCCGTGGTGGTTGATGGCAGCAACCAGCTCCTGGTTAACCTTGCCGCCCAGCACCTCGCGCACGATATCCATAGTCGCCGGCGTGGTCACGCGCTGGCCGTTCTTAAACTCGACGGGAATATCGTAATGGCTCAGCGCCTCGTTGATAGCCTTGCCGCCGCCGTGCACGATGACGGGGCGCATACCGATGATCTTGAGCAAAACGATGTCGCTCATCACGTCGCGGCGCAGCTGCTCATCAACCATGGCGGCTCCGCCATATTTGATAACAACCGTCTTGCCGGTCAGGTTCTTAATCCACGGCAGCGCTTCGAACAGCAGCTGCGCGGTTGCTTCGTTGGATTCGCTCGAACGACAATCGCGTGCGAATTTCATAATCTGCCTCGTCTTTCGTATCGTTATCGCGCCGTGCTCCGCTGTCCGCAATCGCGGCAAGATGCGCAGCGTGCCCGGAATCTAGGAACGGTAGTCGCCGTTGATGGAGATGTACTCATGCGTGAGGTCGCAGGTCCACACGGTCGTTGCCGCGTCGCCTGCGCCCAGGTCGGCCGAGATCACGATCTCGGGCGCCTCGAAACGTCGTAGAGCCTCGTCCTCATCAAAGGGAACAGTCAGACCGTCGCGACAGACAGGCATGCCCATCATGTCGATGGAAACGTCTTCCTGATTAAACTTCACGCCGCACTTACCGAGTGCCATGGCGACGCGGCCCCAGTTGCAGTCGTGGCCGGCGATGCAGGTCTTAACGAGCGGCGAGTTGGCAACGGCGCGAGCGGCGATATCGGCCTCCTCGTCGTTCACGGCGCCGGTAACGTTGACCGTAACAAGCTTGGATGCGCCCTCGCCATCGGCGGCGATATTGCGCGCCAGGCTCTCGCACACCTCGTGCACGGCAAATGCCAACTCGTCGAAGGCATCGGAGCCCTCGACGATAGGCTCGGCATCTGCGGCAGCGGCGCCGGAGGCAAGCATGATGCAGGTGTCGTTGGTCGAGGTGTCGGAATCGACCGTTACCTTGTTAAAGGTCTGCTTGACGGTCGAGAGCAGCAGGGCATGAAGTGCCGCAGGCTCGACGGGGGCATCGGTGGTGATAACTGCGATCATGGTGGCCATGTTGGGCATGATCATGCCCGAGCCCTTGCACATTCCGCCTACCGTATAGACATTGCCCGCATGACCCGCAGCCTCGCTGACATAGGACACGGCGTACTCCTTGGAGTGCGTGTCAGTCGTCATGATGGCGCGAGCGGCATCGGCGCCACCGTGGGCGGAGAGCGCCTCGTAGGCAGCAGGAATGGCGGTCTCAAACGTGTCGATCGGCAGAATCTGGCCAATCACACCCGTGGAGGCAACCAGAATCTGCTGGGGTTCGCAGCCGATGACCTGCGATGCGATGCTGCACGTCTCGCGCGCGCATGCAAGGCCGGTCTCACCCGTGGCGGCGTTGGCATTGCCAGAGTTGACCGAAACGCCGGCGATGACGCCATAGCCCTTGTCGGCACCGCCCAGGTTGGCACGGCTCACCTGCACGGGCGCCGCGCAAAAGCGATTGGTGGTAAACACGCCGGCACCGGGACAGGGTTTATCGGGCACGACGAGCGCGTAATCCAGACGCTCGGGGTTCTTGCGGAACCCAGCGTGGATGCCCGCAGCTTTAAAACCAGCCGCAGCCGTAACGCCACCCTCGACGGCGCGAATCTTGATATCAAACAGCTCGGTATTCATCGTCTTTATGACTCCTTATGTCAAACAAAAAACGGACATCGGTTGGTGCGCCATGCCAGTCGTAATCATGAGACCAGCTTAAGAGTGGCGCCCCACTCGATGCCCGACTACCAAATCGTTAACAATCGAATGTGCTACACCGGGCACGCCACTGTGGGCAAGCCTCGTCGCTCGTCAAAGCCAAAGACGATATTGGCGCACTGGACTGCTTGGCCCGCAGCGCCCTTGCACAAATTGTCGATGGCGCCCGTCGCCACCAGCACGCCCGCGCGCTTGTTGAACGCAAGGCCAATCTGGGCGGCGTTGGTGCCGACGACCGAAGCCGTCTTGGGCTGCTGGCCGGCATCGAGCACGCACACAAAGGTGCGTCCAGCGTAGAACTGCTTGTAATAGTCGACAACGTCCTCAAGGATCAAGGTATCGATAGCCTGCGGCGCAAGCGGCAGCGTCACCGTGGAGAGCAGGCCGCGCTTGAGCGGTGCCAGATGCGGGGTGAAGACGACGCGATCGGTCAGGCCAAGGATTTGCTCAATCTCGGGCGTGTGGCGATGCTTGCCCACGCCGTAGGCCTCCAAGTTCTCGTCGGCGCTGCAAAAATGCGTGCGAGCGTTGCAGGACTTGCCGGCACCCGTCACACCGCTGATGGCATCAACGATCACGGGGCCGCTCTGGGCAACCCAGCCAGCGCGCACGGCGGGCGCGGCGGCAAGGCTCGTTGCGGTGGGATAGCAACCGGCGCAGGCGACCAGCACGGACTTGCCGTCAGCATAGTCGGATGCAGCGGTCTCCAAGTCCTGGCAGAACAGCTCGGGCAGGCCGAAAGCGCGGGTCTTGAGCAGCTCGGGGCTCGTGTGCTCGGCGGCATACCATGCCTCAAAGACGGACGCGTCGCTCAGACGATAATCGGCCGAAAGATCAAAGCAGGAGACGCCCGATGCAAGCAGCGCGGGCACCTGTGCCATGGCAGCCGTGTGCGGCACGGCAAGAAAAACCGCATCGCAGCTCTTGAGCTCGGGCGCGTCATGCGTGGTGAAAACCAGGTCGCTCACACCAGCAAAGCTCGGATACACCGCGGACAGCGGCTGGCCGGCATCGGCGTTGGACGTAATGGCAACAAGTTCAAACTCGGGATGGCCGAGCACGAGGCGAATGAGCTCGGCACCGGCATATCCAGCCGCGCCGACGATTCCAACCTTCAAAGACATATCAGACTCCTTGTCTGCGATTTATGCACCGATGCGCATTTCGCAGCGGTCGTTATGAAGTGGGTTGAAACTTTAGCACCAAAAGATGCATGAATACGTAAATGGCTTGCATATTCATGCATTGAAACATTCCCGACACATTCGCTTGAAGGAATTGACAAATGGAGCGGGCCCCGTATTGACCGGCGCTCCTAACGGCGCCGGGCAATACGGGGCCCGCCCATGCGAAAACCAAGTTGTTAGGATGAGCCAGCTGGCTAGAGCTTGACCGGCACCCATTCGTCATGGTTGCAGATAAAAGCCTCGGGATCCTCGACGCTAAAGAAGACGAGCGTGGGATCGCCTGCGCCCTCGTAGTACTCGCCTAGGCGCTCCAGGTGCCTCCAGCCTGCCTCGCGCATATCGGGAGCGGCCTGGTCATCCAGACCCGCACGCCCGCGCAAGATGAGCCAGCCATGGCCCGGCCACCAACTCGTGGCCTCAAAGCGCTGATTTTGCAGCAGCTCCTGCCACACATCCTTGGTGCGCGCCGTTACAAACCACAGTTTGCCGTCCTGAATCCGCGCAAACGAGAACGGACGCACATGCGGCTGCCCATCCACGCTCGTCGCCAGATACCACGCCGGCACCGACGTCAGATACTCCAAAACCGTATTCAATCCGTCCACGTTTCCTCCTGTACTAGCTAGTTTGGGAACCTGGTTTGTGCGAGCTAGAGCTCCAGGCGCTCCTCGCTGCCGTCGATATCACAGAAGCGCGCGGCAATATTGCGGACCGAAAAGAAAGCAAGGCGGCCGTCGTTGGCACTCTCGTGTTCCTCGCCAATGCCCACCATGTGCTTAAAACCCGCTTGACGCACCTTGTCGCTCGCAACTGCGTCGTCCTCAAGTGCGGCTTCGCCGGTCAATACGATCCAACATTCCCCCGGCTTCCAGCCCGATACCTCAAACTTGGGATTCGCACTCAGCTCCGCCCACACGTCCTTGTCGCGCGACGTGCAAAACCACAACTTACCGTCATCGACCATGGCAAACGAAAACGGCCTCACGCGAGGCTGATGCCCGTCACTTGCATCGGTCGTGGCCAGAAACCACGCCGGAATGCGCCTGAGATACGAACAGGCGCGCTCAAGCTGAGCCGTGCGGTCGTTGTCGGTCATAGGGACCCCTTTCTTGCGCCCGAATCGCGCCTAAACAAGTTGAAGATTGATGACGATGACGCAGATGAGCAGCAACGCCGTCACCACCGCCGCCAACGCATCGCCGCGGCCAAATGCAAGCGCATGCAGGCGCGTGCGGCCCTGCTCGCCGTGATAGCAGCGTGCATCCATGGCGGCAGACAGCGTCTCGGCATGGCGGAACACGCCCGTGAACAGCGGAATCGCCACACTGCCGAGCATACGCACGCCGCCGAGCGGACCGCCCGTCACGCGCGCGCCGCGGCTTGCCTGTGCATCGGCCGTCTGCTTCATCTCAGTGGCAAACTGCGGCATAAAGCGTAGCGCGATACCCATGATCATGCCGAGCTCGTGCGCAGGAAGTCCCACACGCGCAAACGGCGCGAGCAGGCGCTCAAAGCCCGCGGTGAGGTCGAGCGTCGGCGTGGTGAGTGTAATGGCGCTCATGCCGGCCATCATCAAGCTCAGGCGGCACGCCATAAAGGCGGCAGAACGCAGCGAGCCCTCGCTTATCTGCAGAAAGCCGAGCTGCCACAGGATGCGCCCGCTCTGGTCGGAAAACAGGTTGAGCACCGCGACCACGACGACGATTGCCAGCAGCGGCGCCATCGACGACAGAACGCGACGAACCGGCACCCGAGACACGGCATAGGTCAGCACAACGAAAATTGTGACCGGGGCCAGTCCGCGGAAGCCACTGACCGTGAGCGTCGTGATCAGAAACACAAAGCCCAAGAGCAACTTGGTTCGCGGGTCCAGGCGGTGGATCGCACTATCGCCGGGATAGTAGCTGCCAAACGAAAACGCCTCCATTAGCAGCCCTCCTCTCGCACGACCGTCTTGGATTTAGCAATGTCCGCGACGTTAGAAGGACCGCCCGAGCGACCGATTAGCAGGTCCACCAACTCCTCTGCCAGCGACTCAACCGTATAAAGCCCGCCGCGACGCAGCGGCACGCCCGCTTCCGCGAGCGCCAACGCCATGCGCTGAGCAGCAGGTACGCCCAAGCCGATCGACTTGAGCTCATCGGCATGCGCAAACACCTGCACGGGGGTTCCCTCGGCAAACACCGCGCCTTCGTTCATTACGACGATGCGGTCACAGCAATTGGCCAGGTCATCCATACTATGCGAAACCATGACAACGGTCAGGCCATCGCGGTGAAGTCGATCGATAAGCTCAAGGAAATCCCTGCGCGCAGCCGGATCGAGCCCCGCCATGGGCTCATCGAGCACCAGGACTTCGGGCTCCATGGCGAGCACGCCGGCGAATGCCACACGCCGTTGCTGACCGCCCGAAAGCTCAAAGGGACTCTTGTCGCCGACCGTGGAAAGGTCGAGGCCCACGCGTGAGAGCGATGACTCGACACGACGGTCGACTTCATCTTGCGGCAAGCCAAGGTTATGCGGACCAAACGCCACGTCTTGCGCCACGGTTTCGGCAAACAGCTGACACTCAGGATATTGAAACACCACGCCGACCTTGGCCTTAATCGCGGCGGCGTCTTTCTTGTTTGACAGATCGAGCCCCAGCGCGCGAACGGATCCCTCCTGGGGGCGAATCAAACCGTTGAGATGCTGGACCAGCGTCGACTTACCCGAACCGGTATGACCTGCCAGTCCCAGAAACTCGCCACGACGCACCGTCAGCGTAACATCACGAAGCGCCCAGGGGCTGTTTGGATCGTTGCCCCAAAGGGCCTGTTTGCTCGATGCGCCCGCAGTGGCCGAGCGCTTGCGCCAGCGACGGCGCTCGCAGGCGCTCAGCGAGTAACTATGCGAGAGGTGCGAAATCTCGATAACGGGCTCCGACGCGGCTATCCCGTCGGCCGCAGAGGATCCATTGTCAAGCACATGGGAATCGGATGCGGAAGGCTGCCCTGCTATGTCCGCCCCACTCCGCTCGGCATAAGCCTGTGCAATCTCGGCGACCATATCCGCCTCGCGCACCTGCGCGCAAACGGGCACGCCCTTCGCACGAAGCGACCTGCCCAGACGACACGACGCCGGCATATCCAGGTTGAGCTGCGCAAGCTCATCCGCCCGCGTCAAGATTTCCTCGGGCGTACCGAGCATGGCAACGCGCCCCGCCCGAAACACCGCGACACGATCGGCCTCGGCAGCCTCTTCCATAAAGTGCGTAATCATCACGATGGTCATGCCGCGATCGTGCAACGCGCGGCAAGCCTTCATAAGGCCCTTGCGTCCGCGCGGATCGAGCATCGAGGACGCCTCGTCCAATATGAGCACGCGCGGCTCCATGGCGAGCACGCCGGCAAGCGCCGCGCGTTGCTTTTGGCCACCCGAAAGCGCATGGGTCTCGTGGCGCTCAAAGCCCACCAGGCCCACGCCCTTCAGCGCCTCACGTACGCGCTGCGCAATTTGCGCCGATGGCACGCCAAGGTTTTCGGGACCAAACGCAACGTCATCTTCGACAAGCGTTGCCACCAGCTGATCATCGGGATTCTGGAACACCATGCCCGCGGTCGAACGAATGTCGTAGACCAGCTCGGGGTCGGACGCATCCATGCCGTTGATGCGTACCGTGCCCGCATCGGGCTGCAACAGTGCATTCAGATGCTTGGCAAACGTCGACTTGCCCGACCCATTGCCACCGAGGATGCAGAAAAACTCGCCGTCCTCGATATTCAGATCGACGCCGTCGAGCGCCGGTACGGCACCGTCATAGCTAAAGGAAACGCCCCGACACTCAATCATGCGCGGCCTTTGACCTGGTCCTTTTTAGGCGTGATGAGGTTGGAGACCGCTTTATACACCGCCAGTGTCAACACCGAGTTAAGCACGGTCTTGATAAGGTTGAACGGCAGCACGGCAGGAATCATGAGCGGGGCGATCACATCGACCGAGCCATACCAGAACCATACGCCAATGGTAAGGTTTGCGACCATAGACAACGCCGTAGCGGCAATAACGCCGAGCACCAGGCCAATCACGGCACCCTTATAGGTATGCATCTTCTGATAGACGATAGCCGCAGGCAGAATGTAGCCCAGCGTGGCAACCAGGTTCATAAGCGCGCCGACCCAGTCACCCGTGGTGAGCGCATGGATAACGATAGCCATAGCGGCAACAGCAGTGCCGGCGCCAGGACCATACGCAAACCCGCACACCATCGCCGGTACCAGCGACGGGTCATACGTCAAAAACGGCGCCGAAGGAAGGATAGGCAGCTGCACGTACATAAACAGGGCGCCCAAGGCGCACATCAACGCCATGGTAACGAGCTGTTTGGTGCTCCACCTATTCGTGTTCTCAAAATGGATATGCTGCGACTGTTCAGACATAAGATCACCTGCCTCTTTCATCCGGACTCTAACCGTTGGTACTGGGATCTCACCAGTTCAGCCGGCATGCGAACCAACACACGCACGGGTCGCGGACTCATCGGCTCGGTCGCAGGCACCTCGCCTGCGCCACGGCACCCCTTTGGCACCGCCCGATTTACCGCCAGTGGGGAATTCCACCCCGCCCTGAAACAGCAATTGCAAGTGTAGCACGAGAGGGTATTCGTGCAAGTATGCCAAGGGTAATTTGTGGCGGAGATCAGTTGCCGCAACAACCACGTTCCCCACCCATCCCAAAGTAACGCGCCTTTCGCGGCAAAGCCGCGAAACAGCGACCGGGACACGTATCCCCATCAGCCACGATCTCCGCCCACGCCGACCTCAAGGCCGTAAACGCAGGGAATCCGGGGGCGTGACGGGGTTTCTCTCCGGAACATTCCGCACTGATATCTTCTGTATTGAAGACGTCGATGGTGCACCCGTATACCATTGACGTCGACACCATCAGATGCGGACCGCGCGGTGACCCCACATTCCGCTGGCGCCCACAGGGCTGCCCTCGTTTCCTGACATGTCCCGCGCGGGCCGCGGCGAGCCGAGACCGCCGCATGACCTAATAGGAGCATGGAGCGATACCGCGGACCCGAACAACCGCATTCTATCGCGCCCCGTCAGTGTGCCGTCTGCCCGGTCCAGGCGAGCACGGAAAGAACGGAGCGAGACATGCAAAACGAATCGGCACCCGGCGCCCGCGGGCCGGTCTTCTGCGGGGTCGACACCCACGCCGACTCGCACTGGCTGTGCGTCCTGGACTGGAGGGGCCGCAAGGTCCTGTCCCGCCAGTTCCCCGCCGACGCGGCGGGCTACGAGGCGCTCGCCGGGGCGATCGCGGCGGCCGGGGAGCCGGCCTGCGTCGCGATGGAGGGGACGTCGTCCTACGGGGCGGGCCTCACCAGGCACCTCGCGTCGCTTGGGATGCCCGTGCGCGAGGCGCTCTCCCCGGCGGGGATGCAGAGGAGGCGCCCGGGGCAGGGGAAGTGCGACGAGTCGGACGCGGAGAGGGCGGCCCGCGCGGCGATGTCCGGCTCAAGGCTCGGGACCCCCAAGAGCCAGGACGGGTGGGTCGACGGGGTGCGCTGCATGCTCGCGGCGCGCTCCGGGGCGGTGAAGGCGCGGACCTCGGCGATCAACCTGTCTCTTATACACATCTGACGCTGCCGACGACTTAATAGG
>UQIQ01000021.1 GCA_900541185.1 uncultured Collinsella sp.
GATCTACACCTATTAAGTCGTCGGCAGCGTCAGATGTGTATAAGAGACAGGCAGAGCAAAGGCCCACAAACTCGGCGAGCGAAACTTCTTCGGACAGGCCCTTGCTCTGCAGGTCGTTATAGAACAGCAGGTAATCCTTGGAGCCAATGTGCATGCCCGGCGCCACGCGGTTCGCCAGGTTCACAAAGTTGTCGAACGCGGCCTCCAGCGTATCGCGCACCGGCTTGTTAAAGGCCACGCCCTCGTGCTTAAACTTGCACTCGCCAGCAACGGCCTTGTTCTCCAGCTTGTACACGGCGACCTCGCCGCCCTGCGATCTGCCCACGCCAAACACATGGCCGGACAACAGCGGCCCGTCGGAAATCAGCGTGTCCTCGCTCTGCTCGGGCACGCGCACCACGTGCACGTCCTGCGGGTTGTCGGCATCCATATAGCCCAGGTTAACGTCGATAAACTCAACGCCCGCCATAATCTTGAGCTGCTCCTTTACGCGGCGACGGCCCTCGATGGCGTAGTCAAGCAACCAGCGCACGTCGTCCTTGTCCATGGCCTCGTCGGGGAACAGCAGCTTGGCAAGGCCGCTAAAGGTCTTGCGCACGGCGATCTCGTCACGCTTGTTAAAGTCGCTGTTAAAGCGGAAGTAACGGTCGATATGGTGCGTAAAGTCCTTGCGGCGCATCTCCTTGCAAAACTCCGACAGGCAGTCGGTGATCAGGCCATAATGCCCGGTCAGCAGGCTCGAGCGCATCTTGGGAATCTCCCAGCCCGGCAGGTAATAGTGGATACGGTCGAAGAAAGCCGAATCGTTGTTAAACTCCGGCGGGAACGGATCAAACAGGTGCGTGGTCTTAAGGACGTTTTGCACAGTGTCGTTGATGTTGCCCTCAAAGACCATGGAGGCATCGGCGTTGATCTGGTCGCGGCCGCGCGCGTAGCTGCCGCTCGCCATATAGTCCTTCATGATCTGCACGGCATTGGTGTCCTTAAAGCGCATGCCTGCGACCTCGTCGAACGTCACGCAGTCCCAGTGACCCACCAAGCCCACACGGTCGGCGCGCATGGAGTTCATGCGGCCGAACAGGTTGGCCGTAGTGGTCTGGCCGCCCGAAAGCAAGATGGCGTAAGGCGAGACCTCTTTGTAGATATGGCTCTTGCCGGTGCCGCGGGGACCCAGCTCGCACAGATTGTAGTTGCGCTCGATCAGCGGCACCATGCGCTCGATAAAGTGCAGGCGCTCCTTCTCGGAAAGCTCGCTGGGCTCATAGCCAGCCGAGCGCAGCAGCATGTTGAGCCACTCGTCGCGCGTAAAGTACTGGCGCTCGTCGACCATGGCATCCAGGTCTAGATTGGGCATCTGGATGGGCGTGAGCGACGCCACACTAAACGGAGAGTCCTCGGGTCCGCGCTTTTTGCGCTTGGCCTTGGAGCGGCGCGGCGCATCGTCGCCAAAGACCTCCATGCCAAACTCGTCTTCCTCATCCAAGGGGTGACGATACTCGATGCTCATAATGCACCAAATGCCGCCTTGCAGAATCTTGGAATAGTCGCGCACGTACTCGGCCGGCATCACAAACGGCTCGATGGTCAGATTGGCAAACGACGCCACGTAAATGTCTTTGTACTCGTCGAGCTTGGCCGTCACCTTATCGATGATGGTAAAGCGGCCCAGTTCGCGGATCTTGGACTTAATGCGCTCGGACTCGTCGGGACGCACGTAGTTATCGGTGAGGATCCTGCGGATGCGCTCCAAACCCTCTGCCACGGCATCCTCGTCGTCAGTTGAGCAGTACATGCCCAGCAGGTACTCCAGCACAAAGGTGGGCACGTTGGCGCCGCGCTTCATAAGGGCCGTCAGGTCCTTGCGCACGATCTTGCCAGCAAAGTGCTAGAGCAGTTTGCCGTCCAGCCCATCCATGTCGTAGCCGTCGCCCTCGGGGTCCTCGGCCACGGCCTGGTCATAGCCATCGGTCGAGGATTCACCCTCGGCGGGCGCGGCAGCTTCAACGGGCGCGGCAGTCTCAGCCTCCGCAGCAGGCACGGCCACCCCTGTAGGCACCGCAGCCTGCTCGGGCACATCCGCATCAATCGAGGGGACTTCCCACAGATCGTCGTCATGGCTATCAAACATAGGGCACACTCCTAAAAACCAAAATCAGCAACGGGGGCAAATGAAACAGCGATGGTGTACGTCTCGCGCCAAACGATCTTGCCCGTCTCGCGCTCGCGGCAGACCAGATAGTACGGACCCTTGGCCGAGAATCCATCCGCTGCATGCAACGCAAACTTGGCATGCACCACGCGCTCCTGCGAGTTAACAGAAGTCTTGTTGGCATGCGCCTTGACCGTATCGCTCACCTCGTTGCCACTTGCATCGGTAAACACCAACTCGTACTCGCACGGCAAGACCTTACCTTGGGCAGGTTCTTCCTGGATCAAATTGACCGAAAAGAGCGAGTTGGTCACTCGGCGTCCCTCACTAAGTACGCGCAGCGTCGCCGCACGCGCATCGACAAAGTCCTTGGAACCCGAGCGCGCACGCCAAAATCCGATAACGGGCACGCAAAGCTCCTGCAGGCTCATGCCGCCGTGTACGTAGTTGTTAGTACCGCCGGGTCGTTTGAAGTGCACGTTCTCACGCGGGGCAAACCCCTCAAAGCCGGCACCCAAACGCCCCATGTCAACATCAGCAAACACCCCGCGCGCCTCGTCCGAAAGCTTGGCCACGGCCTCGTTGGGCACCACCAGATGACGTTTGCCGTGCATGACGGGAGCGTCAAGGAAGGGAAGGTCTGGCTTGCCGAGCATCTGGCACTCGTTAAGTTCCCGACGCGTGTAGATAAAGCCATGATCCGCCGTTATAACAACACGCGCGCCCGGAGCGTCGGTGCACACGCGTCGCGCCAATGCGGCAAGTTCCTCCACGGCGTCCGCGCAGGCATCGAAAACGTCATCCTGCGTAGCGGCCTTCTCGCCCGTGGCATCGATCTTGTTGTGGTAGAGATAAACGAGCTCGGAGTCTTTGAGCAGCGCTTTACGCTCGGTTCCCGCCATGTTGAGGAATGCGCTCGAGCGCAAAGCGCGGGCCGTGGGCTCAACGTGAGCAAGTACGGCCTCGCGCTGCGGAGTCGTCGCAGTGGGCATGCCGTCAGCCAGCACAAACGAGCCATCCGCTGCAAGCTTAAGCGCTTGGTGTGGCAGCAGCGCGGGCATACCAACCTCGGTAATGGAGGGAAAGACCGCCTGCATGCTAGAGACCTTGACATTACCGCCACGCTCGCGCTCGAGCAGCGCCGCGACGTCGCGGGCCACCTCATAGCGCAGCGCGTCGCTCACGATAACGACCTTCGTTTTGGCAGAGCCCACAAAGGCGGGCAGCACGTGCCAGTAGAACTCATCCTGTCGTTCGGGCCCCTCGATGTAGCCGCAATCGGCCCACTCCCCTTGCGCAGCCGATGCCCAGCATGCATTGGCATCGGCCAAGAACCAGTTACTGTAGAGATTCTCCGCCCAGTCCACTACGGCTCGGGCAGGTTCCTCGAGCACATCGCACTCGACGGAGCGTGCCCGCAAATACGCGGTGCACATATGGCGATAGGCAGCGTCCATGACATACCAATCGGACGTGTAGGCATCCCACACCTGCTGGGGCTGCGCCAGATGGAACCCGCCCGCGTGCACCTGCCTAAACGCGCACATATCGGCCACGGCGACAAGCAGGTCAAAGTAGCTCTCGACACGGCGGTACCAGCTCAGGTCGCAGCGACGCGCCGCAAAGGTGCGCGCGTCCTCAACACGGTCCGCGCCCTGAGCAAACGAGCAGAACAGCTGCGAAAGCACGGCCTCGTTGACGCACGGGAACACATCAAGCGAGGCCAGCACATCGATCGGCAAGGCCTCAAACCGTGCAAAGAGCCCGCGAGCATCCTCTACCAAACGGCAGATCTCAAATAGGTCCTCGCTCGAAGCCTGAGCATCGGCAGCCTGGTCCCACGTACGCACTGCCTCAAGACAATAGGGACCATAGGCAGGAGCCACAAAACGCTCGAGTCCCTTGAGCGCTCCCTCGGGAATCGCTGTGGATGCCGCCGTAAGGAACACGTGGGATGCCAGTGCAAGCAGCGAATCACGCTCATACAGCGGCCCCTCAAACCCATAGCAACGCACAATGAAGGCAGAGAGAACATCGCGCACACAGTACTTGTCCGCCAACTCGGCCAGTGCCTCGGGCCCCTCGTGCAGCAGCGTGGTCATACAGCCGCGCAGTACAAACGCGGGCCGCGCGTCGCCAGGCTCTTTACCGCCAAAAATCACCGTAAGGATGCCGAGTTCGATATCGGATGCGCCCGAGGCATGCGGAACACACGCGGCAAACTTAGCGCAGCGGGTCTTGGCATCAAAGAACGCCTTGTGCTCGCGCAGACTCTCGCGCACGGCATCGATGTTCTCGATACCAAGCTGATCGGCCAAAAGCGAAAGATAGTCAGCCTGGAACCGATCGGCATACAGCTCGACATCGGCAAGCCAATCGCCCTCAAGCCTGCCGCGCGGGCAACGGCGATACAGCAAGATATCGCTCGCAAGGTCATCGCGGTTGATAAGCTTCTTAACGGCAAACATGCGGCCCTCGCAGGCCTCAACAAACCGCACCGGGCGCTCAAAGTCACCGTGAGCGGGCATAACGCCAGCATCGGCCCCCGCGCCGTCGAAACCCTCGGCGGCCAATCGCTCAAACTCAGGGGCAAACTCGCCGTCCGCATCGTGCCAAACCACCACACGGCGGGGCATACATGCGAGCAACGGTTGCAAAAACCGCAGTTTGAGCTGTTCTTCTACATCGATCTTGGGCATGAATATCCTTACCGTATCTGCTGTTACTTGATCTTTGCCAGCACATCCTGAAACTTGGCGTAGTTGACCTTGACGCCGTCATCCAGGTCGATCTTGATCATCTGATCTGCCAAGTGATGCAGCTTCTCCTCGTAGCCAATGGTCTCTTTGAGCTGGTCGTTGAGCTTTTTGACGCGCTTATCCAAGCGCACGCGCTCGCCGCGCTCGGCACTGGCAAGGGCATCGTTGGCATAGCCGATCTGCGAGCGATAGCGCTCCTGCTGCTCATGCACATAGTCGGTGCGGATGCGAGCCAACAGGTCGGGCTGATAGCGATGCATGTAAACAAGGCACTTGAAGCCGTTCTTTTTTCCACTGTCGAACAGCCAGTAGATGGGACGCTTCTTATAGGTCTGGCAGTGGTCCTTAAAGAAGTCCTTCAAAAAGTAGGTGCGGATTACCTCGCGCGAGGTGCCCTTGCCGCCGAGCGCCTCGGCAATAAAGGCCAGGTTCTGCTCGAGCGTCTCCTCGCCGTACACGGTACGCACAAAGTCGATAAAGTAGCGCACGATGTCGTCGTCAAAGTACTCATCGTCGGTGATGGGCAGCACGTTATCGCTATCGGGCATAAAGGTCACGTGCGCGGGATCAGACATCTTTGACAGATAGTCGTCGACCGTGGCGCCCTGATCGGCCAGGACCAGTCCGTCCACATCCAGCGAATAGCGACCAAACATGCACCCCACGGCATAGCTTATGAGCGAGGTGATCTCGTCGCGCTTGGTACGCACGTATTTGTTGCCTTTATAGCTCTCGGGAATCTCATCTGCGGTATCGAAGATGCGCGCCACCGAAACGAACTTATCCTCGACCTCGATGGGCACCTCACCCTCCATGTTGTAGATCTTGGCAAAGATTCGGTTGAGCTCCTCTTCGTTAGTGCGAAGCTGCTCAAAGCGAGCATTGACCTCGGCCTTGCGAGCCTCGTATTTATCTTGAAGTAAAGTGGCCATGACAGACCGCCCTTTCTTTGTTGAAAAGTGCGGCTATGCAAATTTAAAATTTGCACTAGCCAGCTAAACAATTAACAGATTTAAATTCTTTACGGATTAAAGCGCGTCGTTTATTAATTCCCTAGTGTTTGTTGCTCTTTCTATGAATGAGCTTTTCAAATTCGCCTCTGCCAGCGTCCTTAAAATAAAAACGAGCGTCAATATCAATCGCCTTTATCCAGTCGGTAAACGCCTTTTGAGGCAGAAGCATCATGGCAGTCGTTTTTCCACTTGAACCACCAGCTTTATCCTCGAGAAGCATCATTCCATTAGGGAAGTAATACGTACACCCATGTGCAAGTGAATTGCGGATATGAGTTAGTAAAGTCATTCCTTTACCTGAGTCTTTAGGTTCGGGACCCTTGCGACCAGAGATTGTATAAGGTTGAATACAGAGGACCCTCGGACTAACGATATCAATCGGAGCTTCAATCTCTTGTTTAACTCCATCAGCCGACTTTTGATTTACAGTTGTTTTAAATCCATATTCCTCAATCACATCTCCAAGATTATCAGCCATAAGTAATTCACGCTTCCCGGAAGGCACCCCTTCATACTCAAGAAGAGTATCGAATGGCAATTGTTTCAATCCATAATCAGAGGCGGTTCTTCTTTGAGAGGCAGAGTTAGCTACAGATTTAGTCACAAAGAAATCCCAAATAGAAGAAATCTCATCCGGAGTCCAATAGCTAGATTCATGCAGAGACATATGAAATGAAGATATACAGGCTTTGTCCATAACCAGCACCTACACCAAAGGGTTATGTTTGAAATCCCAAGAGGTTTCAAACGAATCCCAATCGGTTTTTGATAGTTCGCGGCACGAGTCGACCATGTCGTTGACCAACGGCTCCTGTTCCTCGTTCTGAATGATCGGGTAGGTTGCGATTTGGCCTACCTCGAAATTAAGCGTCGGCGAGAGCATGCTTGCGACACGCATAATCACGGAGCTGTTACAAGCTCCCTGGAGATACTTGAGTGACTCCTCGTCGCTAAAAACGCTCGTGCCCGCCACATCAAAGATATGCCCAGCAGGCTTAAAACGAAACGCAATAGACCCGCTCGAGATTTTTGACCATGTAATCGAAGGCATAAAAAAACAGTCGGGATTTCGAATCACCGAACCCGCGAACTCTCGAACTAGGTGGCCATTGCTCTCCCAATTGATAACGCATTCATTATTACCGTACCATTTACGAAAATCGCCTCCCTTGTTGTAGGGGAACCATTTGCAAGCGTTTTCAATCGACTCTTGAATAGATCCACAGGAATAGACGCTCTTGCAATCATCGACTTCCCACCACTCGCGAACGAAACGAGCGTTCTCGCCAGTAGCAAGCCCTTGGCGCGGCTTGCCATACTCACTGAGCTGTTTTGCGTTTCCAAACGCATCCAGAAGAGCGTCACTGGCCCAGTAGGCTATGGGGGTGCCGGGGATTTGCTTGAAGGTGCCGGCGTCGCAGCGGTAGAACCAGCCGCAATCGGGGTTTTGGATGGCCTCGACCAGTTTGAGCCTCTTGGCCTCAGAGCCGTTGATATCAACAAGGCGCACATAGGCGCCCTCGGCGTCCGAATGCTGGTTGTAGATCACGTCAGCTGTAACGTTGACGACCTCGCCGCCGATAGCATCAAACGCGCGAGGTCCCAGATGGGCCATGGAAACGATTGTCTTGTTGTCGATAACCTTGGCGCGCATCTTCTCAAAGCTGCCCAGGAACATCCAACTCTGCATGGTAACCATTGCGGCGTAGCCCTTATCCTCGACAAGGTTAAAACCGCGCTCGATAAAGCACGTGCAGAGGTCGCTCTTCACGTCGGGGTAGTTCTTCTTGATCCACTTGCTCATGAATGGATTAAAGCTGCTGCTGCCCATATACGGAGGATTCGCAACGGTGCAGGTAAAACGATGGGACAGCTTCTCGCAGATGGCGGCAGCGCTTTCGAGCTTAGTTTTGGCCGTAGCGGCAAAAAGGTCATCGGAACAACTCGCGGCGGCAGCCTTGAGCTCGTCGATCTCGTCCTCTGAAGGATTGAGCAGCGAACCGATCTCGCCCAAATGACTCAGCTCCTCGGCGAGCTTCTTGTTACCCGGCAGCTCGTCCTCCCCTAGCGGGATGCTCGAGAGCACGGTAACGTCGGCGCGAACGCCACGCCTAAAGAAGCGACGGTCGTGCTCGCGGGCGCACATGGCAAGCGCCAGCTCCGCGATCTGTGCCGCGCGGGAATCGATTTCCATGCCTGCAAGGTTTTTAGTAAGAATGAGCTCGGGAATCTCGCGCTCACGATAGCCGCGCTCCTCGTACATGGCAAAAAGCAGCTCAAACGCATAGATCAGGATATGGCCCGAGCCGCACGCCGGGTCGCAGAGCGTGATCTCCTCGGGGCTCGAGATGTAGATGAAGTCCTCGTGCTCCTCGTCGGGCTCGATGTAGTACTCCATGCGCTCGCGCAGCGAACTCCCCGGATTGTTGAGCATCCACAGACGGCCGAGCGAGTTCTGGACCATATAGCGCACGATCCACTCGGGGGTGAAGAGCTGCGTGGCAGGTGCGATATCCGCCGCCGCTGCCTTGCGCTTGGACTTGAAGAACTCGTCTTTAACGTCAGCGTTGTAATACTGATACATCCAGCCCAGAACGGTCACGCCCTCGCGCCAGTCCTCGTCAGCGAGGACGGCATTGAGTTTGCCCACCACACTGTCAGCCATCATGAGGCCCTGGGGCAACAGCAGCTCCATGGCTCCGCCCACGCGTTCAAAGACGCCCGGCAGGCAATCGGCAAGCTCCTCGCACTGAGCAACAAACAGGTAGCGCCACAACGGTTCATCCAAGCCCGCCATTTTGAGCTCGGCTATGCGATCGGTATCGGCCGTCGTTATCTCCACGTCCAGAGCATTCTCCACGGCCTCGCTACCATGGCTGCCGTCCGCACGGCTCAGCATACGCATGCGGCTGGGGAGCCATCCGCGTGCATCCATAAAGCGAATGGCCACGATGCGGTTGAACCAGGTGTAGGCCGCTCGGTCGCAGAGCGCCTCGTGACCCACCTCTGCCTGCATGCGCAGCAGTTCATCGCGTTGCTCAACCTCAGCCGGGCTTAGGGGCAGGCTGTTGACGGTCTCGGACCCAGCGGGCGCAGGTGCAGGTTCGGTGATGCCGTAGCGCACCATCTGCGCCTCAACGCCTTTGATGAGCTCCGTGCGGGCCCAGGTGCAGAAGCTCTTAAGAGCAGAATCGTTCATGGTTGATGAGCCTTTCTAAACGCCATAAGCAACCGGCGCACGTTTTGGCGCCGGTTGCCCCGCGGGTTAGTTGATACGGATCTCGTCGTTTGCAGCGAGTGCCTGCATAAGGCGGGAGCGCAAGTCATCCACATAGCGCTCCACGTCCTCTGCGGACAAGAGACGACTCGGCTTGGCCAGATCGGCGCGGCGCACGGTCTTGATCTTGCGCTGGGGCTTGGGCGCGGGCACGGGAGCAGACGATGCGGCGCCCTTGTTGGAGACCTTCTTGACCACCTCACCCGTACTCGTGACCTCAGTGGTGCGGCGCTCGTTGTCCATGCGCATGCGGGCCGCATCCACGGCGTCGTATATCTTGTTGGTTGCAGCAACGATCCAGTTGCCCCAGTTAGTCGCGGCAACACTCAGCTCGTTGAGGCTTTGAGCACTGTGGGCACGGTTTTTGAACGACTCGTATTTGGCGGCGGCTTCTGCTATGGCATCCTTGGCTTGATTGACAAAGCCCTTTTGACTCTCAGCCTGTGCCTGCAGGTCTTGCAGATCGCTCTCGATGCGGCACAAAAACTCATTGCGGCGGATGCCCAGCAGCTTTTTTATGTCGTCCTCAACGGGATCCATAAGCGGCTGCAGGTCTTTAATGCGGCCATAGGGCTTGGGATCTTTGAGGATCTCGCGCACCTTTGCCACGTTCTCCACCGCGCTGGGAATGTCATCGGAGGCATACTCGATACCCTCGGTGCGGCTCAAGAAATCCCTAGCGTGGTCAAACGCCGTTCGTTGGTTGGACTCTAAGAATTCAACCACCTTGTCAAAGTCTTCCTTGGCATCGAGCAAGCGCTCCTCATGCTTGGTGAACGTGGTCAAGAACGCCTCGGACTCGTTCTGGTCCTTAAGGACGTCGGCCACCTCCGAGCGCATCTTCTCACACTCGCTCTCGCCAGGATACGGATAGAGCGGTTTGATACCCGTATAGTAGTCGCGTGCTATGGCGAGGCACGACTCGCGCAAGTCCTCAAGGCGCTCCTTGAGCTCGACCACGAGCCTATCCTCGTTGGAGGGCACGGTCTTGAGATCAAACAGGTCACACATGAGTTCGCCCGTGGCGCGCAGCAACCGGTCGCTCATGCGCATGCGCAAGCGCACCTGGGCCTTATCGGCATCCTTGCGAAGGAGTGCCACCATGCGGCTGTCGTTAGCTTGAACCGTCTGACCGCCAAACAGCACCTGCGCGCGCTGCTCTACCACAAGCTGCGCCACCACATTTGCGATGTCGACCTCGCGCCAGCCAAAGGGCCTTTGCTGGTACTGGCGCTGGATATCGCCCATAGCGGTATCCAGGTGGCGCTGGTGCTGAACTTTGAGGTAGTCCTCGACCTCCTTGAGCGCACGCGTGTTACCCGCGTCCATGCCAGCGAGCCCCGCTTGAACGTTGCCCGCCAGAGTGGAGCGGATATCGGAATCGCTCATGACCGGCGAGCCGATATAGTCGGCCTTTTCAAAGACCACATCGCACAGCTGCGCCAGCACCTGCTCAAAGACCTGGGCGGGTTTGGCCGCGCGGACCTCAACCATGCGGTCGTTGACCGCGCAACGTGCATGGAGCACGGCCTCGCTCAAAAGGGTATCGGCCTCCTTCTCGTTATAAGCCGCCTCGCGCATCTTGGACTCGACGATCTGGCGCGTACTCGGCTGAAGCTCCTGGAGATTTCGCGTCTTGGCGTACTTGCGGATCTTGGCGGCGTTGACGAGCGTCTCCCAATAATCCGCCTCGTCGCTCAAGACCACGATGGCTTTGCCCGAAGAATCCAAGGCCAGCTCGGTATCGTCCGCACGGCCCAGGTCGCTCGCCATAGTCGCCACGCAAAGCTCCATGCCGCCCATGCTGGTACCGTGGATTGAGCCGTCCACATAGCGGTCAAACGGGAAGTCATTGGCCCCACGGTTGAGTTTGCGCGCGGTATAGATGCTGTCGAACAGGCGCTTTTTGATAGACTCGATCACCTGCACGTTATCGATCGGGGTGCGTGCGATCTCCTGCGCTATCTCCTGCTCCTCGTCGGTGAGGAAGCTATAAGTATCGCCCTGGCGTGCCACGTAGTTCTCGCGCTCCAGGCGGGCAAGGGACTCCTTGACGCGGTCCTTGAGGGCGCGCATGTCCACGTCGAGGCCGTCGATCATGAAGATGGAGATGTTCTCGACCGTGGCCTTAACGTAGCCGATGTAGCGGATCAAGTACAGGAGCTTGAGCACCTGAACGTCGTAGGGTTCAAGGCCCTTTGCGTCCTCGGCCGCGCGGACCGCGCGGTCGACCACCTGGTTGATGCCGTGCTCCAGGTCCTTGGAGATGGTATCGAAGAAGCGCCAGAACGGCACGAGCGCACCGGCCCGGTCATGCTGGATGGCCTGAGCGCTCTCCTGGAACGCGCTCAGCATGGAGCGCTCGCCCGTTGACATGTGCTTGGCCTTGACACCGTGCTTGCGCACCTCGGTCATGACGTCGGGCAGGAGCTTAAACTGGTAGCCCACAAACGGGTAGCTAGCCACAAAATCCTTGGAGTTGGCGTAGCCGGCAAGGTCGGAGCGCGAGCCACCCTCAAAGGTAAAGTTGTTTTTGAGCACGGCGGTGTCTTGCTCGTAGACCCGTGCAAGCATATCGGCCGCCGGCGCGGTCTTCTCGAGCACACGGCGCTGGATGACCTCGTCCACGCTGGAGCTGGAGAGCGAAAGGCGGGTATTGAAACGGCCCTGGATCTTTGAAAAGTCGTTGCCCACGGGCAGGCTCAGGTTGTCGATGGCCTCCTGGCTCGTGACCATCACCCACACGCGGCCACCGCAGGCAGCACCCAGCTCCTCGACGATGGTCTGAAGGCTCAGCATAAGGCTTGGGTCCTTGTCGTTTGTAATAAACTGACCCACCTCGTCGACCATAAAGAGCAAACGGAAGTTGCCGCCGTGGCCCGCCGTCTGAGCGTCCACGTAGTCCTTGACCTTTTTGGCAAAGACATCGGGGGCCAAAACCTCGTCCTCAGAACCCTCAAGCCAGTTCCATGCGGCCTTTTCGCTCATGCCGAGCACGCTCTGCAGCACCTCGACGACGTCGTCCTCAAAGTAGCTGTAGGTGTCGCGGGCCTGGAGCCAGGACTCGCCGTTGACGCGCTCAAAGGCCTCGCGGAACTCCTGGGTCTTGCCCAGGGAATCGATGTAGTCCTCGAGCTTTGCAAGCTTGAGGTCCTCGCCGTAGAAGCCGCGCGCCTCGTAGAACATGCGCTCAAAGCCGCGAAGCAGCGCCGTGGGAGCCGTATCGCCCTGCTTCCACTGGCCCGCCTTGCTATCGATGTTAAAGAGGATGGCCTGCGTGGGCACCGAGCAGGCGCGCTCCATGGCAGCCGCGACCATGGGGTCGACGATCTTGCCGTCAAAGTAGCGGATGGCGCTCTTGCCGCCGATCTGGCGATTCTCGAGCAGGTAGCTCAGCATCTTGAGGAAGTGCGATTTACCGGAACCGAAGAAACCACTGATCCACACGCCGATCTTGTCGGTGCGCGCATCGATGGCATCGCCGTAGGCCTTGAAGAACGTGGCAAAGTGCCTCTGCAACTCGCGCGTCACCACGTACTCGTCAAGCTCCTGGCGGATGGACCCATCTTTTGAATCCTGGACCTTGACCACGCCGTTGATGGAGCGGTTGATGTCTTTTGCAAAGAGGTCGCGAATGATCGTGTTGTCCATGGGTGCTCCTTTGGGTTTGGGAACGTTATGGCAAAGGGTTGTTACCAGCGGCAGGGACTTGCCTGCGGGGAGCCGTGCTTACGAGATATCGATGGCGCGGTAGTAGTTGTCGGCCGGCAGACGGTTAAAGAGCTGGAAAGAAGAGCCGTTGAAACTGCCCGGATAGGCGGCGACCACAGGCACCTCATCAAAATCCGCAAGCATGCAGTGGAGAAGCGTGTGTATGCGAAAGAACGGGAAAACCTCGCCCGCGCCGGTGAGGAGAACGACGTCTCCAGGCGCGTGCGGCTCGGTCTGCTCAAGGATGTACGCGGAGACTTTCTCGGGCGAGGCGAACTTGGCCACGTCCTCGAGCACGCGCTGGGTACCGCGGCGCTCCTCTTGGTGCGGGATAGCCTTGAGGACACGGCGCTTTTCGAGAATTGCCAGCACGGCGTCGTAAAGGTTCACGACCTTGAGCGTGCATGGAAGCTTGTCGGCCTCGGCATCGCGTGAAAGGGTGTCAAATAATGCACGCGCCTCAAACTCCAGCGCGGGGTCATAGCAAAAAGTGTGGAAGCCGATCTCATTGCCTATGCCCTTGTTGGCCAAAAAGTCCTCGCTGCACAGGCACTCGCGCAGAAGCTGCGCACGGCGCTCAAATTCCTGACAGGCGCGCTCGGAGCGGGCATGCGCCGCCACGACGCTCTTGCGGGAATGGATGCCGATATTGGTGGTGAGATCGGTCGCCGGGGTGATAACAGGGTCGACGGCGCTTTTGACGGGAGCCACGCTACATCACCACCCTGCCGGTAAGGGCCGCGATAAGCGACTGCTCGCCCAGCTGAACCAAGGCTCGCTCGACATCGGAATCGAGGAAGAGTGGTGACAGGCGCTCGGACTCCGGGCCCTGGCCCTCGCCGATAAGGCCGGCATGACGGAGCGTCTGGCGGAGCGAGCCCTTAATGCGCTTGACCGTGGCCTCAGTCCAGCGGGCCGCGTCCGGATACTCCGTGGTAAAGCGTGTCATAAAGGCGTTGAGGTCAACCGCCGTAAAGGCATAATCGAAGTTTTGTAGGCGCTCCCCCATCTCGACGAGCACGAGCTCGCGCACGATATCGTAGCGGCAGATCATGCTGTAGAAGATGGCCTGGTCCGCCTGCGTGGGAGTGCCGGATGCCATGAGCCTGGTTAGGGATGACGCAGCCTCGACGGCGGTTTTGGGGTCGATGCCGCGCGCGGCGCATACGGCGTCCGTGGGCACCATGGCGTCAAGGCGGCGAAGGCACACGGTTGCGCGGTTGGCGACCATGCGCTCCGTGGGATATTGAAAGAGGTTCTCGCTCTTTACGCGTACAATGACCTGCTCGTCGTTTGCGCCCTGCATACGAAGGGCAGCGACGATGCGCATCTCATGCGGGAGGAATTGCTCGCGAGTGAGCACCCCCCCCCGAACGCTTTTTGTGGTTACATCCACAGTACACGCTCCAAGGGTGTCAAAGGCTGTCACAAGTGCGCCGCAACCCGGCAGGCAGGCGCGGCGCACATGACAATAATCATACCTGTTGGTAAAAAGTTACCACGCCCAGAGTGTCAAATGTTGAGTAACAAAATTTAATCCGGTTAACGGTCATTTTCGCAGTTTAGAAACTTTAACGAGGTCGCCCCAAATCACACTTGCCAGACAACCGCGCTTACGAATGCAGGCACGCACACGCCCAACGCCACCCTCCGCTACGCTCAACATAGAGTTATACATATGATTCTATGTAAGAAGTTTCATATGCCTGTCGTAAAGCCTATTTCTGATCAGACGCGCGCGCTAACTACCATTCAGGAACGCGAAGATCACATTCAACGTACCATCGCTCATGGTTACGACGACCTCACCAACGGTCGCGTGCGCCCCTGGAAACAAGCGAAGGCCGAGGCGGATCGGATGCGAGCCATCAGGTAAGGTCACCCCCCATGTAACCATCCTGTAAATCATAGCGGCGCAGTCGAGTTTTACCGTGATACGGTCGCGCCTGGCGCTCCACTGTGCTAAAGTATCCCGAACGTTCAAACGACTACGAGGGGGGACTAGAAGATGGCACGTGTGCACAACTTCTCAGCTGGCCCGGCTGCACTGCCCACAAGCGTGCTCGCCGAGATCGCCGACGAGATGATGGACTACCGCGGTTGCGGCATGTCCGTGCTCGAGATGAGCCATCGATCTAGCATGTACCAGCAGATCATCGATGACGCCGAGGCAACCCTGCGCCGCCTGCTGAGCATCCCCGACAACTACCGTGTCCTGTTTTTGCAGGGCGGCGCCACGCTACAGTTTGCGGGCATCCCCATGAACCTCATGCGCCGCGGCCGCGCCGGCTACGTCGTGACCGGCAACTTTGCCAACAAGGCGTACAAAGAGGCCGCCAAGTACGGCGAAACCGTACTGCTCGCGAGCTCCGAGAACACCAACTTCGACCGCATTCCCAACATGGCCGACATCAACGCGCGCATTGCCGCCGAAGCCGCGGGCGACGGGCTCGACTACGTCTACATATGCCAGAACAACACCATCTTTGGCACCATGTACCACGAGCTGCCCGATTGCGGCGACGTGCCGCTGGTCGCCGATGTCTCGAGCTGCTTTCTGTCGCAGCCGCTCGACGTCGAGCGCTACGGGCTCATTTACGCCGGCGCGCAGAAAAACGCCGGAGCCGCGGGCGTGACCGTGGTCATCGTGCGCGACGACCTTATCGCCGATGGCCCCGCCTTTGCGCAGACACCGCAGTACCTGAACCTTAAGACCCAGGCCGCCAAGGGCTCCATGCTCAACACGCCCAACACCTTTGGCATCTACGTGTGCGGCAAGGTGTTCCGTTGGGTCGAGCAGACCGGCGGACTTGCAGCCATGGCCGAGCGCAACTGGGCCAAGGCCAACCTGCTCTATGACCTGCTCGAGAACAGCGAGCTGTTCCATGGCACCACGCAGAAAGACAGTCGCTCCATCGCCAACGTCACGTTCCGCACCGGCGATGTCGACCTCGACGCCACCTTTGTTGCGGGCGCGGCAGAGCACCAGATCCAAAACGTCAAGGGCCATCGCCTCGTCGGCGGCATGCGCGCCAGCATCTACAACGCCGTGACCATGGAAGACGTGCAGGCACTGGCCTCGTATATGAAGGACTTCGAAGCGCAACATAGTTTGAGCCCGCGATCTAACTAGCCCGCAACCCGCGGGCCGACCAGCCACTTCAAACCACTTGTTTTAAACAAACCCGCTAAGGAGTTTTTCATGCGCAAGATTAAGACCATCGACGACATCACCAAGGACGGCAAGGTCGAGTTTGGCGAGGGCTACGAGTTTGTGGGCACCGCCGAGGAGGCCGACGCCATCCTGATGCGCTCCACCGACCTGCACGGCTACGAGCTGCCCGAGGGCATTCGCGCCATCGCCCGCTGCGGCGCCGGCGTCAACAACATCCCCGTCGAGGAATACGCCAAGAAGGGCGTCGTCGTCTTTAACTCCCCCGGTGCCAACAGCAACGCCGTCAAGGAGCTCGTCCTAGGCATGCTGGTGCTCTCGAGCCGCGGCGTGGTGCAATCGATGAACTGGGTGCGCGACAACGCCGACGACCCCGAGATTCAGGTCGATGCCGAGAAGGCCAAGAAGGCCTTTGTGGGCCGCGAGCTCAAGGGCAAGCGCATCGGCGTCATCGGCCTGGGCAACGTGGGCTCCAAGGTCGCCAACGCCTGCGTCGACCTGGGCATGGACGTTTACGGCTACGACCCGTTCATTTCCGTCGAGCACGCGTGGGTGCTGAGCCGCGAGGTGCAGCGCGTGGGCACGCTCGAGGATCTCTGCCGCGGCTGCGACTACCTCACCGTGCACGTGCCCAGCAAGGCCGACACCATCGGCATGATCAGCACCGAGCAGATTAACCTGCTGGCACCGGACGCCGTGCTCATCAACTACGCGCGCGAAACCATCATTGACGAGGACGCCGTCGACGCCGCCCTGCGCGAGGGCAAGCTCAGCTGGTTTAGCTGCGACTTCGCCACGCCCAAGACGGTCAAGATGCCCAATACGTTTATCACCACGCACTCGGGCGCCGGCACCGGCGAGGCCGAGGCCAACTGCGCCGACATGGCCATCAGCGAGCTCAAGGATTACCTGGAGAACGGCAACATCGCACACAGCGTCAACTACCCCGCCTGCAGCATGGGCAAGGCGCGCGCTGCAAGCCGCATTGCCTGCCTGCATGCCAACGTGCCCAACATGATCGGCCAGATCACGGCCATCCTGGCCAAGGACAACGCCAACGTGCAGCGTATGACCAACGAGTCCGCCGGCGAGAACGCCTACACCATGTTCGACACCGACGAACACCTAGACAGCAGCACCATCGAGGCGCTCAAGCAGATTCCGTCGATGTATCGCGTGCGCGTGATCAAGTAGCGCCGACTGACCTGACGGGCAGCTCCCCATGTGGCCTGCCCGTCACTGACATTGAATGCCCGCGGGGGTGCCTTTCGCACGAGAGGCGCCCCCGTTTTTGTGAGCGCTCCATTAAATGCACCGAGCCGCTTCTTGGCATACAATCTGTATGTTGACCTAACTATCTGTGAGGTGCCTATGGTTGATACAGATTTTGCCTGGTGGCTTACGCAAGGGCTCGTGCGGATCGACAGTTCCGACCCAGGTGCGTATGAGGGCGAGATTGAACGCTATATCAAAGCGTTGGTTGAGGAACGGTTGGCGCAGCTGAGCCATCCGGTACTCGATGCCGTGCAGGTTGAGGAACTCGAGGTGCTGCCCGGGCGCCGCAACCTTATGGTCACCGTGCCGGGACTGAGCGACGAGCCACGGCTCGTCTATATCTGCCATATGGATACCGTTACACTGGGCGATGGCTGGGACGCGGACATTCCGCCGCTCGGAGCGATCGTGCGCAACGATAAACTCTATGGCCGCGGTGCCTGCGATATGAAGGGTGGCCTGGCCTGCGCCATTGCCGCACTGGTCCATACGCTCGAGCGCGTGGCGGCAGAAGGCAAGCTGCCCCGCCGTGGCTTCTCACTCATTTGCTCGGTCGACGAGGAGGACTTTATGCGCGGCTCAGAGGCCACGATCGATGCTGGCTGGGTCGGCTCGCGTGAATGGGTGCTGGACACCGAGCCCACCGACGGACAGATCCAGGTGGCGCACAAGGGGCGTACGTGGTTCGAGATTGAAATGACTGGCGTGACGGCGCATGCGAGCCAGCCCTGGAAGGGCGCGGATGCCGTCGCTGCCATGGCCGAGGTCGTGTGTTCGCTCCGTCGCGCGTTTATGGCGCTGCCCGCGCACGATGAGCTGGGGCCTTCGACCATCACGTTTGGCCAAATCGAGGGCGGATATCGCCCCTATGTCGTGCCCGACCGCGCCAAAGTCTGGGTCGACATGCGTCTGACGCCTCCGACCGATACGGCCGCCGCGAAGCGCATGGTAGAGCTGGCCATCGCCGGCGCCGAAGCCGCGGTCCCCGGTTGCCATGGCAGCTACACCGTGACGGGCGACCGCCCCGCCATCGAGCGCGACCCGAACTCTCCCCTTCTAGCAGCGCTCAAGCGTGCCGCCGATGACGTGACGGACGCGGACACGACCGTCGGCTTCTTTACCGGCTACACCGACACCGCCGTCATTGCCGGCAAGACAGGTAACCGCAATTGCATGAGCTACGGTCCCGGGTCGCTCGCGCTCGCGCACAAGCCCAACGAATATGTGCCCCACGCCGATATCGTTCGTTGTCAGCAGGTGCTAATCGCGCTCGCCGATAACGTGCTCTGGGACGCGAGCGGCCAAGTTGGGGCATAATAAGCCGCGAACAAACCGACTCGTGCGTTAGGACCGCCCATGAAAGCACTTCCGTTTCCCTGCATCCGCCCGGCTCAGGACCGCGTGCTCGAGGCGCTGCCTGCAATGGGCAGCATCCTGAGCGGCAACGATGCTCTGCGCGGAGCCCTTGCCGATGGTCTGATGCTCAAGGACCCGGGTGCGGCGTATTACGTGTACGAATGCTCGGGCGAGCCGGGACGTGTGACGGGTGTCGTGGCGATCTGCCCGGTTGGTGCGCTGGCGGGCGGCGACGCGGTTGCCGCCGATACGACCGCCGCTGCGCGCGCAATCGCCGACCTCAAGGTACAGCCCCGTCCCGTAACGCTTGTCTACGAAGCCTCTCCCGTCATGGATATCATCCTCGGCGCCGCAAAAGAGGGCGCTTCACTCTATGCCGTCACCGACCCCGCCGGCATTACGCACCGCGTGTGGGAGGTCAAGCGCGAGGACGCCGTCGGGGCCATCCGCGCCATGCTCGACCAGGCGCCGGAGCCGGCACTGGCCGACGACCCTGCCTACGCTGTCGCACTAGTCGAGGCATCACAGCTCCTGGCCGACGATGCACGTGCCGCCGGCACCTACACGGGCAAAGAGCCGTTCAACTTTGCCGTAGCTGCGCTCTTCCCCGCCGCGCAGGTCAGCGGCGGCGCGGCGCAGGTTCCGACGGGTCTGCTCACGCACCAGGTCGCGCGGTTCTAGCAAGACCAGACCGTCCAGCACAAAAATCGGCAGCCCAACAAACAGGGGGCGGAGATGCAGCAGGTACATGCATCTCCGCCCCTTTTGCGTCGAGAAGTTATGCCGACGACCCGTGCCGCCGCGCTCGCGTTATCCGCGCTGCGGACCCGCAGTAGCCACGAGCGGTTCAAGCCCCAGCTCGCGCGCGTAGTCTTCCTGCGTAAAGACTTCGACCAGTTCAAACGTATCGGCCGCATCGTCAAACGCAAACTGCAGCACTGAGCAGTTGCCCGGCACGCGTTCGCGCTCGTCGGCCGCCGCGCCCCGCACGTGGTCCAAAAACTCCTTGATAGCCGAGCCGTGGCTCACCGCGAGCACGCACTCGTGGTCCGGACGTCGCATAAGATCGGTTATCGTCGCCGCCATGCGCTCGCGCACCTGCATCTGGCCCTCGCCGCCAAACTGACGATAGAAATCTCGCCACGGCCGCTCGGGCATAAGCATCACGCGCTCGGCCTCAAAGTCGCCAAAGAACCACTCACGCAGACCGTCCAGGCGCTCGTACGCCAAGCCCGGCCACAGGTTGGCGATAGTCTGCTCGGTGCGATGAAGTGTGGAGGTGTAGGCATGATCGGGTTCAATGCCGCGCGCACGTAAGAACATGCCGGCACGTGCCGCCTGGTCGCATCCCAGCTGCGTGAGCGGCGAGTCACTCCAACCCTGAATAATGCGCTTAAGGTTGAATATTGTCTGCCCATGACGAACCAGATACAGGTCTTTATTCATAGGGGTCCTTTCGTTCGTTACCAATCAAGGAGCGAAAACGCACCGTCGCAATAGCCAAAATGAAGCACGGCACCGTTGTCGGGTAGCTCTCCCCCGCCAGTCACATACTCAAGAAACTCCTGGCAGGAAGAGCCGTGGGAGACTGCCAGCACACAGTCGTGCTGCGGCCTGGCCATGATGTGGGACAGCGCCGCGACCATGCGCGACTGGAGCTCGCCTTCAGACTCGCCACCAAAGGCCACCGGATAATCGCCCCAGGGCTGCGGCGGCATCTCGCGATTTGATGTACCCTCCAGCGAGCCCAAATGCCACTCGCGCAGGTCATCGACCAGCTCTATCGAGCGGCCCTCACCAGCAATTAGCTCAGCCGTATGCCGCGCCCGGCCCAACGGCGAGGAATACACACGGTCAAAGGTCACGCCACGCGCCTCAAACGCCGCGCGCGTCGCCAGCGCCTGCTCGCGCCCGCGCGCCGTAAGCGGCGAATCGTGCCCACCCTGCAAAATGTTCTGCACATTGAGCTCAGTCTGCCCATGCCGCACCAAATACAAATCTGCCACACGTCCTCCCCTCGCACCACCGCAAAGAGGACAGGTACCTTTGTGGTGGTTTACCGCCGGATCACACCGCGGTGACGCTCAGCTACACCAGTACGTCGGCAAGCGGGCGCTTGGGTACGTGGTGCACCTGCGCCTCGTCGCGCCAGTAATTAATTGAGCCGTCGGGGTTGGAATCGATCGCATCAATCACCTGCGTCTCGGCCGGAACGCCAAACGCCATGATCAGCTTGAACTCATACTTGTCGCTATCGAGCCCCATGGCATCGATCGCGTGGGGCGTAAAGGCCTTGAACATGCAGGCAGCCACCTCGGGCGTGGCGCTGCGGGCGGCGAGCATCATCGTCTGCGCGGCAATGCCCGTGTCGACCTCGGTAATAGGAGCGGCGGGCTTACCCGGAACGGCGCGCTCGGCAAGAATCGCGATGTAGCCGGTCGGGCGCTCGCCCTCATCGGGACCCGGCCAATCCTTGAGCGCACCGGCCCATGCAAGCTCGTCAAATACACGCGCGCAGTCCTCTGCACCGCTTACCACATGAAAACGCAGACGCTGAGCATTGGCACCACAGGGAGTCAGGTGCGCCAGCTCCGCCAGCTCAAGCAAAAGCTCACGCGGCACGCGCATGGACTCGTCAAAGCGACGGCACGTGCGGGCGCAGCGAACCAACGCATCAAACGCGTCCAAGCCGAGCTTTTCGCAACCCTGCTTTGCCATCGACTCAGCGCTTACCGGCGCTGCGGGAACTGCTTCGTTCATAGGGACCCCCAATTTCGGGCAATTGTTCTTAGGAAAATCTAACCTAAAACGTAGGCAATAACGAACAGGGCTGCAATGTTCTACACCTGTTGAATAGAAAATCGCGACGTGGGGAACAACGGAAACAATTCGGGGCCTTTGGGTTACGTTTCGCCCTCCCCGACCCATACGCCAGCGCCTTTAGGCGATACTGGTTGTAACGATCAAGGCTTACGCCGCACGGAAAGGAGACATTATGGGCATCTTTAAGAACGATGACCAAAAATCGAGCCAGTTTGGATTTGACGAGAAAAGCATGGCAGGCAAGGCCGTCAAGGCCGTGCGCTGGATTTACGCCATCACGGGCGTCTTGGCGCTCGTCGCCGGCATCGCACTGCTGTTTGCGCCCGCCAAGTCCCTCGTCTTCCTAACGACCGTCTTGGGCTTCTACTTTGTGATCACGGCCGCGATCAGGCTGTTTACCGCTGTTTTCGAGCCACTGCTGCCCACCGGCTGGCGCGTGACGAGCATCATCTCCAACCTACTCATTATCTTGGGCGGCGTCATAATCCTGCGCAACCAGGCCTTCTCGACCGCGACGCTCACCACGATGGTGGTTATCGTGGCCGGCTTTGGCTGGATCGTCGAAGGTGTCATGTCCATTCTGGAGTCCGAGCTTTCGTCCAACCGTGCCCTCGCCATCCTGAGCGGCGCGCTCTCCATCATCGCCGGCATGTTCGTGTTTATCTATCCGCTGTGGTCGGCCAAGATGCTCGTCATCTTTAGCGGCGCCGCACTGCTGGTGTTTGGCGTAACGCTGATTGTTCGCGCTATTCAATTTGGCAAACTGGTGCACTAGATGCCGCGAACGCTCTTTATTGATGCAGACGCCTGCCCGGTCACGCGCGAGTCGATTGACTGCGCGCGGCGGGCGGGCGTCGCCGTCGTTATCGCCGGCAACAGC
The DNA here is from genome assembly GCA_900541185.1 of uncultured Collinsella sp. GTDB lineage: Bacteria > Actinomycetota > Coriobacteriia > Coriobacteriales > Coriobacteriaceae > Collinsella. The sequence goes on from UQIQ01000021.1 coordinate 22,416, forward strand.
ACACAGAACCTGGAACGCCACATTCGCCGCGACGATCCGCGCGACGTCGAGCATGCGCGACGCGGATTTTGGGTCACGACGCTCGATGTGAGCATGGGCGCCGACAGCGCCGACTTTGCCATTGTCGAACGCCTGCAGGCGGGCGATGTAGTCGTGACGCAGGACATTGGCTTGGCGAGCATGGTGCTCGGGCGCGATGCCGCCGCCATCGGCGTGCGCGGGCGCGTCTACGATAAGGCGACCATCGACATGCAACTGTTTATTCGCCACGAGGAAAAGAAGGTGCGCCGCGCCGGCGGTCGCACTCGCGGTCCGGCGGCATTTACCAGCGAAGACCGGGCCCGCTTTAAGCGCAACCTCACCGAGCTGCTGCGCTAACCAAGGTAGATTTTCGGGACATGCCCGGAAATCTACCTTTTTGTTTTGCGCGGTGTGAGCGCTCGGAATCCATGGCTCAACAAAAAACGGGCTTCAAAATGCCATGCGTCGCCGCATTGCGCAGGCGCCGAGCATGGCTATTTGAAGCCCATTTTTTAGGCCTACTTAGAGGCCGAAGGCGGATAGGATAAGGCCCCAGCCGGCGCCGATGACGTACATCATGACCAGGAACACGGCGTTTTCACGAGCGCTGCGGTTGGTGCGGAACAGGACAAGATAGCCCACGCCGGCGGAAATGAGCGTGCCGGCGAGCATCGGCGCCAGCTGTAGCGCGCCCTCCAGGTACAGCTGCGTAATGACCACGCTGGCCGAGCAGTTGGGGATCAGGCCGACGAGTGCCGAGCCCAAGACGGCGAGCGTCTCGTTGCCACGCAGGAACTGCTCGATCGCGGACTCTCCGAAGGTCTCGAGCACGGCAACTAGAATCAGCGTCACCAGGAAAATAAAAACCGAAACCTGCACGGTGTGCGAGATCGCGCTGCGGATAATCGACAGGACGGGCGCACCTTCGTGGGAGTGACCGTGGTCGTGCCCATGGCCGTGGTGGTGCTCATGCTCGCCTGCGTGACCGTGGTCATGGCTGTGTCCGTGGTCGCGCTCGTGTTCATCTTCATCATCATCGCAACCGCAATGGTCGCGCTCGCACAACTCGTGGATGTGGTCGGCGCTCACGCCCGCCTCGGCCACTTCATCAATGATGTCGCCCCCGGTATGGTCGTCGTGCGCGCAGTTCACATGAGCCGGATTGGCAGCGGTCCCCAGCACGGTACGGCGAATCGCCGCATGCGCGCGGGCATTACGACGAAGGCCGCGGATAGCCGCGTCCACGATAAAGCCCGTGACCAGCGCGATCAGTGCCTTCGAAGCCAAAAGCATCGCCATGGTCTGCACGGGCACCTGCTCGGCGAGCAACAGCGGCAGCATCTCATCGGAGGTCGAGAGGAACACGGCGACCAGCGTGCCCAGCGTCACGACACGGCCGGCGTACAGCGTTGCTGCCATGGCCGAAAATCCGCACTGCGGCACAATGCCCAGCAGCGAGCCAGCCACGGGACCCGCAGCGCCGGCGCGCTTGATAGCGCCGTTGACGCGGTCGCCCGCAACGTGCTCAAGTGTCTCGAGAGCAAGATACGTCACCAACAAAAACGGCGCCAGCGAGAGCGTGTCCTTGCCGGCGTCGAGCAGAATATCAATCAGCAAATCCATGACGGATGGAACCTTTCATGTCTTTCGGCAGCATTGTAAAAGTCCTAGCGGTCAACTAGGGTATTGTAGTTGTCCTAGGCGCGATGCCAATAGTTGCCCATGGTAAACTATCATCTCGCCATAACTCAATGCCACCGAGCCGCGCGACACGGCCCGTCCAAGGAGCAGTTATATGAACGTTTCACAAGCACTCGAATACGAGCGCCAGCCGTTTATTCCCATGTTTATCTATGGCGATCACGGCGCCATGGAGTCCGAGCGCCAGAAGGGCGAGGAGGCCCTTAAGGTGCTCGAAACCGAGTACTTTACCGCCGAGGGCGACCCCAGCTTCGACTTTGCCACCGTGCGCGACCTGGCTGACCGCAACCGCGACCTGTGCGACCAGATTGGCGAGGCGCGCCTGCGCAACGTGACGCCCGCGACGCTTTCGCGCGGCCTGTCCGATGCCGACACCTGCGCTGCCATCGGCAAGATGCAAAAGCGCACCGCCGCGTCCGTTATGCGCGAAATCCGCGGCGACCGCGACGCGCTCGGCGTGGCCTACGCCCGCAAGCCCATCCAGGGCACCGTGCTCGGTATCGACATCGAGACCACCGGCCGTGCACCCGAGCGCGGTTATATCATCAATGTGGGTTGGGAAATCATGGAGCTCACCAGCGACGCCGTCCCGCACGACGCCGAGGCGCACTACTGCGGTCTGCCCGACATCTACCGCGGCGAGGATGTGCCGTTGTCGAATATCCACCACATCACCTGGGACGACATCGACGGCAAAAAGCCATTCCGCGAGAACAAGGAACTGCAGAAGCAGCTGCTCAAGCTTATGAAGAAGCACCCGTACATGGCGCACAACGCCGCCTTTGAGGACAGTTGGTTCAAGATCCACCTGGACGGTTACGCCGAGGCACGCCGCGCCGGCAAGATCATCGTCATCGACTCGCGCCAGATCTGCCGCAGCCTGGATGCCGACGTCCGCTCGCTCCCCCGCGAATCCGCGCCCGCCGCGCTCGAGAACTGGGCGCGCCGCCGTGGAACCCTCGCCGCCGACGCCAACGAGCAGCACCTGGGCCTCGACGACACCGACCTCATGCTCCGCACGGTTCAGGCCGAGTTCAACCTCAAGAACCTATTCGCGAAATAACCGATCCATCTGCGGGAGCGCCTGCCAGGCACAGCGCAATCCGTCTGGGCACACCGACACGCAGTAAACTAGGGCGCAGCCTTATGGCTGCACCCTAGTTTTCATCAAAACGAGCAAATACGCGTGCTTCACATAGTCGGCAGGTTGGCCCACCTACATTTTTCGAGTTGTTCGGCCAGCTGAACCACTAGTCAAGGCCCCTTGAACCGCAATCGAAGCTAAAATCGCCTTAATTTCGCAACCAAGCCCCATAAATCTACCTGAATCAATTCGAATAGGACGTTGCGATCGCACCATTTGTATAGGATAAGGCCGAATAACTCAAATTATGTTGGTGAGGCATCTGAGCGGTCGGCAAAAACGCTTAGAAGCTACGAATCCGCAACTAAAGTTCATCAAAAAGGGGCAGCCGGCAGAAACCTCCCCAGCCAAAGCTGCTCCCTCAATACGACAGCTCAAAAACCCACCGTTCGCAGAAGATAAGCCGCGCCCCAATACCGTTGCCCGAAGTTTCGGGCGTATGCGGCGTCCGCTATGCCATCATGCGCGTATGGGAATCATTCTGTCACATACCACGGCACGCGCTGTATACCAAACAGCCAACTCGCTCGCAAGCTACGCGACCGGTCCCATACCTATGGAAAAGATCAGGGTGTCTGCGCCGACCACGTCCGACCTGGAAGCGGCACGAGCATGGCTCAACAGAAAGAATGTCGATTCTGAACGTATCCATGTGCTGACGTTTTCCAATAATGCCAAAAGGCACCGCAAGGGCTGCATCTGCCACTGCACGCGCTATACGTTTGATGCAGAAAGCTACCTAGAACTCGAGCCGAACGTCTACATCGTCGATATCAAGCTGTGCGCGTTAGAAGCAACAGCCGACCTCAACCTTTCGGAGCTCGTTGAGTATTACTTTGAAATCTGCGGCTCCTACGCGCTTGGAACGTCCGACGAAACTCAATATCGCGAGCGCCCAGCCCTAACCAGCGTTGAAGAGCTCAGAGCCTTCTTTTCAGAGGCACCGGGGTATCGTGGATCTAATAAAGCACTTAAGGCACTTTCTTATGTACGCGAAGGCTGTCGCTCCCCACTCGAAACGGCGTTTGTCATGATGCTGACAATGCCCAAGTCAATGGGTGGCTTAGCCATACGCGCTATCAAAACGGATTATCCGATCCCAGTCCCCAAAAGATACGCCGCCCTAACGCGACGGACGGTTTTCTACCTCGACGCGCTGCTCGAAAATTCGATGACCGATATCGAATACAACGGCTTTTACCACGACGAGCCCGAGCAGCAATCAATTGACGAGGAGCGCCGAAACACGCTGCGAAACATGGGATATGCCGTTATCACAGTTAGTCGTCATTCATTTTTCAAGCAGTCCGCTTTTAGGCGGGTCATGGAAGCGATTCGCATTCGCGAGAAGATCTGGCCCGGTCGACTCCCGGATAACTTCGCCATCCTGCAAGAAAATCTTCGTCAATTTGTCTTGCGGCGCTACTTCGAATACGGTCGCCGCGTCCTGGAGACACTCAAAGAAGAAGAGGCCGCCAAGCGCGAAATTGCAAGCCAATATCCGCAAGCTGATGACCCGAGCATCAACGATGTGCCCGAACCCGACGACATGCAACACGTCGGGGCCCTTGCTGAGGAAATCAATGGGCCTTGGGAATGCGACATGTTCGCAAAAATCGATGAAAACCGCACGGAAGACGACACGATTATTGATCTAATTGAGAATTCGCTCTTCTAAAGGCGATCTCTGCGGATGTCCACCTACATTTTTCGACTTATTCGGCCACCGATGTACCAGATTGGCTGAAGCAATGCTCGATATAACTTTAGATAAAACTGATTCTGCAGGAACTCCCGTAGAGGAAGAACTGATTCTCGCGGTATTTAACACGATAAAGTACAAATATGAACAGTTCTAATGCTTCTCAAGGTGGCTTTCTTAGCATGCTGGCCGAACATCTCGAAATATGTTGGCGAACATTGCGTCGATGTCTCCCAACCCACAGAAAATCGCAGAGGCGGCAAGCAGTCATCGAAATTAACGCAAATTGTATTGACATATGAACATACACTCATATAATCGGAAGCAAGTTATATGAGCGCATGTTCATATGAAAGGATATTGCAATGAGCATCCGCGTTGATGAAACGAAACCCGACACCGAGGCCACCGAGCCAGTGATCCCCACCACCTGCTCGCCCGAGGACCTTCCCGACGAGGAGCTTCTCTACGACCTCGCCGACCTGTTCAAGGTCTTCAGCGACACCACGCGTATCAAGATCCTTTACGCCCTCATGGGCCGCGAGCTCTGCGTGGCAGACATCGCCGAAGCGACCGAAACCTCGCAGTCCGCGGTGTCGCACCAGCTGCGCACACTCAAGCAGTCGCACCTGGTTAAATTCCGGCGCGACGGGCGCAATATCCTCTACTCGCTCGCCGACGACCACGTCTACACCATGCTCAACCAGGGCATGAGCCACATCTGCGAATAGCAGCCAACCACGGTACCAGCGCGGCCTGCACCCAAGCCGCAAAAACGGGAAAGGAACCCACCATGAAAAAGCAGTACAAGCTCGATGAGATCGATTGCGCCAACTGTGCGCGCGAGCTTCAGGACGAGCTGGCCAAGCTCGAGGGCGTCAAATCCGTGTCCGTCAACTTTATGACCCAGAAGCTGACGCTCGAGGCCGATGACGGCGAGTTCGACGAGGTCCTCGACCGCGTTGTGGAGTTCACCGCCGACGCCGAGCCGGACTGCGAGATCATTCTCTAGCCAAGGTTTACGCCAACCTGCAAGGCCGCGCTTGCTGCGGCCTTTGCTCGCGAAATTATATGAGCGAATGTTCATACATTCAAATGGGAGGATACGAGTCATGGCCACCGCCGACCCCAAAAAGAAAAAGAAGAAGCGCAAGAAAAAAGAATCACTCGAGCATAAGCGCAACCGCATCCTGGTAGCGCTGGGCATTTTTGCCGTGGTGTACGCCCTCGATGAGTTCGGCACCCTTACCGCCGCATTCGGCACCCCGGGCGACATCTACGCCAGCTTTGTGCTGTTCCTCGTGCCGTTTTTGATTGCCGGCTACGACGTACTGCAAAAGGCATTCAATAACATCCGCCGCGGCAAGGCCTTCGACGAGAGCTTCCTCATGGCCGTCGCGACCATCGGCGCGTTTGCCATGGTGCTCTTCCCCGATACCGACCCGCACATGGCCGAAGGCGCCGCCGTCATGCTGTTCTACCAGGTCGGCGAGCTGTTTCAGGCGTACGCCGTGGGCAAGAGCCGCAAGTCGATCAGTGCCATGATGGACATCGCGCCCGACTACGCTAACGTCGAGCAGCCCGACGGCACACTCGAGCAGGTCTTCCCCGATGACATCGCCGTCGGCACCGTGATCGTGGTCAAGCCCGGTGAGCGCGTGCCTATCGACGGCGTCATCGTCGAGGGCGAGACACAGCTCGATACCGCCGCCCTTACCGGAGAGTCGGTCCCCCGCCCGGCCAAAACTGGAGACGATATCATCAGCGGCTGCATCAACATGACGGGTCTCCTCCACGTGCGCACCACCAAGCCCTTTGGCGAGTCCACCGTCGCGCGCGTCCTGGAGCTCGTAGAAAACGCTAGTGAGAAGAAGGCACGCACCGAGAACTTCATCACGCGCTTCGCCCGCGTCTACACGCCCGCTGTCACCGGCGCGGCCGCGGTACTCGCGCTCGGCGGTGGCTTGGTCACCGGCGCCTGGTCCGACTGGATCCTGCGCGGCCTGACCTTCCTCGTCGTCAGTTGCCCATGCGCGCTCGTGATCAGCGTGCCGCTCAGCTTTTTTGGCGGCATCGGTGGCGCATCCAAGCTGGGCGTCCTCATCAAGGGCTCTAACTACCTCGAGACGCTCGCGGATGTGGACACCGTCGTCTTTGACAAGACCGGCACGCTCACCAACGGCACGTTTTCGGTCGTGGCGGTACACCCCGAGGCAGGCTATACCGAGCAGTCGCTGCTCGAAGTCGCGGCCCTTGCCGAGTCATTCTCCGACCATCCCATCGCGCAGTCGGTACGCACCGCCTTCCAGGGCGAGCTCGATCCCAAACGCGTAAGCGACTCCACCAATGACGCGGGCCATGGCGTGACGGCGATTATCGACGGCAAGCGCGTCATCGTCGGCAATGCCAAGATGCTTGCTGTGGCCGGTATCGAAGCGCCCAATTGCGAGATCGTCGGCACCATCCTCCACGTGCTGGTCGATGATACGTACGCCGGCCACATCGTAATTGCCGACACCATAAAGACCGATGCCGAGCAAACGATTCGCGACCTGCACGCCGCCGGCGTCAAGCGCACCGTCATGCTCACGGGCGACCGTGAGGAGGTTGCGGCGTCTGTAGCCAAGCAACTCGGTCTCGACGAGTTCCACGCGCAGCTGTTACCGGGTGATAAGGTCGAGCGTGTCGAGGCGCTGCTTGCAGCAGAATCGGGCAAGGGCAAGCTCGCCTTTGTAGGCGACGGTATCAACGACGCACCCGTGCTTACCCGCGCAGACGTTGGCATCGCCATGGGCGCTATGGGCTCGGACGCCGCAATTGAGGCGGCGGACGTCGTGCTCATGGATGACAAGCCGTCCAACATCTCCCGCGCGATCCGCGTGGCGCGCAAGACCATGTCGATTGTTTGGCAGAACATCATCTTTGCGCTGGGCATTAAGTTGCTGATTCTGGTGCTTGCGGCACTGGGCATCGCCAACATGTGGCTTGCTGTGTTCGGCGACGTGGGCGTGGCGATTATCGCCATCCTGAATGCCATGCGCGCGATGGGTGTCAAGAACCTGTAGCGTTCGTGGGCTGTCCGGCCGGGACCGGGCTTGGTTTTGAAAACGTCCTCGCGCTGTGGAGTGTTTTCAAAACCAAACCCGGCCCCGGCCTGCGGTGACGTAGGTGGCAGTTCTTGGGCATCGCTTGCTGGCGGGGTTCCTTTGCTGAAATGGACTTGGCCGAAAGGACCGCTGGTCCCGGTCGCTGGTTCGCGCTTTGCGCGAACTCCGCGCTACTGGGGGTTCGTTAGGATTCCGCCGCTTGGCCCGTCGCCTCGCCCCGGTTCAGCATCGCCCTCAGTTTCTCGAAGCTTTCCTCGCTCAGGCAGCTGTCTCTTATACACATCTGACGCTGCCGACGACTTAATAGGTGTAGATCT
>UQIQ01000022.1 GCA_900541185.1 uncultured Collinsella sp.
CCGCCCCCGGCATGTCGTCGACGCCTTCGGCTCAGTCTCATATCCGCGGATACCGCTCCGGCGGCCCGCAATCCTCTCCTTCGGCGGGGCTCCCCAAGTCTGACTACGCGCATGCGGCCGCTGCCGCGCGCCCAGCGAAAGCGGGGGTATCCCCGAAGGCTGCCCGGCTCGCCGGGACGGGGGCTATGTCTATTCGGTTGCCTCCCGGCACATCGCGCCGAGGGCCCACAGCCACCTCACGAGCTCGGCGGCGGTGGCGGCGTTCGCCTTCGCCTGGGGCATGCCCCTGGCGAGCATCTCCTCGCGGCGCCGGAGCAGGCGCTCGGAACCCTTCCTCCCGTGCATCCTTACCTCGAGCGGGACGCCGCTGCCCTTGGGCATCAGCTTCGGTTGGTGGCTCGCTTGGACGTAGCTCCAGGACCCCTCGACTGCCAACCTCCTGACGAGCGCGTTGCCGGCCCCGCTGATCCCGCCGAGGCGCACGGAGTCCGCGCTCGACCTCTGCTTCGGGGCGAGGCCGAAGTAGGACGTCACCTGCCTGCCGGAGCGGAACCTCGAGAAGTCGCCGACCTCGGACGCGAAGGCGGCGGCGAGCGCGAACCCGCACCCCTTGATCGACTGGAGCGCCTCGACCTCCGCCGAGAGGGGGCCCGCCGCGACGGCGGCCCTGTACTCGGCGAGGAGGTCGTCGCGCGTCTCGGCGGCCGCCTCGACCTCGTTCCTCAGCGCCGCAAGCGCCCGGATGCCGCCGTCGTCGGCGGGCCGGACCTTGTCGAGCCACCTGAGGAAGTCGTACGTCCAGTACCTCCGGGGGTTTCCGGCCGGCGTCGTGCCGCCGTAGGCGTAGCCACGGCGGGCCAGGAACGCCAGGAGCCGCTGCTTCGCCGCCGCGAGCCTCGCGGTCGCCGCGTCGTGGGCCCCGGCGAGGTCCCTGAGCCCCTCGATCTCGGGGGACGGCACCCATACCGGGGAGATATCGTGCGACAGTATCGCCTTGGCCATCCTGGCCGCGTCGTTGCGGTCGTTCTTGGACGAGAGGTCTGCCGCCGACCTCGGGACCCTGGAGACGGCCGCGACGACGCAGTCGACGCCGAGCCCGGAGAGCTCCCTCTGCGGGGCGAAGCCGAGGTAGCCGCTCTCGTAGGCGGCGAGCGACGGGCCGGGGAAGCCCGACATCCACTCCGCGACCTCGCCCCAGGGGTTGCCGCGGAACCTCCTCGTCACGGCCTCGCCCGTCTCCGCGTCGAGCGCGCAGACGGTGGTGGACCTGAGGTGTACGTCCATTCCGAAGGCGGTAGAATATCTAGGCACGGGAGCCTCCCAACCTCGTTGCGGCGCGGCTGCGCCTCTGGCACTTCAACAACATTGTCGCAGCCCCGACCCGCGGTCACGAGCGGGGGCTCCTGTCGTTTCCGTGCCCCTGGATTGGGTCATAGTGTCTGACATTGCCAAAACATCGATGTTGATTTGCTAGTCAGTCGAATGGGTAGAATGCCTCCAACGTGTAACTCGATTCGGAGGAATTCGCATGCCTTATTACTATGGATACGGCTTTGGCATTGACCCGCTGTACCTGCTGGTTGTTCTTGTCTGCACGGTGCTCGGCCTTGCCGCGCAGAGCTATATCAACTCGACGTACAAGACGTGGTCCAAGGTGCGCTCGGACGGCGATACGGGTGCCACGGTCGCTCGCCGCATGCTCAATGCCAACGGCTGTAGCGCCGTGGGCATCAAGGGCGTTGCCGGCGAGCTCACCGATCATTACAACCCGCAGGACAACAACCTGTATCTGTCGGATGCCAACCGTTCGGGCGGGTCGGTCGCAAGCGTTGCCGTCGCCTGTCACGAGGCGGGCCATGCCGCCCAGCGCCAAAGCGGCTATGCCATGATGAAGGTACGCACCGCTTTGGTCCCCGTCGTCAACTTTACCCAGAACACCTGGACGATCGTGCTGCTCATGGGCTTGTTCATGAACATTGCGGGACTCACGACCCTCGCGCTGGTCTTCTTCTCGTTTAGTGTGCTGTTCCAACTCGTTACGCTGCCGGTCGAGATTGATGCCAGTCGCCGCGCCGTGGCGTATATCGAGCAGTCGGGCATGAGTTCCAAGCAGGTCAACGGTGCCAAGAAGGTGCTGACGGCAGCCGCGCTCACCTACGTGGCGGCGGCGCTCACTTCGATCATCCAACTGCTCTACCTTATGGCTCGTTACAACAGAAACTCCAACCGATAACAAATTGGGTCGCTGGGCGCCGCGGGGATTCGTGTCCCCGCGGCGCTGTACTATGTGTTGGACTTGAATTTGCGCAGGGCCGGAGCCCGTGTGCACGATGACGAAAGGGGGCTGCGTGGCAGGCTGGAATCTGACCGGCAATACCGTTTCCGCCGAGTTCGACGGATCGGACGAGCAGGAGCGCAAAGAGCTCAGCGTGAGCCAAGCGGTGGAGATCGCCGCCGGCGCGCTCGATGCCATTCCGCAGCTGAGCGTTTTGGGTGAGGTCACGGGTTTTCGTGGTCCCAATGCCCGAAGCGGCCACTGCTACTTCCAAATCAAGGACGACTCGGCGGCCGTCGACTGCATCATCTGGAAGGGCGCCTACCTTAAGCGCACCTTCGATCTGCGCGACGGCATGCAGGTAAGCTTTAAGGGCAGCTTCAATCTCTACAAGCCTACGGGTCGCATGAGCTTCGTCGCCCGCTCGTTCTCGCTGGCGGGGGAGGGCTTGCTGCGTCAGCAGGTGGCTCAGTTGGCCGAAAAGCTACGCCGCGAGGGCCTGATGGACGAAGCGCGCAAGCGCCGCATCCCGGTGTTTTGCTCGCGCGTGGCGGTTGTCACCTCGCTTTCGGGCGCCGTAATCGACGACGTCAAGCGTACGCTGCGCCGTCGCAACCCGCTCGTCGAGCTTGTCTGCGTGGGCGCAAAGGTCCAGGGCGAGGGTGCGCCGGCAGAGCTTATTGAAGGCTTGCGTCGCGCCGCTGCCATTACGCCGGCGCCCGATTGCATTTTGCTCGTGCGTGGCGGCGGTTCCTTCGAGGACCTCATGACCTTTAACGACGAGGAGCTTGCCCGTGCGGTGGCAGCCTGTTCCGTGCCCGTGGTGACGGGCATTGGGCATGAGCCCGATACCTCGATCTGCGACATGGTGAGCGACCGTCGCGCCTCCACGCCCACGGCTGCGGCAGAATCGGTGGCGCCGGCTATGACGGAGTTGGTCGATGTGCTCGAGACGCGCCATCAGCGTCTGGGCGCCGCGATGGCTTCGATGATCGGGTCGGATCAGGTCGATTTGGAAATGCTCGACCAGCGCGGTCGTCGGGCCTGGGACACCTATACGGCTCGTCTGGGCGCCGCGCTCGATGCAGCCGCGTGCCGCCCGTGCCTCAACGACCCCACGTTTATGGTCGAGCGTCGCGAGTCTGAGCTCGCCCTGACGGCCGATCGTCTGTCGGGCGCCATAACGCGTTCGGTTGGGGCCTTCCGCTCCAACTTCGAGCGTCTGCCCGAGCGCTTGGTTGCAAGCACCTCGGGGCTCGATGGCAAGCGCCATGCGCTCACACTTGCGAGTTCCCGTCTGGAGCATCAGGGGCGCACGATGCTCAGCAAATCCGCGTCCGACCTGGGCCGAGCTGCCGCGTCGCTCGATGCCTTGTCGCCGCTCAAGGTGCTTGCCCGCGGTTACTCCATCGCGTACAGCGATGACGGTGTGGCTACGAGCGCCAAGACCTTTAAGCCCGGCGATGCCATTCGCGTGCGCATGGCAGACGGCAACGTGGCGGCAACGGTCGATACGGTCGAGTAGGCCGCGTTTCATAGCGATAAACCTTTAGGAAAGGAAACAGATATGGCAGAGAAGACCCCGGTCGAGCAGCTTACGTACAAGCAGGCCTCGCAGGAGCTGGAGCTCATCATCCGCAGCCTGGAGTCGGGCGACATGGAGCTCGAGGAGTCGCTCGAGAGCTACACCCGCGGCGTCGAGCTCCTCAAGAGCCTGCGCACCCGCCTGTCCGATGCCGAGCAGAAGGTCTCGGTGCTCCTGAAGGACGTCGACGGCAACGACGTGCTCGCCGACGGCGAGGCTGCCAACACGGACGACAACCTCTCGTTCTAACCATCTCGACCAAATATAATTACCTTGGTCTGTGAGAAAGGAACCAACCATGTGTGATTGCATCTTCTGCAAAATCGCCAACCACGAGATCCCCTCGACCGTTGTCTATGAGGACGATCAGGTCATCGCGTTCGACGACCTCAACCCCCAGGCGCCGGTCCACACGCTCGTGATCCCCAAGAAGCACTATAGCGACATCGCCGACAACGTGCCTGCCGAGACCATGGGCGCCATGGCCCACGCCATCCAGGAGGTCGCTAAGGCCAAGGGCCTGGAGGACGGTTTCCGCGTCATCTCCAACAAGGGCGTCAACGCCGGTCAGACCGTCATGCACTTCCACATGCACGTCCTCGGCGGCAAGAACCTGGGCGAGAACCTCATCTGAGGACGCACAGCCCGTCGCCTTGGCTGCCTTTGGAGTAACCTATGCAGCTTTCTCAACTCGAATACCTTCAAGCGGTGGCGAACTACGGCGGCGTGCGCAAAGCGGCTCGCGCCGTTCACGTGAGCCCACAGGCCGTTTCGTCGGCAATCAAAAAGTTGGAATCTGAGTATCAGATTGTTTTGCTCGACCGATCGGCGGGGGAGGCTGTTTTGTCTCCGGCGGGCAGAGAATTTGCGCGTCGTGCACGCGTGATCCTGGCACAAGTCGACGATCTCAAAAAGTACGCTCAATCGGGGAACGGCGGCGTTTCGCCCGACGGCCACTTCCGTCTTTACGCCCCCTGTCTTCACGGGCGGGGGCGTCTTTTTTCCGAAAACTGGTACGACTCGTTTGAAAGCTTGCACCCCCAGATTCACCTTGATGTTTGGCATCAGCCAACGGCCACATGCTTTGAATCACTTGTGCTTGGCATTTCGGATGCGGCCATCTCATTTGAGGAACCAAGGGATAGTGTCCTTTCTTCGAAATACTTGGGTGAAAAGGAGCTCAAGGTTCTTTCGTGTCCAGCGGGTCATCAATCTGTGGGTGCTATGACCGTTCGTGAGTTGCTGGGCGGCAGGCTGGCTGTTCCCATTAATTTGTCACCCTGTCTCAATGCAATCAACCAATGTCCCGAGGCTCAGCTGGTTAATTTCCGCTTCCGCGACGTCGAATACGAAAACAGGGCGCAGACTGAGTTTCTTCAAGCCGGGGGATTGATATTGAGTTTTTCTGGCTCTTCTCTCGCAACAGATGGACTGGAAGTGAGCGAGTGCTCCATTGAAGGCTCGCATGACGTGGCCTTGCCCATCTATTTTTGCTATCGACAAAATGCCTGGACCGATCGACACCAGACGGTATTTCTTCACCTATTGCGTCATCTCGCTTCGTGAGGCCATTTGGCCTCGTGGCGTCAAGTGAATGTTGACGCCTTGTAACACATGACTGACGGCTTTGCCCTCATGCTTTTCCAAGATTTCGGTTTGGGCTATTGGCTCTTGGAGGGCGGAGCATGAAAAACCGTACGGTTTTGCTTTATATGACGTTCGTTTTTCTGTCGAACTTCAGCACCATTTTGTATTTTCTGACGGTTTACCTTGAATTCGTCGGATTCTCGATGGTAGCGATTTCTAGCATGATGATTGCATACCAAGTGAGTAAGTTCATTCTTGAGGTTCCTACTGGTTATATTGCTGACAGGTTTGGACGAAAGACAAGCGGTCTCGTTGGCGTCGTGGGAATGCTTGGATACTACGCCGTCCTACTTTTCGCCCGTTCTCCTCTGCTTTTAATCGGCGCGTTTGCTCTCAAAGGATTTGCAGTTGCATGTGTGAGCGGATCCATAGAAGCGATCTACATTGACAGCGTCTCTCAGGACCAGCTCGTAAGACTTAATGTCGTTGAGCGATTTGTTTTCTATGCCTCTTATGCCATCTCCGCTTGCGTGGGCGGTTTCATTTCGTCTGTCGGTGCATATCTCATTGGTCTTTCGGCAGATATCATCGCAATGGTGTTGACGTTGGTTGTCGTTGCCTGCATTCCTGAGATGCGAAGAGGGGACACTGCAGCGACACCTAAGCGTGGAATTAGCCCGAAGATGATCGGTGCCGCTATTGCGCGTAACGGCATTCTTCGTTCAGCGTTCATCATGGACTGCTCTCAGGCATTTGCTTTTGTCGCCCTGGAAGACTTTTTCTCACTGCTGCTTGCGGGTCGCGGAATGAATGCCGTCGCTTCGGGTGTGACCATTGCGGTCCAGCTCCTTGCCTCGGCTTCCATGGGGCTTATTGTGCCGAGTGTGATTGCTCATGTCGACAAGGGCCGTTTTGCGCGTATTTGCGGCATCGTGCGCCTTTTCCTGACTGCTCTGTTTTTGATTCCCTTTACTCCGGTCTATTTGCTGCCCGTGTTCTATGTACTGCAGACGGTTGCTTACTCGTTATTTGCTCCAATTAAATACTCAATTTTTCAAAATGCTGTCGATTCTTCGATGCGCTGTTCACTGATTTCGGTCCAAAGCCAGATGGTGGCGGTGGGTGCCATCCTTTTCTATCTGTTCAATGCTGCGTTGAGCAGCATCGCGGGTATTCGAGTCATATTGCTTGTAGCGCTCGGGATATCTTCTTTGGTGTATATCCCCGCGCTATTTCGTCTTACAAGTCAAAGGCCGTGAGTATTTGGGCACCGATAACTTATATATCAACGCAATAAACCCGAGCGCGAGGGCGTTTGGGTTTATTATTGAAGCGTATGTAACCTGGCGGCGCCACACCGCCTGTTAGTAGGGAGACACATGAACGTTCTGGTCGTCAACGCAGGATCTTCGACCCTTAAGTATCAGGTCATCGATACCAAGTCCCACAAGGTGTCCGCAAAGGGCTCCTGCGAGCGCGTCTGCTTTACCGGCGGTACCTTCACCCATGCTGCTAACGGTTCCAAGAAGGTGACCGAGAACATCGAGTTCCCCGACCATAAGGTCGCCATTGAGGTCGTTCTGAAGGACCTCGAGGCCAACGGCGTCAAGATCGAGGGCATCGGCCATCGCATCGTTCAGGGCGGTTGGTACTTTGGCGACTCCTCCCTCGTCGACGAGGACGTTCTCGCCAAGATTCGCGAGGTCGCCCCGCTCGCGCCGCTGCACAACAACCCCGAGGCCAACGTTATCGAGTACTGCCTCGAGCAGTATCCCGATCTGCCCAACGTCACGGTCTACGACACCGCTTTCCACTTCAACATGCCCGAGGTCGCCAAGACCTACGCCCTTCCCAAGGATGTTTGCGACAAGCTGCACATCCGTAAGTATGGCGCCCACGGCACCAGCTATCGCTACATCTCCAAGAAGGTCGCCGAGATGACCAACGGCGAGGCCCGCAAGGTCGTCGTGTGCCACATTGGCTCCGGCGCTTCCCTGTGCGCCATCGAGGACGGCAAGTGCATGGACACCACCATGGGCTTGACGCCGCTCGACGGTGTCATGATGGGCACCCGCTGCGGCTCCATCGACCCTGCTACCGTGTGCTACCTGCAGCGCGAAGGCGGCTACACCTTCGACGAGGTCGACGAGATGATGAACAAGAAGTCCGGCCTTTTGGCTGTGACCGGCGGCAAGACCAACGACTGCCGCAACGTTGAGGAGCTCGCCGCTGCCGGCGACCCCGAGGCCCAGCTCGCCTTCGACATGTTCGTCTACAAGATTGCCGCCAAGGCCGCCGAGATGGCCACTTCCATGTGCGGCATGGACACCCTGGTCTTTACCGCCGGCATCGGCGAGCACGCTCCGGCCGTTCGCGCTGGCGTGGCCGACCGTCTGGCCTTTATGGGCGTCAAGATGGACCATGCCCGCAACGCCCTTCGCGGCGACGGCGCTTGGTGCCTGTCCGCCAAGGATTCCAAGGTCAAGATCTTCGTCATCCCCACGGATGAGGAGTTCATGATCGCTTCCGACGTCGAGCGCATCGTCAACAGCAAGTAATTGCAAGAGGGGAGGGGCTGGACGACCAAGTGCCGTTCAGCCCCTCTTTTGCGCTCGTTTGGCGATATGTCTGATAGCTATTTATCAAGATGTGATAACTTCTTATTAAAATGCGGTCGCCTTAAGAGGTCTGCGTCGACCGTATTGCACTGCAAAGGAGTCTCATGAACGTACTTGTTGTCAACGCCGGCAGCTCAAGTCTTAAATATCAGCTTCTGGATACCGATACCCGCGAGGTTTTCGCCAAGGGCAACTGCGAGCGTATCGGCTCGGACATGGGTATCTTTGGTCATTCCGAGAACGGTGGCGCCAAGCAGACCGAGGAGGTTCCCTTCCCCGATCATCGCTCTGCTATCGCTCGCGTGCTCGAGGAGCTCGAGAAGACCGACTTTACGATCGATGGCATCGGCCACCGTATCGTTCAGGGCGGCTGGCACTTCGATGATTCCGCAGTCGTTGACGACGAGGTCATGGCTAAGATCCTTGAGGTGGCCCCGCTCGCCCCGCTGCACAACTACGGCGAGGCCGCGGCAATCGAATATTGCCGCGAGAAGTATCCGGAGCTGCCCAACGTGGCCGTCTTCGACACCTCGTTCCACATGACCATGCCCGAGGTCGCCTACACCTACGCCCTGCCCAAGGACGTGTGCGACAAGTACCACGTGCGCAAGTACGGCGCGCACGGTACGAGCCACCGTTACGAGTGGATGATGGCCAAGGAAATCCTGGGCTCGCGCTGCCATCGCCTGCTTTCGTGCCATCTGGGCAACGGAGCCTCGCTTGCCGCCATCGAGGACGGCGTTTGCCGCGATACCACGATGGGCCTCACGCCGCTTGACGGCCTGATGATGGGCACCCGTTGTGGTTCCATTGACCCGGCCACCGTGTGCTATCTTCAGCGCGAGGGCGGCTACAGCTACCAGGAAGTCGACGACATGATGAACAAGCAGTCCGGTCTGCTTGCCATCTCGGGCATCTCAAACGATGCCCGTGACATCCGTACGCGCGCCTCTGAGGGTGACGAGCGCTGCCTGCTCGCCTTCGATATGTTTGCCTATAAGGCCATGCAGCAGGCCGGCTCCATGATCGCCTCCATGGCGGGCGTGGATACCATCACCTTTACCGCTGGCATCGGCGAGAATGACTGGTCGATCCGCAAGGCCTTCTGCGACTGCTTTGAGTGGCTGGGCGTGCGCATCGACAACAATAAGAACCGCGAGGCCGTGGGCAACGGCCCGCAGGTCATCAGCGCCGCCGGCTCTTCCGTCACGGTCATGGTCATCCCCACCGATGAGGAATACATGATCGCCCACGACGTCGAGCGTCTGACCAAGAACAACTAACGCGCACATTTGCAAGTAAGCGAAAGGCCTCCAGAGCAACAGCTCCGGAGGCCTTTTTACTAGCAGGTGGACGGCGGAAACCCCATCCCATTTCGAGCGCAAATACTGTGACACGCTTTCCGGTTGAGGCACGTTGCGGAAAGTGCGACCCACAATAAAGCAAAATTCCGTCCCAAAGTTTCCCAAACAGGCCCCAAGCGGAAGCCACATCCCACAATCCGCCTCCAAACTGGGATGTAGTTTCCGGCACAACAACCGCCGAAGCCCACCGGCCTTTCAATCTCCAAAGTGATCATCATCAGCAACGCCTGCGCTCCCAGCAACGGCACCCATCCATTCAGATTTTCAGCCCCAGCTCGTAGCCAAGCCGCCGTCCACTCCAGATGCCCTGAATGCCATGTGACGGCAGGGACCCTACAGGGTAAAGCTCTGAAAATATTCCGCAGGACGCATGAAACCCCCGCCGCACGAAGTGCGCAGCGGGGGTTTCATGCATGTCCGAGGACGTTTTCAGAGCTTTACCCTGTAGGGTCCCGAGGGGATATGTACGCTACTCAGCCATCTGAGCCTGGACGGCGGTGATGGCCACGACACCCACGATGTCGTCGGCAGAGCAGCCGCGCGACAGGTCGTTAACCGGCTTGGCGATGCCCTGCAGGATGGGGCCGTAGGCGTCAGCGCCAGCGAAGCGCTGGACCAGCTTGTAGCCGATGTTGCCAGCCTCGAGGTCGGGGAACACGAGCACGTTGGCCTTACCGGCGACGGAGGAGCCGGGAGCCTTGAGCTGGGCGACGGTGGGGACGATAGCGGCATCGAGCTGCAGGTCGCCGTCGATGGCGAGCTCGGGAGCCTTCTCTTTGCAGAACTTCACGGCCTCCTGGACCTTCTTGGCGACCTCGCCACCGGCGGAGCCCATGGTGGAGTAGGAGAGCATGGCCACGTGCGGCTCAACGTTGCCCATGAAGGTGGACCAGGAGTGGGCCGAGGCGATGGCGATCTCGGAGAGCTCGTCGGAGGACGGGTTGATGTTGAGGCCACAGTCGGCGAAGATCAGCGTGCCGTCGGTGCCGAACTGCGGGGTGTCGGTGCACATCACGAAGAAGGCCGAGACCAGCTTGGTGCCCGGGGCGGTCTTGAGGATCTGAAGCGCGGGGCGCAGGGTGTCGGCCGTGGAGTGGCAGGCGCCGGAGACCAGGCCGTCGGCGTCGCCCATCTTGACCATCATGGTGCCAAAGTAGGTGGCGTCCATCACCTGGGCGCGAGCCTGCTCGATGGTGACACCCTTCTTGGCGCGAAGCTCGGCAAACTTCTGCGCGTACTCCTCGTGCTTCTCGGCGTTGCGCGGGTCGATGACGGTAGCGCCGGGAACGTCGATCTCGTCGGGGTTGCCCAGGATGACGATCTTTGCCAGGCCCTCCTCGATGATCTTGGTGGCGGCGACGATGGTGCGCGGGTCCTCACCCTCGGGCAGGACGATGGTCTTAAGGTCGGCCTTGGCGGCAGACTTCATACGGTTTAGGAAATCGCTCATGTTACTCCTTACAAGCGTTTCGCTAAGCTCCAGGCCCTCGGCTGCACACGAATAAACCCGCTGCTAGCGGGTTTACCTTTCAATAATGTACGCCGCGGTGCTTGAGCTTTCCTTGTGTGGCAAGCTCATTATAGGACGCATTAGCGCTATAATCGCTCTGATAAATATGTCTCGAAGAATGTTCGAGAAAAGCCCAGCTAACGAGCCCGTGGCTTTTGACAAGGAGTATCGATGCAGATTACCTCAGGCCTGCCTGAAGGCTTTAACGCCGGCGCGTACGACATGATCGTTGTCGGCGCCGGTTATGCCGGTGCCGTTTGCGCCCGCCGTCTTGCCGAGACCATCGGCTATCGTGTTGCCGTTTTGGAGCGCCGTAGCCACATTGCGGGCAATGCCTTCGACTGCACTGACGAGGCGGGAATCCTTGTCCACGAGTATGGCCCGCACATCTACCATACCTTTAACGAGCGCGTGCATAACTTCCTGTCGCGCTTTACCAAGTGGACGGACTACCAGCACAAGGTGCTCGCCAACATCAACGGTACCCTTATGCCCGTGCCCTTTAACCATGCGAGCCTTAAGCTTGCCTTTGGCGATGAGCGCGGCGAGGAACTGTACCAAAAGCTCGTGGAGACCTTTGGCAAGGACGTCAAGGTGCCCATTATGGAGTTGCGCAAGAAGAACGACCCGGATCTTGCCGAGGTCGCCGATTATGTCTATGAGAACGTCTTTTTGCATTACACCATGAAGCAGTGGGGCCAGACGCCCGATCAGATCGACCCCTCGATCACCGGCCGCGTTCCCGTCTTTGTGGGCGATGACGATCGCTACTTCCCGCAGGCTCCTTTCCAGGGCATGCCGCAGGACGGCTATACCGCGCTGTTCGAGCATATGCTCGATCACGATCTGATCGACGTATTCTGCGACGTGGACGCCCGTGACCTCTTTGAAATCGACGAGACCACCGTCAAGATCGACGGCAAGGTCTATGGTGGCGAGATCGTCTACACCGGTCCACTCGACGAGCTGTTCAACCTCGACCTGGGCGCGCTGCCGTACCGCACGCTCGATATGAAGTTCGAGACGCTCGATATGGACCAGTTCCAGCCTGTGGGCACCGTCAACTACACCACGAGCGAGGACTATACGCGCATTACTGAGTTCAAGAACATGACTGGTCAGGTCCTGCCCGGCAAGACCACCATCATGAAGGAGTACTCCAAGGCCTATACGCCCGGCTCGGGCGAGACGCCGTACTACGCTATCCTGGAGCCCGAGAATCGCGAGCTCTATGAGCGCTATCTTGAGCGCGTCCAGAACCTGACGAACTTCCACCCGGTTGGTCGTCTGGCCGAGTATCGTTACTACGATATGGACGCCGTGACCAATTCCGCCCTCGATCTTTCGGATGAGATTATCGCCTGCCATGCATAAAGTCATAACATTCGGTATTCCCTCGTATAACGCCGCCAAGGACATGGACCATTGCATCACCTCCATCTTGGAGGGGAGCAATTACGCCACCGATATCGAGATTATCGTGGTGGACGATGGCTCCAAGGACGAGACGGCCGCCAAGGCCGACGAGTGGGAGGCCCGTTATCCTGGAATCATCCGCGCGGTGCACCAGGAGAATGGCGGCCACGGCATTGCCGTTCTTTCGGGCCTGCGCGAGGCGCAGGGCACCTACTACAAGGTTGTCGACTCGGACGACTGGCTCGACGGTGCGGCGCTTTCGACCATGCTGTCGATTCTGCGTGGCTTTGAGGAGCGCGACCAGCGCGTCGACCTGTTTATCTCGAACTACGTGTACGAGAAGGTTTACGAGGGCACGCATACCGCGATTGGCTACAAGTTTGCCCTGCCGCGCAAAAAGATTTTCTCTTGGGACCAGATCGGACACTTCCGTCCCGATCAGAACCTGCTTATGCATAGCCTGTGCTATCGCACCGATGTGCTGCGCGAGTCGAATCTGCCTATGCCGGCACACACGTTCTACGTGGATAATATCTACGCATACGTGCCGCTGCCGCGCTGCAAGACCATGTACTACGCCGACATCGACCTCTACCGCTACTTTATCGGTCGCGAGGGCCAGAGCGTCAATGAGGCTACGATGGTCAAGCGTCTGGGTCAGCAGTTCCGCGTAACGCGCATCATGATGGAATCGTTCCACCTGTACCAGGACGTTGAGTCCTCGCGTCTGCGTTCGTACATGATGGGCTACTTCACCATGATGATGGCGATTTGCTCGGTGCTCACCAAGCTTTCCGAGGAAGATTGTGCCGATGAGCGTCTGAAGACGCTGTGGAAGGACCTGAAGGAGTACGACGAGCGCATGTATCGTCGCGCTCGCTACGGCGTGGTCGGATTCTTTACCAACCTGCGTGGACGGGCCGGAGACAAAACCACACTCGGCCTATACCATCTGGCCTCAAAGATCTTCAAATTCAACTAACTGTTGAGTAATCGCTGCTGATAGGTTGACTGGGCCCCTTGGCCTTTAGTTTGCTACTGCGAACAGTCCTGCTCGCACGGAAAGCACATTAAGTGCTTTCCGGATCGTGCGGAACTTGTATCAAACTAAAGGCCAAGGGACCTCTGCTATAAGAATCGGTTGTCAGGCCGCCTGAATTCGAAGATCTTAGACGCGCGGTACACAGGGGCCTGGGCTGAAAAGACTTGGTTGGTAGGCTGCCCGGTGGGGCTTGGTTATGTTTGTCGCGAGTTCCGCACGAGCCGAAGAGCACTTAATGTGCTCTTCGTGCGAGCCAGGACTGTAGAGCAGCAAACATAACCAAGCCCCACCGGGCAACCGGACGAGCTAGTTTACTTTGCGGCGCCGGGGATGCCGTGGGAGGTTTTGGCGGTTTTGGCTCCGTTTACGATGGCGGTCTGTAGGGCCCTTACGGCGAGCATGCCCAGCAGGTCTAGGGGAACGGTGGCGCTTGCCTGGGTGCCCAGTTTGCCGCTGGCGAGGGTGTAGATGGTGTCGCCGTCGTTGGTGGTGTGCGTGGGACGGATGGCGTGTGCGTAGGCGTCTGCGGCCATCTGGGAGACCTTGGTGGCTTGTGCCTTAGTGAGTTCCACGTTGGTGACGATGCAGCTGATGGTGGTGTTGGTGCGGTCGAGCGGCATCTGCATGGATCCGGCGGCGGCAAAGGCTGCGAGTTCCATGTCGACGATCTGGTCGCTATCGGCTGCGGCGCGCATGCCGGCGACCCACTCGCCGGTGAAGGGGTCGACAACGTTGCCACAGGCGTTGACCGAGACCACGGCGCCCACCTTGACGGGACCGAGTGCCACGGCGGCAGCTCCAAGACCGGCCTTCATGCAGGTGGCAGGCCCCATGAGCTTACCCACGGTGGCGCCCGTGCCGGCGCCTACGTTGCCCTGTTCGAGCTTGGTGGGGGTGTGGTCGAGTGCTTCGCGCACGGCGGCGATGCCGGCCTCAATGTCGGGGCGCACGGTGGGGTCGCCAAAGGCAAGGTCGAAGATACAGCTGGAGCACACGATAGGCACCTGCGTGGGGCCGACGGGAAGGCCGATGCCGCGGCTCTCAAGCTCGCGAGCGACGCCGCTTGCAGCTTCGAGGCCAAAGGCCGATCCGCCCGAAAGGCAGACGGCGTGGACCTTGTCGACGGTGTTCTCGGGTCGTAGCAGGTCGGTCTCGCGCGAAGCGGGAGCGCCACCGCGTACGTCAACGCCGCCGGTGGCGCCCTCGGGTGCCACGATTACGGTGCAACCGGTGCCGGCCTCCTCGTCCGTATAGTTGCCATAGCAAAAGCCATCGACATCGCAGACGTCAATGGCCTCGAGCAGTGTATCCATGTTTAACTCCTATCGGTTTTCCGCCGCGCCTTGTGCCCGGTCGGGATCCGTACGGTACGCCAAAATTGTAGGCGCTGGGGAATACCCAGCGCCAGATGCAATTACGAGAGTTTTTGAATCGCGCGCGCGACGCGGGCGATGGGTAGGCCCACTACGTTATAGAAGTCGCCCGAAATATCGTGCACGAGCATGCGGCCGCCTGTGCCCTGGATGCCGTAGGCGCCTGCCTTATCCATGGGCTCACCCGAGGCAACGTAGTGCTCGATCTGCTCGTCGGTGAGCTCGTAGAATGTCACGTCGGTCACATCGACAAACGACAGGCTCTCGGCGGCATGCGGGTCGGCCGTATCGCCTGCCTTAACGATGCAGACGCCGGTTGCGACCTGGTGCGTGCGGCCCGAAAGCTCACGGAGCATGGTGCGCGCCTCGCCCTCGGTTGCCGGCTTGCCCAAAATCTTGCCGTCGAAGGTGACGATGGTGTCGGCCGCGACCGTCAGTTCTTTGGGCTCGGCATACTCGGCAGCAACGGCAGCCGCCTTGGCGCGTGCCAAGCGCTCGACAAGCGTGAGCGGAGCCTCGCCATCAAAGGGCGTTTCGTCGATATCCGCGGGAATCACGCGAATGTTGTAGCCTGCCTCGCGCATCAGCTCTATGCGGCGCGGCGATTGCGAAGCCAAAATCATAGTTGGATGCCCTCGGCGACCTTCTCGACGGCCTTGTCGCCAGCGAGCGTGCGCAGCAGCTCCAATGCAAAGGGGAGTGACTGTGCCATGCCGCTGGCAGTGATGATGTTGCCGTCTTGCGTGACCTTCTCGCCAGTATAGGCGCCTTCGGGGAAGCTTTTCTCAAAGCCAGGGAAGCACGTGGCGTGGCGCCCCTCGAGTAGGTCGAGCTCGCCCAGGATAAACGGGGCGGCGCAGATGGCGGCGACGTGCTTGGTCGCGGCGAACTCGCAGACCACGTCGCAGACACGCTGATCGGCGCGCAGGTTGGTGGCACCGGGCAGGCCGCCGGGCAGCACGACGCAGTCGTACTCGTCAAAGTTGATCTCATCAAAGAGTGCATCGCAGGTCACGGGGATCTGCAGCGAGCTTACGACCTCACGCGTGGGCATAATCGAGACGAGCGTGGCACGCACGCCGCCGCGACGCATGACATCGACCATGGTCAAGCATTCAATAGTTTCAAAGCCATCGGCGGCGAGAACGGCAACGCTGGGCATGAGGGTTCCTTTCATAGGCGGCATACAATTAGCCGTCTTATACCCCGAAGACCTCCGCTTGCCACGCTCGATTTCCCAATGATTTTTCTGAGCATGATTAAGTGGCTAGTTGCGCCTAAGGTGGACGACGGTCTCGCAGTGGAAGGTTTGTGGGAACAGGTCGACTGGCGTGATCTTTACGGGGGAGAAGGTGCCTTCTTCGACAAAGCGTTTGAGATCGCGCGCCAGGGTGGCCGGGTCGCAGCTCACGTAGGCGACATCGTGGGCACTCGTGCTGGCGATAAGGTCGATCGCTTCGGGGGCGAGGCCTGCGCGCGGCGGGTCGACCACCAAGACGTCGGCATCCTGGTCGGGGAACTCGCGCACCGCGTCTCCGCCAATGACGTCGACGTTATCAAGCTTGTTGATCTCCAGGTTACGGCGCAGGTCGCGCACGGCGGGGCCGTAGGCCTCGACGGCGGCGACAAAGTCGCAGCGGCGGGCGAGCGGCAGGGTAAAGGTGCCGGCACCGCAGTACAGGTCCACGGCAAGCTCGTCTTCCTGCGGATCGAGCGTTTCCATGACAAGCTCGATCAAAATCTCGGCACCCTTGGTGTTGACCTGGAAAAAAGACGGGGCAGACAAGCGCATCTGACCCTCGGCGATATTCTCGGTCCATGAGCCCTCTCCGGCGAGCATTTCGACCTTGGAGACACGGCGGGCCTTCTTTTCGCCCTTGCTCATCACGCGTACGACACTTGTGGGGTGCGCGGCGTCTGCCAACACGCGCGAGACTTGCGAGCGCGGGAAAGAGCCCGTAGGCGTCCAAAGCGCGACCTCGAGTGCCTTGGTGCGGCGCGATGCGCGAATGCCCACGCGCTCGAGCCCCAAGTCATGGCTTCCGCTCAGATAGTTGAGCGCGCCGACGACTGACTTGAGCGCCTTGGGAAAACGCTTATCGAACAGCGGGCACGCATCGACGGTCACGATTTTGCTGGGGTCGACACCGTGCATGCCAAGGCGCACGCGACCGTTGACGACGGTCGGTTCGAGCTCGATTTTATTGCGGTAGCCCCAGTCGTCCTTGGTGTGGCAGATGGGCTGTACTAACTCATCGACCTGTTCAGGAGCGAACTTGCCGATGCGTTCGAGCGTGGAGCGCAGGTTTTGCTCCTTGGCGGCGAGCTGTGCCGTGCGTGAGAGATTGCCCCACGAGCAGCCGCCGCAGATGCCCACGAAGGGGCAGGGAGGCTGAATGCGATCGGGGCTTGGCTCCAGAATCTCGGTGGTGCGGGCGCGCATGAACGACTTGCCGTCCTGTACGACCTCGGCCTCGACGGTGTCGCCTGCCACGGCGCCCTGCACAAAGACGGCTTTACCGTTGTCGGCGTGCGCCAGACCGTCGGCACCGTAGGTCATCGATTCTATAGTGAGCTTCATATCCCTGCCTGTCATTCGCGTTGTTGTCCGCACCATGGTAGCAGGGAAAAGCGCCCCGCATCTGAGGCTTTCCTCAAATGCGGGGCGCTTCTACAAACTGCTTCTACAAACGACTATTTCGTCTTGCCGGTAATGAGCGTCTTAAGACCCAGGCCAATCAGGCCCAGGCCCATGCGCACGCGGCCGGGGCGATGGCGCTCGATGGCCTTGGTCTTGCCGGCGGGCTTATCGCGACGGGCGCTCGTCTCGGGTGCGGGCTTGGTGACCTGCGGCTCGGGCTGAGGTACAGGTGCAGGCTCGGGCTCAATGACGGTCGCCTGGACCTCTTGGACCTTGGGTGCTACCGGCTGCGGCTCGGGCTCGGGGGCAGGTTTCGCCTCAATGACGGGCTCGGGCGCGGCCTCGGCGTTGCGATAGGCGCGCTCCAGCAGGGCTTCCTGCGAGTTGAAGGGTTTCTCACCCTCTGCACGCTTCACGGGAACCCAGGTGCCGTCGCTCGTCAGGCTGCGGGCCTTCACGTTGTCCCGCAGCTGCATGCCCATGTACTCGTGTACCAGGGCGCGGCAGGTGGGGTCGAGCACGGGGAAGGCGATCTCCACGCGGTGCTCGGTGTTGCGTGTCATCATGTCTGCCGAGCTCAGGTAAATCATGTCCGAGTCCACGCCAAAAGCGTAAACACGGGCGTGCTCCAAAAAGCGTCCGACGATGGAGCGGACATGCACGTTCTCGGTCTTGCCCGGAACACCGGGCTTGAGGCACGAGATGCCGCGGATGATCATGTCTACGCGCACGCCGGCACACGATGCCTCGGCGATCTTGTCGATGACCTCGCGGTCGGTGAGCGAGTTGAGTTTAAAGAACACGCGGGCGGGCTCGCCAGCGAGAGCGCGCTGAATCTCGCGATCCAGACCGCGCATGATGAGCGGCTTGAGGCCTACGGGCGCCACACCCAGGAAGCGGTAATCGCCGCGCAGATTGCCCAGCGACAGGTTGCGGAAGAACAGGTTGGCGTCCTCGCCGATGCCGGGGTGGGCGGTCATGAGCATAAAGTCGCTGTAGAGTTTGGCCGTCTTCTCGTTAAAGTTGCCGGTGCCCAGCAGCGTCAGGCGCGTTAGCGCCATGCCCTCGCGATAGGTGAGCTGGCAGATCTTGGAGTGGCACTTAAAGCCCTCGGAGCCGTAGATGACGGTGCAGCCGGCCTCTTCCAAGCGCTCGGCCCACTCGATGTTGTTCTGCTCGTCAAAGCGCGCGCGGAGCTCCATGAGCACCGTGACCTCTTTGCCGTTCTCAGCGGCATCAATCAACGACTCGCACAGACGGCTCTGCTTGGCCACGCGGTAGAGCGTGATGCGCAACGAGATGCACTCGGGGTCATAGGCGGCCTCGTGCACCAGGTCCAAGAACGGGTTCATGGCCTCATAGGGATAAAAGAGCAGCTTGTCGTGCTGCAGCACCTGCTCGCGGATGGAGCGGGTCATGTCGATGGTGGGATTGGGCTGCGGCCTAAACGGCGTAAAGAGCAGCTCGTTGCGCAGGTGCTCGGGAATCTTGCCCTCAATGCCAAAGACGTAGCCCAGGTCGAGCGGGATATCGCAGGTAAAGACAGAGCGGCGCGAAAGCTCGAGCGCCTTGCGGATGGTCTTGAGCGTTGCCTTCTCGAGCGACCCCGAGACCGCGAGCACTACCGGCTGCAGACGCAGGCGCTTCTTGAGGATGCGCTTCATGTGCTGGCGGTAGTCCTCTTCCTCTTCGACGCCCTCGCCGTCCGGATCGATGTCGGCGTTGCGGGTGACGCGGATCAGCGCACGATCCAGCGGCTTATAGGAGCCAAAGCAGCTGTCCAGGCAGGCGAGGATGACGTCCTCGAGCAAGATGTAGGAGTAGGTGCCGGTGGGCGAGGGGATCTCGACCACGCGGTTCATCGAGGCGGGAATCTCGATAAGGCCCAGCAGGCTCTCCTCGTCGGTGGCGCCGTCCAGACCACAGGCCAGATAGAGCGCGCCATTGCGCAGGTTGGGGAAGGGGTGGCGCGGATCGATGACCAGCGGCGAGATGACCGGCGACACGTAGGCCTGGAAGTAGCGGGTTACAAAGGTGCGCTCCTCGGGCGTAAGCGAATCGATGCGGGCGCGGTGAACGCCCAAGGTGTCGAGCTTGCCCTCGATGCTCTTAAAGATGGACTCCCAACGGGTAAGGAGCCCGGGCATTTCGGCCATGACAGCATCGACCTGTTCGGAGGCGGTCATATTGCTCTTGTTGTCGACAGGTTGTTTTTTGAGCTCTGCCAGATCGGACAGGCCGCCCACGCGCACCATGAGAAACTCGTCGAGGTTGGACTCGAAAATCGACACGAACTTTAGACGCTCGAACAGCGGAACGGTCTCATCGAAGGCTTCGTCAAGCACGCGGTTGTCAAAGCGCAGCCAGCTAAGCTCTCGGTTTTGCGTGTACGAGAAGTCGCGCGGCGGTTTGCGCAGCTTTGCGGCGGCTTGCTTCTTTTCGATTTTGCTCGGCATATGCATCTGTCCGTTCAGTCCCCACAGAGGACGGTAGCCTAACACTTTTCACTATTGTCTCAATCTAGTCGACCGCTGGCACGGACGTATCGCGTGAACGGTATCTTTACCTACTTCTTACGCTGACAAGTCATAGGACTGACGTCCTGCTCGTCTGCAAGCGGTCTATATCCTCACTCAACTGGTACGTAAGTGTGAATAAGAATGATGGATAGCTGAATATCATTGAATGCAGGCGGAAACGTAAACAAACATCATTTATATACATAAAACCGATTTAGCTATGCAATTCTGAATCAAAAGTTTAGAGATGCAATTGCAAATAGTTTTTAGGAAAAAAGAGCGTTTACCTTAGAAAAGTTACTTTAGAACGCCGAAGTACATTATGGGGGAATCTCGTGCGATATACCGTTCATCGCACTTTGTTGACCGTTCGGGGGCGAGGTGGAATTGCGGGTGGAATTTGGATATAACTAGAGCTGTCAGCAAGCAGCGTCCGCTATGGAAGGGCGCTGAGAGATTCGGCCGAAAGGCCCGAAAGAAAGGTAGGAGGCCATGACGAAAGGTCTGCACGTGCCTTCCGAGATCGGCAAGCTCAGGAAGGTCTGCCTGCACCGTCCCGGCGACGAGCTCCTCAACCTGCCGCCCGACGAGCTCGAGCGACTCCTGTTCGACGACGTCCCGTTCCTGGAGGTCGCGCAGCAGGAGCACGACACCTTCGCCCAGATCCTGAGGGACCAGGGCGTGGAGGTCCTCTATCTCGAGAACCTCGTCGCCGAGGTGTTCGACCAGGTCCCCGGCGCCCGCGCCGAGTTCACCGACCAGTACATCGCCGAGGCCGGCATCCGCGGCCAGCACATGCCGCAGATCGTCCGCGAGAAGCTGGACTCCATCGAGGACAACCTCGAGTTCGTCAAGAAGACCATGGCCGGCATGACCAAGTCCGAGATCGACATGCCCCTCACGGCCTCCACGACCCTCGACTCCCTGGTCAACTCCGAGTCCGAGTCCGACCTGATCATCGACCCGATGCCCAACCTCTACTTCACCCGCGACCCGTTCGCGGTCGTCGGCGAGGGCGTCAACCTCAACCGCATGTACTCGGTCACCCGCAACCGCGAGACCCTGTACGGCAAGTACGTCTTCAAGTACCACCCCGACTACAAGGACGTCTCGCTGTACTTCCGCCGCGACTGCCAGTTCCACACCGAGGGCGGCGACGTGCTGAACATCAACGAGAAGACCCTCGCCGTCGGCATCTCCCAGCGCACCCAGGCCGCCGCGATCGACGTCATGGCCCAGAACATCTTCTGGAACTCCGACTCCAAGGTCGAGCGCATCCTGGCCTTCGACATCCCGGTCTCGCGCGCCTTCATGCACCTCGACACGGTCTTCACCCAGATCGACGTCGATAAGTTCACGATCCACCCCGCCATCATGGGCACCCTGCGCGTCTACGAGCTGACCGCCGGCAAGAACCCGGGCGACGTGAACATCCGCCTGATCGAGGACACCCTCGAGCACGTCCTGGAGGACGCCACCGGCGTCGACCAGGTCAAGCTGATCCCCTGCGGCGGCGGCGACCCGATCGCGGCCTCCCGCGAGCAGTGGAACGACGGCTCCAACACCCTGTGCGTCGAGCCCGGCAAGATCTGCGTCTACGCCCGCAACACCGTCACCAACGACGTGCTGTACAAGGAGGGCCTGGACCTTCTCGTCGTGCCCTCCGCCGAGCTCTCCCGCGGCCGCGGCGGCCCGCGCTGCATGAGCATGCCCTTCTGGCGCGAGGACCTCTAGGGTCTTCTAGGACCCGTACAGGTCATAATACATACATCTAGCTGCCATTAGATGTCTCCCATTGGGGCGGTGCGGGTTTTCGCACCGCCCCAATCTTGTATGAGGAACGTCAACACGATTGGATGACTGCTTTTGTAAGGAGCTTGGCCATGGACATCAAGACGATTGGCGTTGAGGAATGGCTCAACGTTTGGGAGAAGAGCGCCACGTGGGACATCGCCCAGTCGACGATCTCGTCGCTCACCATGGGCGAGCTGCGCGCGCTTGATGAACAGGACGGCGCCACGTTCTACGAGCGCCTGTATCGCGAGAAGATGAACTACGGCTGGATCGAGGGCTCGCCGGAGTTTAAGGCCGAGGTTGCCAAGCTGTATCGTCGGGAGGTCAATCCCGATCACATTCTGCAGACCAATGGCTGCACGGGCGCTAACCTCAACGCCATCATGGCTGTGGTCGAGCCCGGCGACCATGTTATCGCCGAGTGGCCCACCTACGCGCCGCTCTACGAGATTCCGCGCACGCTGGGCGCCGAGGTCGAGTATTGGGAGCTTCGCGAGGAACTCGGCTGGAAGCCCGATATCGAGGAACTCAAGCGCTTGGTGCGCCCCAACACCAGACTCATCTGCATCAACAACGCATCGAACCCCATCGGTACGGTGCTCGATGCCGATATGCTCGGCCAGATTGCCGAGATCGCCCGTTCGGTGGGCGCCTACGTGCTGTGCGACGAGGTGTATCTGCCGCTTGAGAACACCGAGGCCTTTATGTCGATGGCTGACGTGTACGAGAATGCCATTGTCACCAACTCGGTGTCCAAGACCTATTCGACGCCTGCGGCCCGCGTGGGCTGGGTCGTGGCAGACGAAGAGATATCCAGCCGCATCCGCACCTATCGCGATTACACCATGATCTGCGGCGGCGTGTTCAACGATGCCCTGGCGACCTATGTGCTTGAGCACAAGGACAAGATCCTTGAGCGCAATCGCAAGATCGTGTTTGGCAACCGCGATATCGCGCAGGCTTGGATCGATACGCAGCACCGCGTTTCCTGGACGGCGCCGCAGGGCGTGTCCACCTCGTTTATCCAGCTTGATATTCCCGAGGACGACGAGGAGTTCTGCAAGTGCCTGCTGTCCGAGAGGGGAGTGCTGCTGGTACCCGGCAGCCGCTTTGAGCTTCCCTGCGGCGCACGCCTGGGCTACTGCGCGAGCGAGGACGTTCTGCGCGAGGGCCTGAGGCTTTTGGGCGAGGCACTGGCGGAGTTCGATCGCTAGGATTCCGATGATCTTCGAGGGCCTTATCCAAATTAGCCGAAGATAATCGAAAACGGACCCGTTTCCCTAGTGAAGCGGGTCCGTTTTTCTATACCGAGAAGTCAAGTTGTTACAAATGGAGCCGTAAAGCGAGTCGGTATCCGCTGGGCCTTATACTGAGTTTCCGGTGAACGGTATCAAGCGTCTGGTAAACGGTAATTTATTTACCAGAAATGAATAGGACAAACTTTTTTCTGAATAAAAATGAAAATGGTTGAGACACGGTATGAACCGCTAATTCTATTCATAGCTTTATTGGAAATATGCAATATGAGGGTGGTTTAGCAAAGTTTAGTTCCATTTGATTTTAGGATTGAAAACGCGTTTAAGCACGTAAATACGCTTTATTAAGATGAAGTGTGCCATGCGTGAAGTATATGTGTATGCCGTTCACCCCCTATAAAAAACCGTTCGGGGGCAAGGTGGAAGTATGAGCTGATTTTGGATATAAATATGTCGTCAGCAATAACGCCTCACACGGAGGGGCGCTAACGAATCGGCCCTGACAAGGGCCCGAAAGAAAGGTAGGAGGCCATGACGAAAGGTCTGCACGTGCCTTCCGAGATCGGCAAGCTCAGGAAGGTCTGCCTGCACCGTCCCGGCGACGAGCTCCTCAACCTGCCGCCCGACGAGCTCGAGCGACTCCTGTTCGACGACGTCCCGTTCCTGGAGGTCGCGCAGCAGGAGCACGACACCTTCGCCCAGATCCTGAGGGACCAGGGCGTGGAGGTCCTCTATCTCGAGAACCTCGTCGCCGAGGTGTTCGACCAGGTCCCCGGCGCCCGCGCCGAGTTCACCGACCAGTACATCGCCGAGGCCGGCATCCGCGGCCAGCACATGCCGCAGATCGTCCGCGAGAAGCTGGACTCCATCGAGGACAACCTCGAGTTCGTCAAGAAGACCATGGCCGGCATGACCAAGTCCGAGATCGACATGCCCCTCACGGCCTCCACGACCCTCGACTCCCTGGTCAACTCCGAGTCCGAGTCCGACCTGATCATCGACCCGATGCCCAACCTCTACTTCACCCGCGACCCGTTCGCGGTCGTCGGCGAGGGCGTCAACCTCAACCGCATGTACTCGGTCACCCGCAACCGCGAGACCCTGTACGGCAAGTACGTCTTCAAGTACCACCCCGACTACAAGGACGTCTCGCTGTACTTCCGCCGCGACTGCCAGTTCCACACCGAGGGCGGCGACGTGCTGAACATCAACGAGAAGACCCTCGCCGTCGGCATCTCCCAGCGCACCCAGGCCGCCGCGATCGACGTCATGGCCCAGAACATCTTCTGGAACTCCGACTCCAAGGTCGAGCGCATCCTGGCCTTCGACATCCCGGTCTCGCGCGCCTTCATGCACCTCGACACGGTCTTCACCCAGATCGACGTCGATAAGTTCACGATCCACCCCGCCATCATGGGCACCCTGCGCGTCTACGAGCTGACCGCCGGCAAGAACCCGGGCGACGTGAACATCCGCCTGATCGAGGACACCCTCGAGCACGTCCTGGAGGACGCCACCGGCGTCGACCAGGTCAAGCTGATCCCCTGCGGCGGCGGCGACCCGATCGCGGCCTCCCGCGAGCAGTGGAACGACGGCTCCAACACCCTGTGCGTCGAGCCCGGCAAGATCTGCGTCTACGCCCGCAACACCGTCACCAACGACGTGCTGTACAAGGAGGGCCTGGACCTTCTCGTCGTGCCCTCCGCCGAGCTCTCCCGCGGCCGCGGCGGCCCGCGCTGCATGAGCATGCCCTTCTGGCGCGAGGACCTCTAAGTCTTTCCGTTTCCGGTGCGGTCCCCCTACAACCGCACCGGTTTCGCCCGTCAAACGGGCAACACTAATACTTACGTAATTCATTTTTTCGAAAGGAAACGAACCATGGGTGTTAACCTCTCCGGCCGTAGCTTCCTCAAGCTCCTCGACCTCTCCACCGAGGAGATCGAGTACTTGCTCAAGCTTTCCAAGAACTTCAAGGACATGAAGCGCGCTGGCGTTCCGCACCGCTATCTCGAGGGCAAGAACATCGTTCTGCTCTTCCAGAAGACCTCCACTCGTACCCGCTGCGCCTTCGAGGTCGGCGGCATGGATCTGGGCATGGGCGTCACCTACCTCGATCCCGGTTCGTCGCAGATGGGCAAGAAGGAGTCCATCGAGGACACCGCCCGCGTTCTCGGCCGCATGTATGACGGCATCGAGTTCCGTGGCTTTGCCCAGGACGACGTCGAGGAGCTCGCTGCCAAGTCCGGCGTGCCCGTGTGGAACGGCCTGACCACCGAGTGGCACCCCACCCAGATGCTCGCCGACATCCTGACCGTCCAGGAGAACTTCAACTACGACATCAAGGGCAAGACCCTCGTCTTCATGGGCGACTGCAAGAACAACGTCGCTCGCTCCCTCATGGTCGTCTGCTCCAAGCTCGGTATGAACTTCGTGGCCTGCGGCCCCGAGGAGTGCATGCCCGCTGACGACGTCATCGAGGCCTGCAAGCCCATTGCCGAGGCTAACGGCTGCACTATCAAGCTGACCACTGACGTCAAGGACGGCGTCACCGGTGCCGACGTTATCTACACCGATGTGTGGGTCTCCATGGGCGAGCCCGACGAGGTCTGGGCCGAGCGCATCGCTCAGCTCACCCCGTATCGCGTTACCTCCGAGGTCATGGCTATGGCCAACCCGGGTGCCATCTTCCTGCACTGCCTGCCCAGCTTCCACGACACCAACACCACGATTGGCGCCGAGAAGTGCGAGCAGTTCGGCATCACCGAGCAGGAGGTCACCGACGAGGTCTTCGAGAGCCCCGCTTCCAAGGTCTTCGACGAGGCCGAGAACCGCATGCACACCATCAAGGCTGTCATGTACGCCACGCTCAAGTAAGAGCATCCAGCATCTCGCTCGGGGTGTATTGCTGCACACCCCGAGCGGCTTTGTCTGGTAAATATCTCGCGTCGGACGGTGGGCACGGCACGGAAGATCCGCTTCGCGCGAGAAAGTTAAATGATTTATGAAGGGGGGATGAGAACCATGACTGAAACCGCTAAGAAAAAGCGCGGTATGCCTTCATCGTTCACCATTCTTCTTGCTCTGCTGGCAATTGTCGCAGTGATTACCGTTATCGTCTCCGGCACGTCCGGCGGCGCGGTTACTGCAGCCCGCCTGAGCGATTTCTGCACCGCCCCGATCCTGGGCTTCGCTGACGCTCTGCCCGTCTGCCTCTTCGTTATGATCCTGGGCGGCTTCCTCGGCATGATGACCGAGACCGGTGCCCTGGACAACGGCATCGCCGTTCTGGTGCAGAAGCTTAAGGGCAACGAGATCATGCTCGTTCCTGTCCTTATGCTCATCTTCTCCCTCGGTGGTACCACCTATGGTATGTGCGAGGAGACCGTTCCCTTCTACGCCCTGCTCGCCGCTACCATGATGGCCGCTGGCTTCGACCCCATGGTCGGTGCCGCCACCGTCCTGCTCGGCGCTGGCTGCGGCTGCCTGGGCTCCACGGTTAACCCGTTCGCCGTCGGCGCTGCCGTCGACGCTCTGACCGGCGTTGGCATTGAGGTCAACCAGTCCATCATCATCGGCCTCGGTGCCGTCCTGTGGATTGTCACCACCGGCATGTCCATCTTCTTCGTGATGAACTATGCCAAGAAGGTCAAGGCTGACAAGGGTTCCACCATCCTGTCGATGCAGGAGCTCAAGGACGCCGAAGAGGCTCACGGCAAGGCTGCTTCCGAGGTTCACAAGGAGGTCAAGCTCACCGGTCGTCAGAAGGGTGTTCTGATCGCCTTCGCCTTCACCTTCGTCGTCATGATCGTCGGCTTCATTCCGCTGGCCGACCTCAACGAGGGCGTCGCCAACTTCTTCGACGCTGGCGCTGTCTACGACGCCGACGGTAACGCCGTCGTCCAGGGTTGGTCTGCCCTGATCACCGGCCTGCCCATTGGCCAGTGGTACTTCGACGAGGCTTCCACCTGGTTCTTCCTCATGGCCGTCCTGATCGGTATCATCGGTGGCCTGTCCGAGAAGCAGATCGTTAACACCTTCATCACCGGCGCTGCCGACATGATGTCCGTTGTTCTCGTCATCGCCCTCGCCCGTGGTATCTCCGTCCTCATGGCTAACACCGGCCTCGACGTCTTCGTCCTCGACGCTGCCGCCAATGCCCTGGCTGGCCTGTCCGGCGTGATCTTCGCTCCCATGAGCTTCCTGGTCTACTTCGGCCTGTCCTTCCTGATCCCCTCGACCTCTGGTATGGCCACCGTCTCCATGCCCATCATGGGACCGCTGGCTGTTAAGCTCGGCTTCTCGCCCGAGGTCATGGTCATGATCTTCTCCGCTGCTATCGGTGTCGTGAACCTGTTCACCCCGACCTCCGGTGCCATCATGGGCGGTCTCGCCCTGGCCAAGATCGAGTGGACGACCTGGCTCAAGTTTGCCCTTAAGCTCATCGTCGCGCTCTCCGTCGTCTGCGCCATCATCCTGACCGTCGCCTGCGTGTTGCTCTAAGTACCCAACGGGTACCCCACGGAAACCTTGACGATCCTGTAAAGGATCATCTGGTCATCGTCTGTCCGGTGGGGTAAACCCACCGGTAGACTCCTACCTTTAGCCCCCTCCCGTTCCGTGCGCGGGAGGGGGCGCTCTTGTGTTCCGGCGTTTTACCAAACGCCGGAACCACTCGACGCTGCAAGCCCGCCAGAGCGGCAATCTGACGTTCAATCGTCGGGCATGGCCAAAAGGCCTATGCCCTCCTCTTTCACGTCACCTTGCTCGCTCTGGCGGGCTTTCGCTGACTTATGCTCCACCTGTGACGTTTCCATTATTGATACAAAGGCCAGGTTTGTTTGAACCAAAAAGGGGAAGTTGCGGTGGAATAGTTCCTGTTTGGCCGTCTTGAGGGGTTAAACGGGAACTATTTCACCGCAACTTATCGATGACGTGTTTGGTTGATGCCCGTTGGCTGCTTGGGTGTTGGGAAGGGTCTGCTCCGTTATAATCGCCTAGAACATTAAATGGAAACGGGACGGGAGCCATATATGCGCCAGGGTTTCGACAACGCGAAGTATATCGAGCTGCAGGCCGCTCATATTAAGGAGCGCATCTCGCAGTTTGGCGGCAAGCTGTATTTGGAGTTTGGCGGCAAGCTGTTTGACGACTATCATGCGAGTCGCGTGCTGCCGGGTTTTGAGCCGGACAGCAAGTTTCGCATGCTCAAGAGCATTGCCGACGACGTCGAGGTCATCATCGCCATTAACGCGAACCACATCGAGAAGAACAAGGCTCGCGGTGACCTGGGTATTACCTATGACGAGGACGTTTTGCGCCTGGTCGACCTGTTCCGCGGCAACGGTTTTGCTGTCGCGGCCGTGGTTATCACCCAGTACGCCGGCCAGCCCGCCGCCGATGTGTTCCGCAATCGCCTGAACGCGCTCGGCATTCCTGCCAAGCTGCACTATCCCATCGAGGGCTATCCGCACGACGTCGACCTGATCGTGTCCGACGACGGCTATGGCAAGAACGAGTTTGTCGAGACCACTCGTCCACTCGTTGTGGTCACCGCTCCCGGCCCTGGCTCGGGCAAGCTCGCCACCTGCCTGTCTCAGCTCTATCACGAGCACAAGCACGGCACCGCCGCCGGCTACGCCAAGTTCGAGACTTTCCCGGTCTGGAATTTGCCCCTCACGCATCCGGTTAACATCGCCTATGAGGCCGCCACGGCCGACCTCGACGATGCCAATATCATTGACTCCTTCCACTTGGAGGCCTACAACAAGACCACGGTCAACTACAACCGTGACGTCGAGGCCTTCCCGGTGGTCCGTGCTCTGATGGAAAAGATCCTGGGCAAGAGCCCCTACCAGAGCCCCACGGACATGGGCGTTAATATGGTCGGTTTTGCCATTACCGATGACGATGCCTGCCGCGACGCTTCCAAGATGGAAATCGTCCGCCGCTACTTTACCGCGGTCGAAAATGTGCGCCGTACCGGCGTGGGCGATGAGCAAGTCGACCGTCTCAAGATCATTATGAAGAAGGCCGGTATCGACAAGAATTACTCGCCGGCACGCTCGGCCGCCCTTACCAGGGAACAGCTGACGGGTGGCCCCGTAGGCGCCATGGTCATGCCCGATGGCTCCGTGGTGACCGGCAAGACTTCCACGCGCCTGGGCGCCGCGAGCTCGCTCATCATGAATGCACTTAAGCATGTCTCGGGCGTTGACCTTGGGCTCGAGGTCATTAGCGATGAGGCGATCGAGCCTATCAGCAAGCTCAAGACGCATTTCCTGGGTAGCAAGAACCCGCGTCTGCACACCGACGAGACGCTTATGGCGCTCTCGATCACCTCGGCAACGAGCGAGACGGCGGCCCGCGTCCTTTCGGGGCTGGAGCAGCTGCGTGGCTGCGATGCCTTCTTTAGCGTGATCATCTCGCCGACGGACGAGACGGTGTTGCGCAAGCTGGGTATCAACGTGTGCTGCGAGCCCAAGTTCGAGCGCCGTGGCTTCTTCCACCGCTAAGCCTGGATAAATTGGTCTGAAAGGGGCGCATCGGGTATACATCCGGTGTGCCCCTTTTATCAACAAAGCTACCGTTTAACCTAAAAATAGCCCGTTTACCTGCCTATAAGCGATTTGGGCGGTATACAATAACCCTAACTGTTTCATCCTTTTGCGGGGATGCCGCATGATGGATGTTGCCGGCCATCATGGGGTGTGCCGGTCGCGCATGGTGCAGGTGATGCCCGTGCTCGGTTTGAGGAGGCTGCCATGGCTGGCAAGGGTCGTGCGAGTGTCAACGATATGAAGCGTGTCGAGGTGCAGGTGCTGATGGAGATCGCACAGCTGTCCGAAGACAACGGCGGATTTTATGGCTTTTCGCGCAAGACGCTTGCCGAGCGTGTGGGGGTGTCTCCGTATCGCGCCCGCGCGGCAATTGAACGCTTGGAATCCGAAGACATCATCGAGGTCGTCTCGCGCTACAGCGACGACGGCGGCCAGCTCGCAAATGGTATTTGTCTCACGGAGCGTGGCGAATGGTATCTAGAGGGCATCCGTGCCGGTATGCTCGTGAAGGACTTGATCGAGGATGAAGCCGCCGATCGATAACAGCGTGCATTCATAGTGGAAACGACGCCGCCTGGGCAACCGGACGGCGTTTTGTTTCGAGATGGAGAAATGGGTTGATTTCCGATCTCAGCCGAACACATTGAGCGGATAGGACGTTCCCGCAGCT
>UQIQ01000023.1 GCA_900541185.1 uncultured Collinsella sp.
CGAGGCCGAGCGCAAAATGGATTCTAAAAAACACCTTGCCAAATAGGAGCGTCAGGACGCAAAGAGGCTCCGCAGCGCGAAGCGCGATGCGGAGCCTCTTTGCATGTCCGAGGACGTTCCGGAGAGAAACCCCCGTCACGCCCCCGGATTCCCGGTGGGAGTTCTAGACCTTGTCGGCCTTAGTACATACCGCCGCCCTGCTGACCAGCGGTAGCAGCAGCGATTGCGTCCTCAAGCTGAGTGTTCTTGGGGACATCGGAGACGGTAGCCTCGGTGATGAGGATCAGGCTGGCGACAGAAGCAGCGTTCTGCAGGGTGACGCGGCTGACCTTGACGGGGTCGAGGACGCCCATCTCGATCATGTCGCCCCACTCGCCGTTGGCAGAGTTGAGACCCTGGCCGGCGGGCAGCTCGGCGACCTTGTCGACCACGACAGCGCCCTCAAAGCCAGCGTTCTTGGCGATGGTGGCGACCGGAGCGGTCAGAGCCTTCTTGACGATATCGACGCCGATCTTCTCCTCGGGGTCGTCGATCTCGACAGCATCGAGCGCAGGAGCAGCGTCCATGAAGGCGACGCCGCCACCGGCGACAATGCCCTCCTCGACAGCAGCGCGGGTTGCCTGCAAGGCGTCCTCGACGCGGTGCTTGATCTCCTTGAGCTCGGACTCGGTAGCAGCGCCGACCTTGATGACGGCAACGCCACCGGAGAGCTTGGCCAGGCGCTCCTGGAGCTTCTCGCGGTCGAAGTCAGAGGTGGTGTTCTCCATCTCACCCTTGATCTGAGCGATACGGGCGTCGATGGCCTCCTTGGAGCCAGCGCCACCGACGACGACGGTGTTGTCCTTGGAGATGGTGACGGACTTAGCGGTACCGAGCATATCAGCGGTGATGTCAGCAACCTTCACGCCCAGCTCGTCCAGGGCAGCCTGGCCACCGGTGAGGACGGCGATGTCCTCGAGGATGCGCTTGCGGCGATCGCCGTAGCCCGGGGCCTTGACGGCGCAGACGTTGAGGGCGCCACGGATCTTGTTGAGGACCAGGGTCGGCAGAGCCTCGCCGTCGATGTCCTCAGCGATGATGAGCAGGCCACGGCCAGCGCGCTGGACAGCCTCGAGAACGGGCATGATGTCCTGAACGCTGGAGATCTTCTGGTCGGTGATGAGGATGTACGGATCCTTCATCACGGCCTCCATGCGGTCGTTGTCCGTGACGAAGTAAGCGGAGACATAGCCCTTGTCGAACTGCATGCCCTCGACGGTGTCGATGGTGATGTCGAACGTCTGGGAATCCTCGACGGTGATGACGCCGTCCTTGCCCACGACCTCCATGGCCTCGGCGATCTTCTCGCCGACCTCGGGGTCACCGGCAGAGATGGTACCGACGGAAGCAATCTGCTCCTTGGTCTCGACCGGCTTGGCCTGCTTCTTCATCTCGGCGACGGCGGCGTTGACGGCCTTGTCGATGCCGCGACGGATGGCCAGCGGGTTAGCGCCAGCGGCGACGTTGCGCAGACCGTCGTTGACGATGGCCTGAGCGAGCAGGGTTGCGGTGGTGGTGCCGTCACCCACGGTGTCGTTGGTCTTGGTGGCAACCTCCTTCACCAGCTGGGCGCCCATGTTCTCGATGTTGTCCTCGAGCTCAATCTCCTTGGCGACGGAAACGCCGTCGTTGGTGATGGTCGGGGCACCGAACGTGCGCTGCAGCGCAACGTAGCGACCCTTGGGGCCCATGGTGACGGTAACGGCGTCGGCCAGAGTGTTGACGCCCTTGGCAAGCTTAGCGCGGGCATCGGTGTTGAACGTAATGTTCTTTGCCATGGTAGGTAATCCTCCAAAAGAAATGTGACTCGCGTCGCCGCTTCCGAGTCCTATGCGGCAGGCGCGTTCAAAGACGAATCAGAGATTCCGACGAGACTAGGCCTCGACGATAGCGTAGATGTCGTCGGCGCGCATCAGCAGATACTTCTCGCCGTCGACCTTGACCTCGTTGCCACCGAACTTACCGTAGATGACAACGTCACCGACCTTGACGTCCATGGGGATGCGCTCACCCTTGTCGTTGACCTTGCCGGCGCCAACGGCAACGATGGTGCCACGCTGCGGCTTCTCCTGAGCGTTGCTGGCGATATACAGGCCAGAAGCGGTCTTCTGCTCGGCCTCGTCGGGCTTGACCAGGACGCGATCTGCAAGCGGCTTCAAAGACGACATGCTTGTTTCCTCCTTTGTGGGCCGCGCGGTCATGCCGCGCGGGTTAACCCTTTTTGTTTGCGTACGCGTTGAATGGTACCCACGAATGGCGGGTTATACAACACGGAGTCAAAAAATCTTATTTTTTGGCACTTAGATTTTCTGAATGCCGGGGGATAACTTAGCAGTGGCTCCCGGGGCGGACCGGAGGGCATGAAGTTTACTGCTCTACAGTCCTGCGCAAGACGGAAAGCACATTAAGTGCTTTCCTTTGCGTGCGGAACTCGCGACAAACTTCATGCCCTCCGGTCCGCCCCGGGAGCTGGGGTAACTTATTCGGGCCCGGCATTCAGAAAAGTCAGTGCAGCAAAATGGCGATGCGGATGGGGTTAGTGCTCGTAGATCAAGTTACCTGCCAGGTAGGTGGCCTGAACTTTTGTGGCCTGGAGGTCTTGGGGGTCAACGGTGAGCGGGTTTTGGTCCAGGACTACCAGGTCGGCATACTTGCCGGGCTCCAAGCTGCCGAGGTTTTGCTCGTCGCCCGCTGCATAGGCGCTGCCCAGGGTGTAGTTGCGCAGGGCTGTTGCTGCATCGATGCGCTCGCTCGGTAACCAGCCGCCCTCGGGCCAGTGGCTTTTGGGATCCTGGCGCGTGATAGCCGTGTAGAGCACGTTCATGCTTGTAACAGCTGTGATGGGGCTATCGGTGCCGAAGGCTTGGCGGATGCCGCGCTGCTTATAGGTCGCAAACGGCCACATGATGCGGCTGCGTTCCAGGCCCAGATCGCGCTCGGGGCCGCCCGGGTCGAGTGTAATGTGACAGGGCTGGCTCGAAGCAACCACGTTGAGCTTGCGCAAGCGATCGATGTCCTTGGGCAGGAGGTTCTCCAGGTGCTCGAGCGTGTTATGGCCGTGCTGGGGCAGGCCGTACAGGTCGGCCGCTTCCTCGAAGATATCCAGCGCGGCATGAATCGCACCGTCGCCGATGACGTGGATGCGCACGGTATGGCCGCGCTCCGCGGCCGCCAGAACCAGCTTGCGCATGCGCTCGGCAGGAACCGTCAGGCGACCTTGATCGCCCGGGAAGCGCGGGTTGGTATAGGGCTCGGTGAGATAGGCCGTGTGTTCGCTCGACACGCCGTCGAAGAACTGCTTAAAGCCTGGCGCCGAAAGCAGCGCGTTGTTCGCGTAACGTACCTGCAGCTCTTCCAAGCGCGATTGGTCATCCAGCAGCGTGGGAAACAAATGGGCTCGGATGCCCAACTTGCCGGCTGCCTGCAGTTTGTCGTAGACGTCGTCGCGGATAAAATCGCAGCCCGGCATGGGCATGAGCGACATATCGCATATCGAGGTGATGCCCTGCTCGGCCATCCGCCTCATTTGATCGGCGTAAGCGCTTGCGATGCGATCCTCGCCCAGCCACTCAAGGCAGCGCGGTAGCAGCTGCATGGCAGCCGCCTCGTGAGCAATACCCGTGAGCTCGCCGTTTGCGTCCTTGTCGTAGCTACCGCCCGCTGGTGGCTCGCTGTCGTGCGTGACGCCGAGTGCATCGAGTGCGCGGCTGTTGAGCCACAGCGTGTGCCCGTCGCCCGAATACATAACACAGGGACGATCGGGGAATGCCACATCGAGCGACGCCTTGGTAGGATGCTCGGGCGGGTCCCAACGGTAGTCGCGCCAGCCCTGCGTCACAACCCAAGCGTCGTCGGGCAGGTCCTGGGAAAACTCGAGCGCATGTTGCACCAGCGCCGCCTCGGACGTGCCCATATCCATGAGCATGTACGGCGAGGAACCGACCGAGGTATGGAAGAAGTGCAGATGAGCGTCATGGAAACCGGGGCAGACAAACTGCTCGCCGTAGTCGATAACCGACGTAGCGGCAGGAGCGGCGGCGATCACGTCATCGGGCGCACCGACTGCGACGATACGGTCGCCTGCGATGGCAATCGCCAGCTCGCGGGTGGTATCGATGCCGTCTTGCGCGGTAAAGACGTTCTTGGAGCGGATAATCCGATCGATATGTTGCATGGGCATCCCCATCTCTGGCAGGAAATTCAACACCCCCGAGTGTACTCCCCCGCCCTTGTAACAAAACCCCAAGCGGCAAACGGCAACTTTACCAGCCCTAGCGGCAGGTGGCATACTGGAGAGAGCCTGTACGATTTTGCGATCAACCCAGCAAGGAGCAAATCGACCATGACGAAGACCAAGGCACAGCAGATTATGGCGGCGACCGAGGCTCGCGCGGCTGACGACGTCACCGCGGCCATCCAAGATATCGCTACCGAGTTTGAACCATATATCATCAAGCAGCGCCGGCACTTCCATAAGCACCCGGAGCTGAGCCTCGCCGAGGAGCGCACGACCTCCGACATCGCCAACCAGCTCGACGCCATGAATATCCCCTACGAGCGTCCCCTTAAGACGGGCCTGGTGGCAACGCTTCGCGGCACCGCGCCGGATGCCTACCGCGAGGACGGCACGCCACGCCGCCGCATCCTGCTGCGCG
The DNA here is from genome assembly GCA_900541185.1 of uncultured Collinsella sp. Classification (GTDB taxonomy): domain Bacteria; phylum Actinomycetota; class Coriobacteriia; order Coriobacteriales; family Coriobacteriaceae; genus Collinsella. The sequence continues at coordinate 4,695 of UQIQ01000023.1, forward strand.
CCGACATCGACGCCCTGCCCGTCACCGAGCAGACCGGCGAGGAGTTCGCCAGCGTCAACGAGGGCTGCATGCACGCCTGCGGCCACGACTGCCATATCGCCATGATGCTCGGAACGCTGCAGATCCTGCGCCATATGACCGACGACATCCACGGCGAAGTCCGCATCGTCTTCCAGCCCAGCGAGGAAAACGGCCAGGGCGCCAAGCTCATGATCGGCACGGGCGTGCTCGACGGCGTCGATGGTGCCTACGCCGCGCATATCTGGAGCGAGGTTGACGCCGGCACTGTAAGCTGCGAGCCCGGTCCGCGCATGGCCAATACCGACTGGTTCCGCATCGATGTCCGCGGCACCTCGTGCCATGGCGCCATGCCCCAGCGCGGTCACGACGCCGTCATGGTTGCCGCCGAGATCGTCAACGCCCTGCAAACCATCGTTTCGCGCGAAATCAGCCCCTACGAGCCGGCCGTCATCACCGTCGGCGAGCTGCACGGCGGCACCGCGCGCAACGTTATCGCCGGCACGGCCTACCTCGCCGGCACAGTGCGCACCTACGGCGATTCGACCCACGAGGAAATGCCGGAGCTTATGCGCCGCATCGTGGAGCATACTGCGGCCGCCTTGGGCGCCGAGGCAGAGCTCACCGACTACACCATCGCCAACTACAAGGTCGAAAACGACGCCGCCTCGAGCGAGCGCTGCCGTCAGGCTGTAATCAAGTGCCTGGGCCCCACCGGCCAAGGCCATTATCGCGGCACGCTTTCGGGCGAGGATTTTTCGGAGTACCTGCGTCGCGTACCGGGCGTGCTCGCCTTTGTAGGTACGCGCAACCCCAAGATTGGCGCCACGTACGCCCAACATTCCTGCTTCTACAAGATCGACGAGACCGTGCTGGCAAAGGGCTCCATGGTGGCCGCCCAGTATGCTATCGACTTTTTGGCCGAGCCCACGCAAGAGGAGCTCGACGGCCCCGCGATTACCGCGGTCGCCGAAACCAACCCCGATCTGGCCGCCAAGTTGCGCTCTGCCAAAGCGACGACCGCCGAGGCTCGCGACGCCATCCATGATGCCCGAACGGCTCGCCATGCCGCGATCAAGGGCATCCACGAAGCCCGCGCTGCTGCACGCCGCGAGGAGAAGCACGACGAGTAGTCGATTCGCTGGCATCTCGCAGTCATAGCCACATCGCGATGTCAAAGCGGGGGCGGACGTTTCGACACGTCCGCCCCCGCTCATTTGTCAAGCGCTATTTCTATCCCGTCCCCAAATGGCAGGCGGCGTGGCTACTCGTCCTGAGGCTCCTCGTCGGAGCTTGGCTCGGACGCCGGCTCAGGTGCAGGTGCCGGCTCAGGCTCAGGCTCAGGTGCAGGCGCAGGCTCGGACTCAGATGCCGTCTCAGACTCGGGCGCCGGTTCAGGCTCGGGCGCCGGTTCAGGCTCGGTCGCGGGAGCGGGTGCAGGCGCCGGCGAAGCATCCGGAGCGCTGTAACCCGAAGCAGCGGACTTCTTCTCGAAAGGCAACACAAAAGTCAGGACGTCGTCCTTATCCTCATCGGCCCACTCGCTTGCATAGCGCGCGGCCCAATAGCCAACGGCACGGTGCTTGAGCATCTTGCCAAAGACCGTAAGAAATACGGTGACGAAAGCGACCAGCACCAAGAACAGCGCGAGCGTGACGCCACCGCCGGTAACAATTGCCTCAATACCCGTAGGACGATAGTAGTAGCTATACATACCGACAGAGGCAATGGCGCCAAAGACGACCGTCAAGATCCATGTGACAACGTTGGCGACCAGGCCCGTCAAAAACTCGGGAAGGAACGAAGCACAGAACAGCTTGGTCTTATTGTGCTTAAACGCCGCCCAGACCTTATCGAGCGAAAACGCGCTCTCGACACGCCCGGTCACCGCAAAGTGCATCACGGCGATGTCGGCGAACATCTTAAAGAAGACACCCAGAATCGCCGAGGCAATTAGCGCCAGGACAAGCAGGCCAAGCGAACCGAACAGCGCAGCCTCGAGCGCATAAGAGCCGTAATAAGAATACGAGCCCGCGGCGCCAATTACCACGCCCTCCACCAGCGAAAGCACTACACCGATAACGGGAATGGCAGCGATAACCTCGAGCACGACCGAAATAACGCTCGAAAAGACTCCGAGACCAAACGACGTGGAACGCATGAGTGGACGGTCCATACCGTCATCGGCCTTGAGCGACAGATCGCGACCCCACTCGATACCAAAGCCGGAACCGCACACGCTCGCAATGCAAGCTGCCAAAAAGCCGATGGCAGCCGCAATGCCGCCAATAACGGGAATAAACAACACGAGCACCGACACAACGCAAATCAGCGCCGGCAAAAACGCGATTTGGCATACACGCTGAAGCACGCCCGGAGTCTTAGTCATATCTTGGAACGCCTGAGCCACACAGCCCTTTGGCGCATTCGCCACGGGCGGTTGCGGAACAAACTGCTGGGGCTGGGGCTGTCCCTGGGGAGCGGGGCCAGCGGCACCGGCATTAGGAGCACCACACGCGCCGCAGAACTTGTCGTTATCGCCCATGGGGGCGCCACACTGCGAGCAGAACATAGAATCATCCCTTCGTATCTTGAACGAATCACTTGGATCGCAAACGATGTCTTTAGCATCATTATCGCCCAATGTGGGATCAAATACTCAAAGATGACCGATTTGCAAGATACACGGCGCCAGCAGGCGGTTCGTTAAATACGTCCGCGCTAGTTCGTGCCGCGGAAGCCCTTGCCGACGATCTCGGAGCTGTCGACGATCGTGATAAAGGCGCCCGGATCGACTTCGCGCGCATAGCGGCGTAGTTGCACGGCCTCGCGACGGCTCAGCACGCTCATGATCACCGTCACGCACTTGCCCGAGAAAGCACCGTAGCCGCGGCTGATAGTCGCCGTGCGGTTGAGATGCTTGACGATAAACTCCTCGACCTTAAGGGGCTCGGAACAAATGACCGTGCAGACTTTGCGCAGATGAATGCTCTCAATGGCTTTGTCGACCACAAGCGTCTTGGCAAACAGGCCGAGCACGCAATACAAACCGACACGCGGGCCATACAAAAAGGCCGCGATGGTCACGATGCCGATATCGACCAACAGCAGTGCGCGACCAATCTCGAGCGTAGTGCGGCGCTTGAGGATCATGGCGAGGATGTCCGTGCCACCCGTCGAGGCGCCAATATCAAAGACGATGGCGCTGCCGAGCGCCGGCAGAATCACGGCAAAGCACAGGTCGAGCCACATATCGCCCGTCATCGAGACATCGGTCGGAATAAAAAGCTCAAAAAGCGAAACATAGGCGGACAGCGCAAACGAGGCGAAGACGCTCCATAGAATTGCCTTGCGTTCCAAAAAAATAAAGCCCAAAACGACGAGAACCGCGTTGATAATCCACATAAAAACGCCGACGGGCAGAGTCGGGAACAGCGTGGACAGAATGACCGACATGCCCGAGGTGCCGCCAAAAGCAAAGTGATTAGGGGTTTTAAACGCAACGATGGCAAAGGCCGTAAGAATCAGACCCAGATTGAGCTCGGCAAAAAAGCGCGGGAAGCCCGGCTCCTGGCTGCGCTTTTGGCCGGCACGCTCGCCGCGCTCGATATCGGTGCGATCGACCACGCGCTCCATCGGCACTACGGGAGGACGATGCACCTCCTCGGCAGCACGCGACGCCGCCTCTGCCGCAGCGGCCTCAATTGCCCATGCCTTGCTTTCTGTTTCGTGCTCGTCGGCCATTACGGCAACCCCTCGTTAACAATTTGGAAACAATGCGCCCATTAGGGTAACGCGGAACGCGACGATTGCAACCCCTAGTTAGACGAGCGGTATGCCTACATCGGGGGGCATACAAATAACGGCCGGCCACGCTTTTGCTTGCGCGGTCGGCCGTTTAGCGTTTTCGCAGATAAAACCTGCCAAAACAAACCTGTCCCTTTTTGGAAGGTTACTCGTGCTGGCTGGTGCGGTGCTCATACTCCTCGGGGGTGATGACGTCCTCGATGCGCAGGTTGACGCCCGCCACCTCAAGGCCGGTCATCGCGGCAAGGCGCTCGGTGACACGTGCCTTGACATCGTCGAAGATCGCGGGCGCATAGGCGCCGTACTCGATAATGACGGAGATGTTGACGACCACACGATTGTCATCGGTGACCTCAACCGTCACGCCCTTGGTCAGATTCTCGGCACCAAACTGCTCCTGCACAAAATGCATGAGGTTACCCTTCATGCCCAGGACGTGCGGCACCTCGCGGGTGGCCATGGCGACGATCTTCTCGATCACACCGTTGGAATAGGTCAGCGAGTCCTCGGACTCGTCTGTTTCCTCATCATCCTCGTCCGCGTCATCGGCGGACTCGGCCTCGACGAGCGCCTCATCCTCGAGCGTCACATCCTCGGCTTCGGCGACGGCCGCCTCGTTCTCCTCGAGCTCGGTATCGGCCACATCGACCTTCGTATTAAAAGCCATGGTTCCTCCTTATGCCTGCCGCGGATGCGACAGTCGAATACATATTAGCGGCCGCTAAACAGACGGCCGAAGAAGTTGACGATCCCGTTTTCGCCGTCGCGAATTTGGCCGATCACGGCGCCGATCAGCACGAAGAATGCAATGACGAGCGTGTCCCACAGGCCGAGCGTGAGCACCAACACGGCAAGGATAAAGCCAGCGACGGCACCGAGCGTGGTGTTGGGATGACGCACAGCATAGCTCCAGATGGCAGCGCCCGTACCCTTGATGAGACCCATAGCCTCGTCAAAATCCGCGGCCGCTGCGTCTTGTAACTCAGTTGCCTCTGCTTTGGAATCAACAGGTTCGTTCGCCGGCGTGGCGCTCTGGTCAATCGTCAGGCGCGGCGTACGAGCGGTCTTATCTTGATTGGTATCACTCACCGGAAACCTCCACGGTCTGGACGGTAGTCTTGGACGGCAAAAAACGGACGCGCGTGGTCGTACCCGGCGTGCCGAGCATGGTGTCGCAAGCTTCCTCGATGCGCTGCTGCATCGCGGTAGCCAGAGATGCCACGTCCTTATCGTCAAGCGCGATAGCCTCGACCTTAAAACGGACATGCGAATCGTCGGAACCTTGGACGCGGGCCTCGACATGCTCGATCATCACGCGATCGTCGCGCTCTGCAGCAGCCCTGGCGCACGAAGAAAGCGCCGCGAGCGTGACCTCGATATTGCGCTCCCCCGCCGGATGCACGCAGGACGGCTCGCGACGAGCAAACATCAGGCGGAAGAAGCTTACCAGCACGCCAATCGCCACAACTCCGCCGCATGCCGTCACGACAATGCGCGGCATGGGGTCGCGCATCAGCAGCATAAAGCGATACGTATACGGCCCCCAAAACTGGCAGACAAGCGTACCCAGCGCCACGATGGTGGCGGCAAGATACACGATCGCTAGGGCTCGTTTGAGTACGCGCACGCGGCGCTCCCTTCAAATCTCGGCTCTCGAAATGCAAAACGGTTCGCATCATTATAAAAGAGCCGGGTCCGGTGCTCTACGCACGCGGATCCGGCTCATCTATTCCACGAGGCTTGCATGCTCGCTTCATTATGCCCAGATATGCACGGCTTAACCCGTGCAGGCGCTACTCCTCCTCGAGGGCAGCGATGACCTCGTCGGTCATGTCCATGGTGCTGTAGACGTCCTGGACGTCGTCGAGCTCCTCGAGACGGTCGATGAGGCGCTGGACCTTCTTGGCGTCGGTACCGGAGACCTCGGTCGGGGTGGTCGGGACCATGGTGGTCTCGGAGCCCTTGACCTGGACGCCCTGCTCCTCGAGCGCCTTGGAAACAGCCATGACGTCGTTAGCAGCGGTCCAGACGATCCACTCCTCGCCGGCGTCCTCGTAGTCCTCGCCACCGGCCTCGGCGATGGCCATCATGAACTCATCCTCGTCACCGGCAGGACCGTTGGCGATCATGGTCTCCTTCTTGGCGTTCTCGTCCAGGATCTCCTTGGCGACGACGATCTGGCCCTTGCGCTCAAACTGGAAGGCGACGGAGCCCGAGGTGCCCAGGTTACCACCAGCGTGGGAGAAGGCGGAACGGACATCAGCGGCGGTACGGTTGCGGTTGTCGGTCAGGCAGTCGACGTAGACGGCGACACCGGCGGGACCGTAGCCCTCGTACACGATGTTCTCGTAGACGGCGGCATCGGCACCCGAACCAAAAGCCTTGTCGATAGCGGACTTGATCTTGTCCTTAGGCATGGACTGAGCCTTGGCCTTGGCAACGGCAGCGGCGAGGCTGGCGTTGTTCTCGGGCAGCGGGTCACCGCCGAGACGGGCAGCAACGGTGATGTTGCGGCTGAGCTTGGAGAAGAGGGCGGAACGCTTGGCGTCCTGCGCGCCCTTACGATGCTTGGTTGTGGCCCACTTAGAGTGTCCGGACATACGTGTCTCCTATCGGTTTCGACCTAAAGCCCAGCGCAGATGCTCGGGCAATATAAACAAACGTCGTTATGATATACCTACTGGCCTGCAAGATAAACCCCAAAATGAAGGCGTCGTGATGATGGCCCCTTTGGTGCAGCAAAGAAACCTGACCCCAATGCACCAGGTTAGGACCAGAGGAGATCGCTGCGGGTGATGGTGGCGCCGATGGCAAAGGGCATGCAGGCGATGACCGGATACAGATAGCGCATGTAGGTCGAGCCGTTGCAGGGACCGATCAGGCACACGGCGAGCACGCCCAGCAGCGGCACCCAGATCGCCAGCGCACGCCACGAATGACGACGTAGCAGATAGACCACCACGGCGATCATGATCCACACATAGGTGGCCGAGCTCATGGTGAGCGAAATAAACGGGATGCGCTGCACCGCCACACGGTACAGATTGATCAGGTGGTCGCACCAGCGCACTACGTTGCTATCGACCGGATGGAAGTCGAAGTACTTGAGGTTGTCGGGACGCGCCATGATCTCGGCACTACGCGCCGTGCTGTAGACCCAGGCATCGCGCGCGCTCGGATAAAAATAACCATAGTAGTTATTGATAAGCGCCGAAATATAGCACTCGGGATCCTTCTTAAACATCTGGACCCATACCTCAAAATAGGCATCGATGTCCTCCTGCGAGGCGTACTCGTTAAAGCAGTTCTTGACGGCATCGGACTTGTCGGGGTTGTAGCGGCGGCCCAGATTCTCGTACTTGAGCACGCGGTCGATCACGGCGCGCTCTTCGTCGGTCACCAAACCGTCGCAGGGTGCCTCCACGATGGTGCCGTCCTCCTTAACCGTAGGGTTGACGCCCGAGTTGAGGCCGTCGTGCTTTTGGACGAAACGAGCCGTCTGCTGGAACGGAATCGAAAGGATTTCGCGCTTGGAGCCGGGCGTAATGTCGTGCGCCGGCATAAAGACCTTGGTGAAGTACATATTAGAGGCAAGGCAGAGCGCGAGCACCGCGAGAACGCCAACCCAGCGGAAACGCGGGATGGCGCCCGAAGGCGCAGCGCCAGTCTGCTTGGCTGCACGACGAGCCACATGCACGTCCCATACGCAAAACGCCGCCGCGATTACGCATGCCGCCAGGGGAAACACCAGGCCGCCGTTGCGCAGAAACGTGGAACCCATGGCGCCCAGAGCGAGCAGCAGCCAGTCGTGGCGCGCAAAGAGCACGGGGGCTTTCTCGCCCGCTCGCTCGACATTGGCATCACGACGGGGCAAGCCACATGCCACGAGCTTGACGGTCTGCACCAACAGCACCAAAAACGCGTCGGCAAAGAGCACGTCTTTAGTGAGCAACGCCGCGTAGTTAGAGAACATCGGCATAAACGCAAAGAACAGCAGGATCGCACCGCGAACCGGCAGGCTCACGCCCAGTTTGCGCAGCGACGAAATGGAATAGGCCATGCAGGCGGCCGTGATGGCGAACTGAGCACAGGTGTAGATGGCAAGACCCGCGTTGGCGCTGTTGAACAGTGAAAGCCCCAGCTGGACGCACGAGCCGATAATGGCCGTGTGCACTACGGGATGATGCCCGTTGAGCAGCACGTTGGGGTTGAGTAGGCGCAGGTAGTCGCTCGTGCCATTGGGATAGTTGAACCACTGGCGAATCTGCGCGCCCGTATCTCCCATAAAAAGGCCGGGCAGCGAAGCGATGAGCGTGGGCGTCCAGGCGATCATAAGCACCAGGAAGGGCCCGGCAAAGGGATGGACCGAGAGCACGGCGTGAGTCACACGCCATACGCGGCCAAAGTGCGCTTCGGAAAACGGGATGCGTCGGGAGCTCAGCCAATCTAGACACTCAAAGGCAAGGTAGAAGGCAACGACCGCCAAGAGCATCCAGCCCGCGCCGCCAATCCAGGCGCAGATGATGCGGGCTTTGTCGCCAAGGACAATCTCGGCCGAGTCGGTGAGATCGTAGCTGCGGCCGAACACCATGCAGACGGCAAAGAACAGCGACGGCAGAACGATCGATGGACGCCAGGTGTCGCCACGGCCAAAGAACACGTAGCGAAACGGCAAGGTGAGCAGGCAAGCAAGTGCAAGCAGCATGACCGCGTCGGTATGGCCGGCAAACGAGAGGAGCACCTCGTAGCACACGTACAGCATGCCCGAGGCTTTGGGGTCAATCGCCAAGACTGCGTTGCTCGACACCGGGGAGGGATCGATGGAAAACGCCGTGGTCGCCAACAGCGCGAGCAAAAATGCGATGAGCGTCTGCTTGGCGGGGTAGCGCTTAAACCAGACGATGCGGGCAGCGTCGCGCGCAGCCGTTGTGGAGAGATTGGAATCCTTCACAGTCCAAAGAGCCTTTCTAGAAACCTGCCAAAAAGGGACAGGTTTATTTTGGCAGGTTTTATCTGGGGAAACGTTACGGTTCTGTCATCGTTGCCCAGCGAATCACTACAAAGGTGCCTGTCCCCTTTGTGGTAGTTAGGCGTCGAGGTAGATGCGCTGGGGTTGGTTGCGGCGACGAGCAAAGATGATGAGCGCCAGGCCCGCGATTACGAGCGGCAGGCTCAGCAGCTGACCCATGGTGATGACGCCGCCCAGCAGATAGCCCAGCTGCGCATCGGGCACACGCACAAACTCAATCAAAAAGCGAACGATGCCGTAACCCATCACAAAGACGCCCATAAACGTGCCTTGGGGCAGTAGCGGCTTTTTGCGGCTGAGCACCTGCAGAATGCAAAAGAGCACGATGCCCTCAAGAAATGCCTCGTAGAGCTGGGAGGGGTGACGCGGCATCTCGCCCGCAGTCCCGCCAAAGACCACGCCCCATGGCAGATCGGTCGGCTTGCCCCACAGCTCTCCGTTCACGAAGTTGGCGCAACGTCCCAGGCACAGCGCCAGCGGCGCGCCTATGACGGCAAGGTCCGCCAAAGTCCATGCGTCGAGCTTATACATGCGGCACACGAGCACGCCGCCGATGATGCCGCCCACCAGGCCGCCATGGAAGCTCATGCCGCCTTCATTGGTGGCAAAGATCTCGAGCGGATGCGCCCAGTAGTAGCCGTCGCCGTAAAAGATGACGTAGAACAGGCGCGCACCGATAATGAGGCCAAAGACCACGCCGACCACGACACTCGTCAGGTCATCAATCGTGATGTTAAAACCCCAGCGACGCTGCGTGCGGTACATGACGACCGCCGTGAGCAGGGCGCCGACCACGTAGGCCAGGCCGTACCAGTAGATGGTGATGGGCCCCGCCGAGATGGCGACGGGATCAAGCATATGGTAGAAGTCGTTGAGCATGTCGACCCTCCTACTCCCTACATACAAATGCGGCCGCGGGCCTTGCGCTCGCAGCCGCATATTTGGGCGTAACGTCTATGCGGAGTATGCCGTCCGCAGCTTTCGCATCTTAGAACGGCGCGTACTCGTCGTACAGGTCCTCGGCCTCGCCGGAGGCATTGACCTGCTCGACACGGGTAACACCGGGCACATGCTCCTTCAGGATGCGCTCAATACCCATGGACAGGGTCAGCGAGCTCATGGGGCAGCCGGCGCAAGCACCCTGCAGCTCCAGTTTGACGACACCCTCGTCGTCGACGCCCACATACTCCATATCGCCGCCGTCGGCCTGCAGGTTGGGGCGAATCTCTTCAAGAACCTTCTTAAGCAGCTCTTCGTTAACAGCCACAGGGGCTCCTTTCTCACAATAACGCGGGCGCGCCCGCGGACAGAAGCTATGTTACTACAGCCATGTACCCGCTCACGAGCCGTCCATGCGCGCAGACGCGACTTTCACGAGTAGTCAATTTGGGACGGGGCTCTTTTAGCTGCTTTTGCCGCCAGCTGGCGTTGCCACGCGCTACTGCTGAGCCTGCCCCTCGGTGCCGATGTGCACATCGACGATAACCTGGCGGTAGCTGATGCCACAGGAGTCGAGGATGCGGCGGCTGATGCGTCCGTCATCGGTGTCGGCGTACTTGTTGTCCAGGTAGACGACCTCGCCCACGCCCACCTGAGCCAAAATCTTGGCGCAGTCGTGGCACGGGAACAGCGTGACGTAGACCGTGGAACCCTCGAGGTCCTTGAGCGAGCCACGGTAGTTGAGCACGGCGTTGGCCTCGGCATGGACCACGTAGTTGTGCTTGTCCTGCAGCGGGTCGTCGCTCGTACCCCACGGAAAAAAGTCGTCGTTGAGCGCCGAGGGTGTACCGTTGTAGCCCACCGAAAGGATGCGGTGGTTGGTGTTGGCGATGCACGCACCCACCTGCGTGTTGGGGTCCTTGCTACGGCGCTGCGCGGCGATGGCCACGCTCATAAAGAACTCGTCCCAGCTAATGACGTCCAGGCGCTTGCCTGACGAAGTTTGATGAAGATCGTCCGACATGGCAGACACCTCCGTAATCGCAATAGTTTGACCCATTGTAGCAGGTGAAAGGTGGGGGCGTTTGTCCCACCGGCGCCCTCACCTTTACACGCGGCGGGGCTTTTGGTTGATGCGGTAGAGCTCGGCGAGACCCCGCAGCGTCAGCGCGTCGTCGACCGTCAGGCTATGGCCGACAAGGGCCGCAAGCGCCTCGGCATCGTCGCCGGTAATGACGATGGGCACATCGCCCTCCCCCGCGGCCTTGGTCGCGCGCATCTCGGCAAGCACCATGTCGAGCATGCCGTCGATGCGGGCAACCTCGCCCAAGACCACGCCCGAGCGCATCGCCTCGCGCGTGTTGCGGCCAATCACATGCGTGGGAGCCGAGGGCTCGACCTGCGGCAGGCGCGCCGCAGCGGCCGAAAGCGAGCGGGCGCCAAGTGCCAGACCCGGCGCGATGACACCGCCGACAAAGGTACCGTGCGCGTCGATGACCTCGATATTGGTCGTGGTGCCCAGGTCGATCACGATGCACGGAGAGCCGTAGACGGCACGGGCCGCCACGGCATCGGCGATGCGGTCGGGGCCGATCTCGGCCGGGTCGTCGTAGTGGACGGGCATGCCAGTCTTAAGTCCCGGCCCCACGGTGAGCACGCGCCCCGTGCAGGTGCGGGAAAGCGCCACTTTCCACGGGCGCTCGAGCGCCGGCACCACGCAACTCAGCACTGCGCCCGCGGGAACGAGCACACCCGGCACGCCCGCATCGGCTGACAGCGCGCCCATGACCTGCGCGAGCCTCATGCGAGCCTCATCGGCCGTGATGCTCGATGGCGTCGTGATCTCGCACGTCGCAAGCGGGCATTCCTGCGCCGCGGCCGAATCCTCTGCAAACAGGCCAAAGCGAATGAACGTGTTACCCACGTCGACCGTCAATATATATGCGCACCCATTAAGCATCGTCGGCGCTCCTTTCGTCTGCCCAGCAGTATATCGCCTACCTAAACCAGTCATCCCAAAATGACTAGGTTGCGGCTATACTGATGCACGGTCGTTTGCGAGCTCACGCGACGGCCTTTGGTAACCCGACTTCCCGCGCCGCATCCGTAGCGGCGCTCCCGGGGGAAGCGGATATACGCAAAGGAGTTCAATATGAGCAATCCCTCGAACCGCGCCTCGATGCGCGGGCAACTCACGCTGCGCGGTGTCGTCATCGGCGTCCTTGGCTGCGTGATCATCACGGCAAGCTCGGCCTACACCGCCCTCAAGATGGGCGCCCTCCCCTGGCCAATCATTTTCGCTGCCGTCATCTCGCTGTTCTTCCTGAAGCTCATGGGCAATGCCAGCCTCAACGAGGCCAACGTCACCCACACCATCATGTCCGCGGGCGCCATGGTCGCCGGCGGCCTGGCGTTTACCATCCCGGGCGCCTGGATGCTGGGCTATGCCGACCAGATCAGCTGGCTCGACATGTTTATCGTGGCGCTCGCCGGCACCATCCTGGGCCTGCTGGCCACCGCGCTCATCCACCGTCACTTTATCGTGGACGCCGCGCTGGAGTTCCCCACCGGCAACGCCGCAGCTCAGACCCTACGCGCCACCGAGGCCGGCGGCAAGACCGGTAAGCAGCTCTTTGGCTCCATGGCCATCGCAGGCATCTACAGCGTGCTGCGCGACGCCCTGGGCGTGGTGCCCAGCATGCTGTGCACGCTCAACATCCCCGGCGTGACCTTTGCCATCTACAACTCGCCCATGCTGCTGTCCATCGGCTTCCTCGTGGGCTTCGCCCCGGTCGCTTTCTGGTTTGCCGGCGCCCTGTTGGGCAACTTTGGCATCATCGTGGGCGGCACCGCTGCCGGTCTGTTCGACGTTATGACTGCGCAAGGCATCGTCAAGTCCCTGGGCATGGGCCTCATGATGGGCTTTGGCGTCGCCGTCGTCCTCAAGGACATCCTGCCGCAGGTCGCCGGCATCGTCCGTGGTCTTGCTGCCGACAGCTCCACCGACACCGACGAGCAGTCGCTCATCTCGGGCTCCCTTAAGCTCGACGCCGGTATCATCGGCCTGGGCGCTGCCGTCATCGCCGTGATCATCGCCATCGTGCTCGACCTTGGCCCCGTTCCGGCCGTCATCGTCACGCTGTTCACCTTTGTCACCACCATCATGAGCGCGCAGAGCTGCGGCCAGACGGGCATCGACCCCATGGAGATCTTCGGCCTCATCGTCATGCTCATCGTTGCCGCCTTCGCGCAGCTCGCTCAGGTCAAGCTGTTCTTTATCGCCGGCATCGTGGCCGTGGCGTGCGGCCTTGCGGGCGACGTCATGAACGACTTTAAGGCCGGCGCCGTGCTGGGCACCAACCCGCGCGCACAGTGGGTCGGCCAGGCCATCGGCGGCATCGTGGGCGCCCTGGTCGCCGCCGCTGTCATGGTCGCGCTCGTCACCGCCTATGGTCCGGACGCCTTCGGTCCCGACAAGAGCTTCGTTGCCGCGCAGGCAAGTGTGGTCGCCACCATGGTCTCGGGCATCCCGAGCGTGCCGTGGTTCGCAGGCGGCTTTATCGCCGGCATCGTCATGTACTGGCTCGGCATTCCGGCCATGATGATCGGCCTGGGCGTGTACCTGCCGTTCTACATGTCACTCACGGCATTCCTGGGCTCCTGCGTCAAGCTCGCCTACGACAAGTGGTCCGCCCACCGCGACGCCACCGCTGGTCTTTCTGACGAGGAGAGGGCTGCCAAGGACGCCGCCTTCCAAGAGCAGGGCCTGGTTGTCGCCAGCGGCCTGCTCGGCGGCGAGTCCATCGTCGGCGTTATCCTGGCGTTTGTCTCCGTCGGTCTGAGTCTGCTGGGATAAGCTGAGCAGCTGCTCGACAGCAACCATATTGCCTACGGCTTGCCCGGTCGGTAGCTTTCGCGGCTGCCGACCGGGCTTTTTGATATCGAAACAAAGATAGGCCAGCGCGCTGCGTATGACAGCGCGCCGGCCTTATCGGTTAAGCCATCGAAGCGCTCCTGCTATGAACCGAAGTTCGTTGCAGAAACTACGCTCGAAACGCTACATCTGCTTGCGACGACGATCGCTCAGCGTCACACCAGCGGCCACGAGAGTGATACCGCCGATGACGAACACCTCGCCCGCAAGAGCGGAATTGTCGCCAGTCTGGGCGAGCGCGGCAGGCGCAGCCTGTTTCTTGGCAACGGGGGCCTTTGCAGCAGCCTGCGCAACCTGAGGCTTGGCCTGCGGCTCGGCCTTGGGATGATACTTGTCGTACTCGGCCTGCGCGGCAGCCAGGGCATCCTTGGCATCGCCAAGCTCGGCAAGCGCGGCGGCATAGGCGTCGTTGGCATCGGACAGCTTGGCATCGGCATCGCTCAGAGCAGCCTTGAGACCAGCAGCGGCATCGACGGCGGTCTTATAGCGAGCGTAGGCAGCGTTCAGCTTGACCAGCTTCTCGTTACCCGTCGTGCCCGCGGCAAGAGAGGCCTTGTGGTCGACAGCCTCAAGATCGGCCTTGAGTGCCTCATCGCTGGCAAGCTCGGCCTTGGCCTTGACGATCTCGAGGTTCGCATCGACGACGGCTTCGTTGGCGGCCTCGAGCTGCTTCTGGGCATCGGCGACACCGGCGACGGCAGCGTCATAGGCGGCCTTGGCGTCGTCGACCGCCTTCTGAGCGCCGGCGAAGCGCTCGAAGGCCTTGTGTGCGGTGGCAAGCTCGCCCTCGGCGGCCTTGGCCTTGGCCTGCGCGTCGGACAGGGCCTGCGTCTTGGCGGCAACTGCCTGCTTGGCGTCCGAAAGAGCAGTCGCGGCCTGGACATCTGCGGCCTGGGCCTTGTCTACACCAGCCTGGGCGGCATCGTCGGCCTTCTTTGCCTCGTCAAGCGAGCCCTGCTTATTCGCAAGGTCCGCCTGGGCGGCATCGCGCTTGGCGGCAAGGTCCTTGACCGAAGCGGTAGCGTTGTCATACGCCTCGTTGGCCTGTTCGGACTTTGCCTTGGCGGCATCGCGGGCGCTGCGAGCCTTCGCCTTGTGAGCGGCGGCCTCGGCTGCCTTCGTCTTGCTGTCAGCAAGCGTGGCGTTTGCCTTATCGAGAGCTGCCTGGGCAGTAGCGGCCTCGCTCTTGGCGGCGTCGAGCTTGGTCTTGGGCGTCTTGACGTCGATACCCTTGAGTTTGGCTTCGGCGGCGTCGTATGCCGGCTTCGCGGCGGCGGTGCCGGACTTAGCCTTCTCGTACTCGCCCTTGGCGGTGTTCATGTTCACATCGGCTGCGGTGAAAGCGTCCTGGGCGGCATCCTGCCCGTTTACAGCTGCGAAGTAAGCTTCCCTTGTAGTTCCAAAGTTCTTCTGCGCCTCGGCAAGCTTGCCCTGGAGCTCCTTGAGCTGCGCCTTCTGCGCCTGCGTGCCGCCCGCATTGTAGGCGGAATCGATGTAGTCGTTGAGGAGCTTCTTGAACTCGGAGACAGTGAAATCAGCCTGCGTGTCATCATCGCTGTAATCGAAGATGGTTACCTCGGAATCGGTATTCTTGCCGCTACCGGTCGCGATGCCGATGGCTCTCGTAGAGGCATCGATAATGTTGAGATAGTGCCCGCACTCGTGGTAGATGCTGTTGTAGTTCTGATAGATGTAATAGGACTCATATCGATATTTGCCGAGTTTGTCACCATACTGCTCTACATACTTGTCGAAAATCTTCTTTTCCTGAGTATAGAGGCCGGTATAGGGCCAGCCGAGGGTATCCTCGGTCTCGCCGCCGGTATATGCGCCGCCTCCGCCAGCAAGGTTTTCACCGTTGTCGAAGTAGCAGTTCGAGTGTCCCCAGATGTTCGATGAATATGATGTATTAAGGGCGGCTGCCGCAGTCATACGGAGGCTGACGCTGAGCGCCGACTGACCGTTCGCCTTGCGGAGGTTGTTCTGGGTGTCGAGATATGTCAGGGCGTTGCGCATCTGCTCCAAGGAGAGCGGATTGGTGTCGCGAGACATATCCTGATCGACGTACTGGTCATACCAGTCGGCCTTGTCCTCAGCACCGGTCAGCATCGATACGGCATCCTGGGCGTTCTTTTTCTGTGTGGCTGTGAACTGGCTGCCGCCGATGATGTAGTTCATAAAGCCGAACATACCCTGGCTGATGACATTCTGGTCTACGGTCATGTTCGACTTGAGGTCGGCAATCTGCTGGTTAAGCTTCTCGACCTCGGCGTTTGCGGCGTCGTATGCATTATGCGCGTCGGTTACTTCAGCACGAGCCTGATCGAACTCGTTGCTCTTCTGCTGACGAACCTCGACGAGTCGGTCGTACTCCGCCTTCTTGTCGGCCTCGGTCTGCTGGGCCTGCTCGTATGCCGTCTTCGCGGCGTCACGCTTACTGGCCGCGTCCTTGTACTCCTTGTTTGCCGCATCGTATGCAGACTGGGCAGATGCCACAGCAGCGTTGGCGGCGTTGGCCTTCTCCTGCGCGGCGGCGACGGCAGCCTGGGCGGCCTGCAGATTTGTCTGTGCGGTGGCGTCGGCAGCCGTCGCGTCATCGAGCGCGGCCTGCGCGGTCGCGAGCTCGCTGGCGGCAGTGGCCTTGGCAGCCTCGAGCGCGTTCAAATCGACGCCCGTGCCCGAGGTCGCGGCATCGAGCGCAGCCTGCGCCTGGTTGAACTTCTGCTGGGCGTTATCGCGCGCGGTGGTTGCGGCTGCGAGCGCAGCGGCAGTCTCCTGCTTCTTGGCCTGGGCAGTCGTCAAAGCTGCCTCGGTATTCTGCTTTTCCTGCTGGGCGCTGGCCTCGGCAGCCTTGGCCTGGTCCAGATTGGCCTGTGCAGTAGCAACGGCCTTATTGGCGTCATCGAGCTTTGCCTGCGCGTCCTCGACGGCCTTCTTGGCGGCCTCGTATTTATCCATGCCCATGGCCTCGAGCTTGGCCTTGGCGTCATCGAGGGCTTTCTTAGCTTCGTCGCGCTTTGTGTTGGCATCCTTGAGCGCCTGGGTCTTGTCATCGACCCTCTTATTGGCCTGATCGAGCTGGTCGTTCAGGTCGCCCAGCTTCTTTTGCTGTTGCTCGGCCTTGTCGACGGCCGCCTTAAGCTCGTCGATCTTCTCCTGAAGCGCGGCGACTTCTGCCGCGTTCTGCTCGGCCGTGTTGTCGCTCAGGGCCTTTGTAGCATGGTCTCTGTGCTGCTGGGCCTGCTGCTGAGATTGAGCCGCGGCATCAACCTTCTTCTGGGCGGCATCGTAGGCCGCCTGAGCGTCCTTGAGCTGCTTTGCCGACTCCTCCGCCAGCTGGGCAGCCGTCTTTGCGACCGCTTGGTTACCGGCGGCAACGGTGTTCTCTACAGAACTACCCCCCTGAACAGAATCGCCGTTATCGGTTGACGGTGCGGCGATTGCCGCCAGCGGCGACATGAGCGGCTGAGCGATGAGGCCCGCCGTCAAAACGGTTGCGACGGCGCGGCTAGCAACGCCCTTGACGTTGACGGCCTTAGCCCGAGGCTCAAAGTGTTGTGGACTGTAGTTTGCCATGGCTTTCTCCCTTTGACACGGATGTATCCATACGCCTCTAAATGTAGGAGCTGAATTTTGAATTCTGTTGCGCAACATTGGTCACCAGCGGATTTTTGAAATTCGCGCTCTCGTGCTTCACAATTTCGTCACATTTGAAGGAGCTGGTGCATCATATTTTCGCGGGATGGAATTGAGCCTGTGATTTGCATTTGCTCCCGCGTCATCCGCCCTATCGGATTCCGCATCCAACAGACACCCCGCCCGCCACGGTGTAGAGTTAAGACAACGGGCGCGTTGCGCGGACCGCGCTGGAACGAGGTGGACATGGAACTCGACAAACAACAGATCAAGCGACTACGCGAACGCCATCACCGGCGCCACGGCATCCGCCCTGCTCATAGCGAGGCCATGGAGAACGCCACCCGCTTCCTAAAGCGCGCATTCAACATTCGCGAGGGTCGCGCGCCCTACCACGTAATCCGCAAGCGCTTTGTAAACGGGGCACGCCTGACCGGCTCCCACCTATGCATCCTCATCATCGCCATGCTCATCGCGAGCATCGTCCTCGATATCGACTCGGACATCGCCATCGTGGGCGCCATGCTCATCTGCCCGCTCATGGGCTCGGTTCTTGCCATGGCATACGGCATTGCCACGCTCGACCGCGAGATCACCGTCGAGGCCATTGCCAGCCTCGCACTGCAGATGGTCTTTTGCCTGGTCACGTCCACGCTGTATTTTAAGCTCTCGCCCCTTGGCACCACCACGGCCGCCATCATCGACAACTCGACACCCACCATATGGGACCTTGCCGTCGCGCTCGCGGGCGGCTTTGCGGGCGGGCTGGGCAACTCGCGCGACCAGGAACCCGCCACGCTCATCGCCGGCGTGGCCGTGGCGACCGCGCTCATGCCGCCCCTGTGCGCGGCGGGCTACGGCATCGCCATCGCAAGCGGGTCACTGTTTCTCTCGGCGCTTTATGAGTTTGGCATCAACGTGGTCTTTATCGCACTGGCTGCCGAAGCCGTGCTGCTTCTTTTGCGCGTGCCGCTCAAGCGCGACCTGAACGGCGACGGTATTGTGACCGCTGAGGAAGACGCCGAGGTCGACGAGCTGTCACGCAAAGTGCGCCGCCGCATCATCGTGGGAACGGCCATCTTTGCCATCCCCTGCATCGTTATGACCGCAGGCTCCATTGGATCGGCGCAGGCCGGCGTGCAGGACGGCTACGGTGTCACCGAAACCACGCGCGAGCTTGCCGCGGTGCTGCCGGGCTTTAAGGATTACACCGTCGCCGTCGAGACCTCGGCCACCGAAGGCGACGAGGAGGGCATCGTCGAGCGCCAAACTGTCGCCCATGTGACAACGAGCGAGGCGCTCGGAACGCACGACCGCCACGTCGCCCGCAAGCTCATCGACCTCAACGTGCCCGAACTCGATCGCGTGGAGTTTGATGTGGAGTGATGCCGGCGCGGGATGTTGCAAAGCGCACGTAGCAGCTCAGGGTATCGGTGCCAAAGGGATCGACTTTGACAAACGGGGCAGTTTCGTCGCAGCCGCCTTCGCTACTCGATTCCATGTCGTCACCATCGAAGAATTCCATCGCTGCCGTTTCCTTCATATTCCAGGGCACTTGCCAAGCTCTGTCCAATTTATGACTCGAAGCTTAACAAACGCCCCTTAAGGCTAGCTTAGGCTCGCGGCAGCCGGAGCTGTTAGCCGCAAGACGCACAGGGGACGCAGGAATGCGATGATCCGTTTTCTTCCATTCCCTTTTGATCAAGGAGGCCGAGCGCCGGGCATGGGTTCTATAAACGAACGGTAATTTGCGATGAACGGCAACATATGTTCATTATCTTAGGGTTCCGAAGACAATTTTTGGTGCCGCAGAGACGTCGTTTTCGGAAGTATGCGGCAAATTCTAGAACTCTCGAGCGCACCCCAGTTTTTCGCCAATAAAACCGCAGGTACAGAGCTTGGACATATCCGGTGTGCTCGGCCTATTCTGATTTTGCCGCATACTTCCGAAATCTAAGTTCACAAGGGGTGATAGCTGGGGCGTTTACGCAACATATGTCCAGCAAAAACGGGTGGTAGCCGGTGCGGCTACCACCCGTTTGCCTCATATCTAGCCCAAAGCAGGCCAGTTACTTCTTAATGCCACGTCCCAGACGCTTGGCGACCGATGCAACGGCCTCCTCGCTGGCCGGTCCGCAGCTCACGCAGCCATCGTGGGCACGCATCTGGCCGGTGACCTCGTCCATCGCGAGCGGCGCCACCTTCTCGAGCTTAAAGCCCTTACCGGCGCGCATGTTCTCCTTGGCCACGCTAATCATGAGCTTGATGCGGTTGAGCTGGTTGACCTCGGACGCACCGGGATCGTAATCCACCGCGACGATGTTGCTCTCGGGGTGCTGGCGGCGCAGCTCCTTGATCACGGCCTTGCCCACCACGTGATTGGGCAGGCACGCGAAGGGCTGCGTGCAGATGATGTTGGGCGCACCGTGGTCAATCAGGTCGAGCATCTCGGCCGTGAGCAGCCAGCCCTCGCCCATGTTGTTGCACACCGAAAGCACCGTGCGGGCCTTGTCGGCCATGGTACCGATGCGCTCGGGCGCCTCAAAGCGGCGGGACTTTTCGAGCATCTCCTCCACCGGCGTACGCATCCAGTCCACGAGCTTGATGAGCGCCTGCATACCAGCGCGCGTGGTAGCAGAGCTTCCCAGCTCGTCCTTCTGCAGCTCGGCGTTGCTCATGGAGTACAGGAAGAAATCGAGCAGGCCCGGCACCACAGCCTCGCAGCCCTCGCGCTCGATCACGTCGACCACGTGGTTGTTGGCCGTAGGGTGGAACTTGACCAAGATCTCACCGACCACGCCCACGCGCGGCTTGGTGCCCTCGCCCACGAGCGGCATGGTGTCGAACGCGCGGATGGCCTCACGCGCAAGCTTGGTGTAGTTGTGCCTGTTGAACTTGGGCGCCAGCTTGCGGGCGCGCGCCATGTACTCCTCGTAGAGCGCGTTGGCGGCGCCGGGCGTGGCCTCGTACGGGCGGCAACGATAGAGCATCTGCATCATCACGTCGCCAAAGAGCACCGCGTAGACCGCCTGCTTGAGCAGCGCCGGCGTAATCTTAAAGCCAGGGTTGTCCTCGCCGAGCGCCACGGCCGAAAGCGAGATCACCGGAATCTCGGGGTGGCCGCTCTCGCGCAGGGCCTTGCGGATGAGTGCGATGTAGTTGGTGGCACGGCAGCCGCCGCCGGTCTGGCTGATAACCACGGCCGTCTTGGACAGGTCGTACCGGCCGCTCTCGATGGCCTCCATAATCTGGCCCGTTACCAGAATCGACGGGTAGCAAATGTCATTGTTCACATAGCGCAGACCGGCCTCGACGGCGTCGTGATCGGTCGAGGGCAGAAGCTCCAAGTTGTAGCCGGCACCGCGGAACACCTCTTTGACCAGGTCAAAGTGGATCGGCGCCATCTGCGGGCACAGGATGGTGTAGCCCTCCTCGCGCATCTGCTCGGTAAAGGGCACCTTGGGCCACGCGGTCGAAGCACTCTCACGCTGGGCCTCGAACGTGTACTTGCGGCTCGCGAACGCGGGGGCATCCGTGGAGGGCGCCACCGGCGCGGCGTCACCCTGCTCGTAGGCCTCGCCCGCTGCCGTGGCCTCGGCCAAGCGCTCGGCCTCCTGGTCCTTAAGCGCGGCCATGAGCGAACGGATGCGGATGCGCGCGGCGCCCAGGTTTGACACCTCGTCGATCTTGAGTACGGTGTAGATCTTGCCGCTGGCCTCCAGGATTTCCTGCACCTGGTCGGTGGTCAGAGCGTCCAGGCCGCAGCCGAAAGAGTTGAGCTGAATCAGATCCAGGTCGTTGCGCATCGTCACAAAACGGGCGACGGCGTACAGGCGGCTGTGATACATCCACTGGTCAACGACGCGAATCGGACGCTCGGGCTTCACCAGGTGCGCGAGCGAATCCTCGGTAAAGACCGCAAAGCCAAAGCTCGAGATAAGCTCGGGCAGGGCATGGTTGATCTCGGGGTCGTTATGGTAGGGACGACCGGCGAGCACAATGCCGTGGCCGCCGTGGTCCTCGACCCACTTAAGGGCCTCCTCACCCATGGTCTGGATGTCCTCGTGGAAGCGCGCATCGGCCTCAAAGGCAGCGTTGACAGCGGCATCGACCTCGGAGCGCGTGATCTTGGGACCGCGCACGCGACCGCGACCGGCCTCAGCATCGGCCACACGGTCGACGGCGAGCACCTGGTACAGGCGGCGCTTGAGCTCGGTCTTGTCGTGATACGGCACAAACGGATACAGGAACTCGATGTTCTGCTCGCGGATCTCGTCAATATTGAGCGCCAGCGCCGTGGGGTAGCTCATGACGATGGGGCAGTTATAGCAGTTGCCAGCCGTCGGATCCTCCTTGCGCTCCCAACGCACGCACGGCATCCAGATAAAGTCGACGTCACGGTCGATAAGGTTCATCACGTGGCCATGGCTCATCTTGGCCGGATAGCATACGCTCTCGGACGGCATGGACTCGATGCCCGCCTGGTAGGTCTTCTTGCTCGACTGGTCGGACAGCTGCACGCTAAAGCCCAGGCGCGTAAAGAACGCGTGCCAGAAGGGGTAGTTCTCGTACATGTTGAGCGCGCGCGGGATGCCGACGGTGCCGCGCGGGGCCTCGTCGGGGCTCAGGACCTCGCGGTTAAAGAGCAGCTCGTTTTTCTTTTTGAAGAGGTTGGGGGCCTCGGTCTTCTGCTTTTTGTGGCCGGCGCCCTTCTCGCAGCGGTTGCCGGTAATGAAGCGCCTGCCACCGCCAAAGTCGTTGACGGTAAGCTGGCAGTTGTTGGAGCAACGGCCGCAGCGGACATGCTTTTGCGTCACGGTGAGGTGCGCGATGTCCTCAGCCGAAAGAATGGTCGAGGTGCCGTCGGCGCCGGCGCGATCGCGGGCGAGCAGGGCCGCACCGTAGGCGCCCATGCAGCCGGCGATGTCGGGACGCACGGCATGAACGCCGGTGAGCTGCTCAAACGCGCGCAGCGTGGCATCGGACATAAAGGTGCCGCCCTGGACGATTACCTGGCTGCCGATCTCCTTGGGATCGCGCAGCTTAATGACCTTGAACAGGGCATTCTTGATGACGGAGTAGGACAGGCCGGCCGCGATGTCGCCCACCGTGGCGCCTTCCTTTTGCGCCTGCTTGACACGCGAGTTCATAAAGACCGTGCAGCGGCTGCCCAGGTCGACGGGAGCCTTAGCATGGATGGCGGCATCGGCGAACGCGCGCACGTCCATGTTCATAGAGACCGCGAAGCTCTCGATAAAGCTGCCGCAGCCCGACGAGCAGGCCTCGTTGAGCATGATGTGCTCGATGACGCCGTCCTTGACGCGCAGGCACTTCATGTCCTGTCCGCCAATGTCCAGAATGAACTCGACGCCGGGCAGGAACGCCTTGGCGCCGCGCAGGTGCGCGACGGTCTCGATCTCGCCGGAATCGGCCTTGAGGGCCTCAATGAGAAGCGCCTCACCGTAGCCCGTGGTGGTCACGTGGCCGATGGTACAGCCGGCAGGAATGTGGTTGTAGAAATCGGCCATGATGACCTTGGCCGTGCCCAGGATGTCGCCGTTGTTGTTGCCGTACCAGGTGTGCAGCAGCTGACCGTCCTCGCCCACGAGCGCGGCCTTCATGGTGGTGGAACCGGCGTCGATGCCGATGAACACGCGGCCGGTGTAGCCTTCGAGCTTGCCCTTGGGGACGACCTCGGTGTCGTGGCGGCCCTTGAACTCGGCAAAGTCCTCGTCGGTGGCAAAGAGCGGATCCAGACGCTCAACCTCGGCACCCTGCGTGTCACCCAGGGCATCGATGGCCCCGATGAGCTGCGGGAACGTGCTGAGCTTGTTGGACTCGTGCGCCATGGCGGCGCCGCTCGCCACAAACAGGTGAGCGTTTTGGGGCACGATACGGTGCTCCTCGTCCAGATTGAGCGTGAGGTAGAAGCGGTGGCGCAGCTCGGAGAGATACTGCAGCGGGCCGCCCAGGAAGGCGACGTTGCCGCGGATGGGACGGCCGCACGCCAGGCCCGAGATGGTCTGGGTCACGACAGCCTGGAAGATGGAGGCGGCCACGTCCTCGGGGCGGGCGCCCTCGTTGAGCAGCGGCTGCACGTCGGTCTTGGCAAAAACGCCGCAGCGGCTGGCGATGGGATAGATGGTGGTGGCGTTGGCCGCGAGCTCGTTGAGGCCGCTGGCGTCGGTGTGCAGCAGGGTTGCCATCTGGTCGATGAACGCACCCGTGCCGCCGGCGCAGGTGCCGTTCATGCGCTGCTCGATGCCGTTATCGAAGTAGATGATCTTGGCGTCCTCGCCGCCCAGCTCGATAGCGACATCGGTGGCCGGGATGAGGGTCTCGACGGCACGCTTACTGGCGATGACCTCCTGGACAAACTCCAGGTCGAGCCACTGGGACAGCAGAAGGCCGCCCGAGCCGGTGATGGCGCAGGTCATCTGGGCCGTCGGCAGCACGGTCGCGGCGCCCTCGAACAGGTCTCGGGCGCAGGCACGGACGTCGGTGTGGTGGCGCTGGTACTTGGCGTAGACGATCTGGTTGTCGTCGTTGAGCACGGCGAGCTTAACGGTGGTGGAGCCCACGTCGATGCCCAGGTGCAGGTTGCCGTGGGCGTTGCCGGGGTTGAAGATCGCGCCTTCGGGGGCGTGGGCGGCGGCTACGGGCTCGGCGGCGGTGGCGGGCTCGCTAGCGACGGACGTCTCCCCTGCCGCGTTCTTGGCATCGGCAACTGCCTCGGCAACTTTCTCGGCGGCCGCGGTCGCGGCCTTCTGCGCGGCGTCCACCACGGCGGGCGCGGCCTCGCGTGCAGCAGCGACCATGCGGTCCTTGATGCCCTCAACGAGTTTGCTCATTGTCTCTCCTCTTAGTTGTTGGACTCGACGGTTGCGGTGGTGTCGACCGCGTCCTCGAGCTGCAGATTCAATAGCTTCATTCCGTATTCCGGCACGTTGATATCGATGGGTTGGCCATACAGGTCGCCGGGGCGCACAAAGGCGATAACCGTCATAATGCGCGCCATGGTCTCGGGCGATTCGGTGAGCCCACGCTCAAACCAGCGCTGAATCAGGCCGACCTCGGCACTCACGACATAGGTAACGTAGTAGTCAAAGAAGGTGCCCAGTGCCAGGCCCAAGATGCCCGTCTGTGCACGCGGCACCACGGCCTCGCGTGCGGTATCGATGATCTTTTTAATAAAGGCGGGGTCGCCGCCCGGGCCCAGTAGGGCCCCGATAAGGTCGCGATTAGCCGCAAGATAGCGAAGCAGCTCAACCGAACCGGGTGCCGGCTCGAGCTCGTCGATGTTGCGGTAAAGATCGGGTAATTGAGCTGCGGTGATAAGCTCCACCCGCTCGCGAATCTCGGCAAGCAGGCCGTCCTCGATCTGGCTGATAAAGTCGGGGATATCGCGGTAGTGCGAATAGAACGTTCGACGCGTAAGACCGGCGCGCTCGGTGAGCGACGCGACGTTAATGCGCGAAAGGTCGCCGCTTTCGGCAAGCTCGCTGGCAAGCGCCTGGCGAAGGGCGCGCTGCGAGCGAAGGGACCGGCGATCACATTTCTCGAGCTGGGACAAGCGTCCTCCTTGTTACTCAGACTGTACGCTATTGCACAGTGCGAGTATTATTGCACACCGTGTGTATCAACACGTAAAGGCAATATTTGGAATGTGACAAAGGGCAGTCCCTTTGTCACATTCAGCGACCGCCTAGGTTGTGCCAGTTGTGCCTGGTTGATTTCCGATCTCAGCCGAACACATTGAGCGGATAGGACGTTCCCGCAGCTACCCGAACGCCCCCGAGGCCCCTCGCGGGCCCCGGGGGCGGCATTTTCCCAGTTGAAGGAACGGTGGAGATGTGTTTCGATGGGTCCGGTGGCCATGCTCCGCCCTCCGTCCGGCACCTCTTCCCAGACTCAGCCGGACGGTCGGTCCGCCTATTCCTTTTTTCC
>UQIQ01000024.1 GCA_900541185.1 uncultured Collinsella sp.
AAGCGGTCGGCGGGGCCATTGTGGCTCTTGACAGCGGATTGGGTCATATGAGCGAGCCGGTGCCATCGTCCGCGACCGTCACCTTGTAGATGAGCGCATGGGTGTCGTAGACCATGCCCGGCTCCGTGCCCGGCTTCTCCGCGATGGTGTAGGTGAAGTCCTTGCTCGCAGCGCCGCCCAGGTTGGAGAGCGTGAACTTGCGCGTGAACTTCACCGTGCCATCGGCCTTGTTCGTCGTGGTGCCGAGCACCTTGCCGTCGGCGTCCTTCAGCTCGAACGTGTATTCGCCGCCCTTCAGCTTGGTGTCGTGCGTGAAGCCCGGCGCGACCGCAACGATCTTGGTCGCCGTCAGCTCCACGGATCCCTTTGCGGTGTAGGTGTTCGTGAAGGTGGGGGCGACCGTCTTGCCGTCATCGTAGGTGACGCTCGCCTCCAACTGGCCGGCGTTGTCCACGACCTTCACCACGGCGTGGTGAACCGCATCGTCGTAGACCACGTGGGACAGGTCGCCCTTCTGCTCCACGATAGTGTATTTGTACTCGCCGGCCTTGGTGTAGTTGATGGCCGGGAAGGTAACGGTGCCGTCCTCGCCGTTCTTAGCGGTCTGGATGGGCTGCTTGCCCTTCAGCTGCTCAGCCGTCAGATCACCCTCGTACAGGTCGAAGGTGAACTCGCCGCCCTTGAGCGTGGCCTGCGTGTTGTCGGACTTCACGTACGATTTCTTCGCCGTGAGTGTAGCCAAGGTCTCGGCAGGCTGATACTTGTTAGTGAAGGTCGGGGCATCATTCTTGTCGTCATAGGTGACAGTCGCCTTTGCCTTGTCACCGTCCGCCTTCACCGAGACGTGGACCTTCACCGCCGTGGAATCGTAGGTGATGGTCGAATCGCTGTCAGCGACCTCCTTGAGCGTGTAGTCGTACTCGCCTATGGTCAGACCGGTGAGGATGAGCTTAATCTTGCCGTCCTTGTCGTTCTGGACAGTCTGGATGGGATCAACCGTAGTCGTGTCGCCTTGATATAGGCCGAAAGTGAACGCACCAGCCGTCAGGTCCTTGCCCTTGAGGATCTTCGTCGCCTCGATAGTGGCGTCGGCCGTCGGCTTCGAGTTGGTGAAGGTCGGCACGGCCTTCTCGCCGTCGTAGGTGGCGGCCACGCTCAGCGTGCCGTTCTTGTTATCGGTGACGCTAACGTGCACTTTCACCGTCTTGCCATCGTAAACGATAGTCGGGTCGGTGCCTTCGACCTCCTTGATGGCGTAGTCGTGCTCACCAGCCTCGGTGTAATCAATGGCCGGGAAGGTGATGTCGCCATTGGCATCGTTCTTTTCTTCGGCGACAACCTTATCGCCCTCCTTCACCTGGAATGAGAACTGCTGGTTCTCAAGGGTGCCGCCCGTAAATTGCTTCTTCGCCGCCAGGGTCACGGAACCCTTCGCAGCATAGCTGTTGTTGAAGGTGGCGAGGTTCACCTTGCCGTTCTTGACCTCAAGCGTCTCGCGCTTGTCATCGCCGCTCTTCTCCACCGTCACGCCTGTGACAGTCAGCTTGGCGTTCTTATCCTCGACCCTCACCGTGACGGTATAGGTCGAGGCGTCCATCGTCCAGCCGGAGTTCTGCACGCCGTCCGCCGCCGCGTCGTCGTCGGCGTCGTGCGCCTCGGTGAGCGTGAACGTGTACGTACCAGCCTTGTTGAACTTCATGCCGGAGAAGTCGACCGTCTGGCCCTTGTCCTTGATGATCTTGCCACTCGTGGCCTTGGACTCGGCATGCTCATTGCCCGCCAGAGCATCCGAGACTTTGAGGTCATCATCATCGATCTGCTTCTGCGTCTCTTCCGTGGCGGTCAGCGTGAACGAGAACGCCTTCTCCGTGCTCTCAACACCGGAGACCTTCTTCGTTATCTGCGGGGTCAGTTCGTCGCTAGCTTCCGCCTTGTAGGTGTTTGTGAACACCAGCTTGTTGTCTTCGGCCACCGTGCCGTCGGCATTTTGCTTCGCGATCTCACCGGTGACGCTATTGCCTGCGTCCTTCAGATCCGTGGCACCCTGCTTGCGGCCGGTCAGCTTATAGCCCGCGGGCATCTGGTCTGCGCCGGTCAGCTCCTGCACCGTGTACTCGTCGCCCTCGCTAAGGCCGTACACGCGAATCGTCTCGTCGGCCTTGATAGCATGGGTGTCGCCGTTCTTCAAATCGAACACGTCGCCGGCTTGCTTTCCGGCCCCAGCGTTCTTGAACACTGCGGCCTTGTAGGTCTTCCCCTCGGGCACGGTGAACTCGAAGGTGAACTCCGCGTCCTTATTGCCCGTCAGGCCAGCGGGCAGGGCAACCTTCTTCGTCACCTCAAGGCTCGCCTCGCGTTCGTTCGCCACGCGCACGCAGGTGGCGCCCGTGAACAGGGCGTTCAGGTTCATGTCGCCCAGATTGGCACGGGCACCTTTCGACGTGGTCCCCTTGGGCCGCTCGTCCTGCATGATACCCATACGTATCCAGCCCGTCTCGGTCTCCAAGCGATAAGGTTTACCCTCCTCGGTGGGCCCATACTGGTAGACACGTCCGTTGGCGCCGTACTTGAGGTGCACCTCATCCTCGCCGCCCTTGGCGTCATTGTTCCAGGAAAGGTTGTCGTTGCCGTCGAGCTTGCCGTCGGACGTCTGGCGCTGGCCCTTGATCCACGTGAGCGTGTTGTCGATGTCACCCTCTGCGCCAAACTGGCCCAGGCTCTTCATGAGCGCGCCCGGACCCACGAACGTCGAAACACCGTCATCGTCCGTACCGGCATCGGCATGGACGCCGTAATCGTCCACAATCACCTTGGTAAGCGTGTCGTTAAGCAGGAAGCCCTCGGGCGCCGAGACCTCCTTTAGGAAGTAGGTCCCCTTCACGAGCGGCCTGTTACCGTTGCTCGTATTCGGGAATATGCCCGCACCTTCGAGCAGGACCGGGTAGTCGACCGACCCCGTCGTCAGGGTGTCGTAGGGGGTCTGCTCGCCATTGAGCATGACCTTGCCGTTCTCCGTAGTCACCTGGCTGGAGGTGTACAGGGCGAACTTCGCCCCGTCAACGGGCTTACCCTCGGTATCGGTCTTCTGCACGAACAGGCGATTCTGGATGTTCGTGACGAGCAAGCGCGTGGCGAACTGTCGCTTGAAGTTCGTGCCGTCTGTGATGTCGTCGCTGTACACGTGGACGGTGTTCTCGGGAGTCGCGTCGCCGATCGAGCTCGCCTTTGTATGGTAGATGGCCACCGTGTACTCGGCATTCTTGCGGTCATTACCGCTCAGCAGGTAGTAGTACTTGGAGATGTCGCCGGGCAGATTTTGAATCTCTACCTGGTACTGGCCGCTCGTGTTGAGCGTGAAGGCGTGCAGGTCCTTCTTCGCCGCCTCGATAGCACCGGTCATGCCCGGCTCCTTGGCGAGGGTGTATCCCGCTCCCGTCGATGGGTCGCCCGACACGGCGTACCAATTGCTCGGATCTTTGATACCTGTGCCTGCGCTTTTGTCGCGCTTGAGCACCACAGCGAACAGTATGCCGGAGTCCAGATTGACGGTCTTGTCGGACTTCGTCAGGTCATTATTTGCCTTGTACACGGTCGACGGCGCGGTGATGGTCTCCTTCGCGGCGGCGAACGCACCGGTCTTCCACACGACGCTGCCCGCGTCCATACCGCCGCGGTTGATGATGACGCCGCCCGCGCCGTTCTCAGCGCTCGCGGGCACGTACTCGAGCTGCATGCTACCACCCGTCGCCGCGAGACTCGAGCGGTATCCCTCGGGTACGCGCGTCTCCTTCAGGAGGTAGTACTTGTTGTTGTCGTGATCCTTGTTGTAGAGATCGTCGAAGTTGATGACGCCGTTGTCCACGTCGTTCGTGAGCGTTAGGTGGCCGGCCTCGTCCGTGGTACCGGAGCCGATGAGCTCGCCCACGGTCTTGAAGTCCTTGTCGGTCTTATAGAGCTTGAACTCGGCACCCTGTACGAACTTGCCGTCCTGGTCGAACTTGATGATGTCGGACTCGGGCACCGTCACGAGGTTGAACTTGAGCTCCATGTTGGAGTCGGTGGCGCCGCGCTCCAGGTAGAAGAACTTGAGGGTGTGGTTGGTGCCGTCGGCGAAGGTGTTGCCGTTGAAGCCCGAAGTGTCCTTATTCGCCTTCTGGTACTTGTTCTTCAGTGTGCCGTCGTTATTGCCGTTCACCTTAATGTCGCCCGTACAAAAGTTGATGCTCAGACTCGCGCGGTTGTGAATACCGCCGATATCACCCACGAGGACATCGTCGATGAACACCCAGACGTCATCATCGCCGGCGAACTCGAACACCATGTCGTCGCCCGCGTTCGTCTTGCCGCCAGCAGGCTGCACGAATCGCGTGGACATTGAGAGGCCGAAGTGGTGGTTGACGGGGCGGCCGTCGTTGTAGCGCGAATCACCGGTGTTGTCTGCCTTGATGCCGGTTTGGACGAGCCGGCCGTTTTTTTCCTCTTTGAGCACCTTGTCTGCCGCGTCGAACGGGAAGAACTGACCCTGGTGGGACGAATCGCCCACTTTGTCAATGCCCCAGGTGTCATAGATGTCGAAGGCATTCTTGTCAGCGTTGTAGGCTGCGTAGTTTTTGGAGCTGTCATAGACGTAGTAGCCGTTCTGAACCTTGAGGAGGCCCGTCACGCCAAAATGGGACGTCTTGCCGATCTGGGCAGAGAAATCGAACAGGTAGCAGAGGGACTCGCCGCCCCAGGTTTTGGAAAGCTGCGGATAGCCGTCTAAAAGCGTGTTGTTGACAATGCCGGGCTGCGGGTTCGTGTTGCCCGTCCAATGGTTGAGCGACTCACCACCCTGGCCGTCGTTAAACTGGAACCGGTGGTTTGCGTTGACGCCGCCGTTGCCGGAAACCGACAGATGGTTATCGGGATTCACCCAGTAATCAAACAGGTTGATTGTTGTCCCCGAAGGCGAAATCGTCGTAACCGTGTGGTCCGAAAACGCCGCTTCCGCACGGGTCGGCAGGAAGAAACTCGCCGTCAGCGCGACGGCGAGGGCCAAAACAATCACATATGGCGAGACCGGGCGCAGCCCACGACGACGGCCATAAGACATGACGGACCACCGCTCGCGCGGCCGGTGTTCACCAGGAAGTTCCCTGCTTAGACACCCCCCCGGTAGCATTATTCACGAGTCGAGACGTCGTCTCTCTGAGCTCCTGCATAATTTCCTCCCCAGTCACACGGCGACCTGCCCGGGTGCTCCCCGGGGGCCGAGGCAGTCTGGCACATGCCCGCAGTCGTTCAAGGAATACCAACCCCAGCATATGTCTCTTAAGATATCTTAGTCTTATTCTATGACAGTTTTTGTCTCATTACCGATGAAATCGGCTCAGTCCCTTTGTCGCATGCTAGAGCGTGTGGAGCAGGGCGATGAGGAAGCGGATGCCTTGGAGGTAGGCGCGACGGGTGATGCGCTCGTTGGTGCCGTGGACGCCGCGGTCGCATTCGTCATCGTCGACCACAAAGGCGGAGAAGCGGATGCACTCAGGGCAAATGTGTTGGTAGTTGGCGGCGTCGGTCGCACCGATCACGGTCGAGGGCACGATGCTCATCGGCTCTTGGCCCACCGCAGGCGATCCGTTTTCCTCCGTCCCCCTGGGATCGCGGAAATAGCGGGCGGCGATGGCGCAGACGGCCTCGAGCCCCGGACCGCCCACGCGCGGGGACGGCGAGGGCTCGGAGCTGCCGGGGCCCAGCTCGACCTCGACTCGGCCAGCGAGCCCAGCGGTGACAACGGCTTCGCGGCAGCAGGCCACGACGTCGGCCACGCCCGTGCCCTCGAGCATGCGGAAGTTGATGTTGGCCCACATGTCCTGCGGCATTACGTTGGCGCCGGTGCTGCCACCCTCGATCTGCGTGGGCGCACAGGTGGTCGTCACCAGCGGATAGAGCTTCTTGCTGGCGAGGCAGTCTCGCACGATGGCGTCCTTGTTGGAGGCGATCTCGTCGGCCGTGTAGAGCCCCAGCTCGACAAGCTGCGCGGCAAGCAGATCGGTCACACGCGCCGGCCACTCGATATCGCAAATCGCGGTAATAGCGCGGCTGAGCACTTCGAGCGACGTGCCACCGTAAGGGTTGGAAGAATGCCCGCCTTCGCTCTTCGTCTTGAGCACGATATCGGCATAGCCCTTCTCGGCAAGATCGGCATGCATAAGCCAACCCGCACCTGCGCTGTACTCGGCAGCCGCAACGATACGATAGTCGCCCTCGTCGATCAGGTACTCAAGCTCTACGCCACGCTCCTCGAGCGCACGACCAATGGCACCCGCGCCGCACTGCGTGGTCTCCTCATCCTGGCCAAAGGCCAGCAGCAGGGTTCGTTCGTGTTGCCAACCGTGCGCCAGCGCATACTCAACGGCCTCCAGGATGCCCGCAACCTGGTCTTTCATATCGATGGCGCCGCGACCCCAAATATAGGTGTCGTCCACGTGCCCGCTAAAGGGATCGTGCGTCCAGTCCGTCTCGGTGCCCGGCACCACGGGAACCACGTCCATGTGGCCCATGAGCATGACCGGCTTGAGGGCGGGGTCGGTGCCGGCAAGCGTCACGAGCAGCGAATGGTCGATGAGCTCGACCTCGCCCGTCGCAAACACGCGCGGCCAGCCCTGCTGCATATAGGCGCGCAGGTCGTCAAACGCCTGCCAGTCCACCGTCTGGGCATCCATGCTCGAAATCGTCGGAAACGACAGCACGCGGCCCAGGCGCTCGCACGCGCCGACCTCGTCGATATCGGCAAAATCATCCTCGTGCGCAAAGAAGCGCCAAACCTCGGCCATGCCTTCCTCCAAAAACAGCGTGGCAAAGAGGAGGTCCCTTTGCCACGTTCGCTTGCATTATTTGTCGTTGAGATAACGCGAGAGGAACTCGCGGGTGCGCTGGTGCTTGGGATTGCCAAAGAGCTCAGCCGGCGCGGCGTCCTCGAGCACCACGCCCTGGTCCATAAAGACCACGCGGTCGGACACGGTGCGCGCGAAGGCCATCTCGTGGGTAACGACGACCATGGTCATGCCGTCGGCGGCGAGCTTGCGCATAACGTCGAGCACCTCGCCCACGATCTCGGGATCGAGCGCGGAGGTAGGCTCGTCAAACAGCATGATCTGCGGGTTCATGCACAGGGCGCGGGCGATGGCAACGCGCTGCTTTTGGCCACCGGACAGGCGACCAACCGCGGCATGGGCGAATTTTTCGAGTCCCACGCTCGCCAGGTGCTCCATCGCGACCTGCTCGGCCTGATCTTTGCTCATCTTTTTGAGCGTGACGGGCGCGAGCGTGCAGTTGTCGAGCACGTCCATATTGTTGAACAGGTTGAAGCCCTGGAACACCATGCCGATGTCCTCGCGCAGCTTGTTGATGTTGCAGCGCTCGGCCGTGAGATCCTGACCGTGGAACCAGATGTGGCCCGTGTCCGGAGTCTCGAGCAGGTTGAGGCAACGTAGCAGCGTCGACTTACCCGAGCCTGAGGCGCCGATGATGGTGACGACCTCGCCAGGATTGACGGACAAGTCGATGCCCTTGAGCACCTCGAGCGAGCCGAAGCTCTTGCGCAGGCCCTCGACGCGGATGAGCGGCTCATTGGTCTGTGCGGCGGCCGCGGTGCCGGTGGTAGTGGTATCTGCCATGATGATTCTCCTCGTCTTGCGCCTAGTTGGAGCTGGGCAGCGTTGCCGGGGCCTCGGCGCCGAGCTTTTTGCCAAAGGCCTCGAGCAGGCGGCTCGCCACGAGCGTCAGGATCAGGTAGACCACGAGCGCCACGCAGTAGACCTCCATCTGGCGGTAGTACACGCCGGCGACGGTGGTGGTGGCGTACATGAGGTCGAACACGCCGATGACCGAAAGCACCGACGAATCCTTGATGTTGATGATGAGCTCGTTGGTGAGCGCCGGAATCGCATTTTTAATGCCCTGGGGAAACACGACCTTGCGCATAGCCTGCCACTGCGACAGGCCCAGCGAGCGCGCTGCCTCGGCCTGGCCGGGATCGATAGACTCGATGCCGCCGCGCAGGACCTCCATCATGTAGGCGGTGGAGTTGAGCGAGATGGTGACGAGGCCGGCGGTGAAGGTGCTCCAAATCTGGTTGGCCTGAGCGGTCTCGAAGCCCATGCCGCGCAAAACGGTGAAGCCCGCGTAATAGATGAGCAGACCTTGGACCATCATGGGCGTGCCGCGCACGATGGTGGAGTAGACGGTCGCAAAGCCGCGGCCGATACTCTTAAAGAAGCGCACCAGGTCGTTATCCACGCGGTCGAAGGTCTGAATACGCAGGAACACAAAGAGCAGTGCCAGGAAGAATGCGATGACGGTGCCGAAGGTGGCAAGCGCGATGGTGATCTCGATACCGCGAATGAAGAAGTCGCCGCTCTTGTAGGTCATGTAGACCAGGCTCGACAAAAAGTCGCTGGGGTTGGAATCCGAGACAATGCTCACCTGCACCAGGTCGATAAACGACATGACGCAGCGGTCGATAAAGAAAACTGCCGCGATGGCGACCACGACGTAGCTGCCTAAGCGTGCTCCACGACGGAAACGCTCGGATGCGAACGGCGACTTTTCGCGATAGTCGCTCCAGTGCATGAGCTTGGTGACCAGCGCCGCCGCCGACACGACGAGCCAGGCCCACAGGATCGCCCAAAGGCAATCCTGGAAGATACCGGTGGGGGCCAAGAAACTCATCGGCGTGGGGTTGCGCTGGCTAAACGTCAGGCCGAGCGCCGCGATGACGCTCGTGCCCAGGTATACATAACGGTGGTCGGCCTTGATAAAGGAGGCCAGACGATTAATGGTTTTCATGCTGCCTCCCTATGCCGGTTGACGGTCGAGGCACGCGTCCCACATCTGGTCGCGCTCCTCTTGGCTAATGCCCTTGAGTGTCTTGTCGATGAGCTTAAGCAGCTTATCCGAGCCCTTGCGGCAGCCGACGTTTGCCGTGACCTCCTGCTTAAAGCCCTCGCCATCGGCAAAATGAATGGGGACTATACCCGGGTTTTGGGCCATATAGCCCTTCTCGTTCTCAGTGTTGTAGGTCACGGCGTCGCAGGTGCCCTGCAGCAGGTTCGAAAACACCGTGGGGACCGAATCGACCGGGTTCTTGTGGACAACGCCCGGGATCTCGTCGATGACGGTATCGAGCATGGTGTCCTTTTGGCCGAGTACCGTGGCACCGCTAAAGTCGCTGAGCTTGGTCGCGTTTTGGTAGGGCGAGCCCTCTTTTACGAACAGGCCAAAGTAACCGATAAAGTACGGATCGGAGAAGCCAACAGACTCCTCGCGCTCGGGCGTGGCGCTCATGCCGGCGATGATGAGGTCGATCTGGCCGTTGTTGAGCGAATCGATAAGACCCGAGAAGCTCTGCTTGACGGCAACGGGCTCGCCACCGAGGGCTTTGCAGACGATCTTGGCGACCTGCACGTCGTAGCCATCGGCATAGGCACCCTGCACGTTGTCGATGGGGATGGTGTATTCACTGGCTTCGGAAACCTGCCAGTTGTACGGGGCGTAGGCCGCCTCCATGCCGATGCGGATCTTATCCTTGCCGATCACGGAATCGGACAGGTCGTCGCGACCGCCGCCCGTCGTGGGCTGAACCACCTTGAGCGTGGACGGGCGCTGACAGCCGGCGAGCGCGCCGGCGACGACGGAAGCGCTCGCAGCGAGAGCGCTACCCAAAAAGATGCGACGGCTGCATACCGGCTGGGTCTGCGCATCGCACTGTTGGGGAGAATGCATAATCTGCCTTCCCTGTTGAATCGTATGCTGACGACTTAACAGGATATACGCCAGCGACCAGCAGTGCAGCACAAGCTCGAAAAATGAATAGACACATGGTAGTCATTGGGGACGTCGATGTTTTGGCAATGCCGGCGAGCGACGTCCAGAGCGAACAAGTGGCATGAAAAAGACAAGGCATGACCAGAAGGTCTATGCCTTGCCTTTTGAATGACAAATTATCGCTCTGGACGGCACGCAGCATCGACCGAGCGGCGGAACCTCTAGAGCAAGGTGACGCTAAAGCTGCGTTTATCGGTAGCGCCGGGGGCCAAGGTGATGGTGTTGACCTTGTGCTCAAAGACGTCGTCCTCGGTGTCCATGGTGGTGTGACCGGTCCAGGGCTCGAGCGCCACAAACGGAGCGTCGTTGGCGGCAGACCACACGCCGATGTACTTAAAGCCCTCAAAGTCGATCTTGACGCCGTGGCCCGACTTGCGGCCGCGCAGCGTGAGCGTGGAGCCCGGGGTATCGGTGAACATGATGGCGTCGTTATCGAAGCTGCGGTGCGTGATGGGCAGCACGTCCGAGTTATCGGGAGCCTTGTAGCTACCCTCGAACGTCATAAGACCGTCGGGCGTGATGATGGGAGCCTCGTTGGTCCAAGCCTCGGTAAACGCCAGCTCGTAATCCTCGAATGCCTCGTCCTCGGCACCGGGAGCGGGCACGTTAAATGCGGGGTGGCCGCCCACCGAGAACGGCAGATCCACGTCGCCGGTATTGGTGACGGCAAAGGTCTGCGTGAGGGTGGCGTCGCCGGTCAGGGCATAGGTCATGTTGAGCTTAAAGTGGAACGGAAAGGCCTTGAGCGACTCGGGCGTATCGGTGATCTCGTAAGTTACCGAGGAGCCGTCCTCCGAAACCTCGACCAGCTCGTGCTCGACGATGCGCGCGAGTCCGTGGCGCGGCATCTCGCAGGTGCCGGCCGCAGACGTTGCCGTGTTGTTGCGCAGCGAACCCACAATGGGGAACAGGATGGGCGCGTGCTTGCCCCAAAAGGCGGGGTCGCCCTGCCACAGATACTCGTTGCCGTTGAGGGCAAGGCTCGTGAGCTGGGTGCCCATGGAATCGATGGCCGCGGTGAGGCCGCCGCGCTTGATGGTAGTGACGGTAGACATGCTACTTCCTCCAAAAGTAAACAATAGTGTCGAGGGCTATTGTCCCACTCTTGGCGGCGGGGTTGAGCGACAGGCGCAGTTATTGAGCAATAGCGTAAAGGTCAAACCCGCCCTGCGGAGTGCTATCGACCGTATCGGGCGCCTGCGAGTTAAAGCTCACGGGAACCATGCGCTTTGAGGCGCGGAAGCGCGTGCCGTCGGTGGCGACGGGCGGTTCATCGACGGTGAGCTCGTAGTCGCCGGGCTTAAGCTCGATGCCGTCACCAGCGGAATTGACGTATTGATACTCGTCAATCGTCTGCCCTTTGAGCGTGCGCCCCACGATGTGAATGAGCATTTGGCTGTCGCCGCGCGCGGTGTCCCACGTCGCGCCGTCCTTGACCTCGACCGACACATGTACCGAGCGCGTGCGGCTGAGCGATTGCTCGACAGACATCTCGACCTTGGCGGCGTCTTGACGCTGCTGCTCGACATGGCTCCAAACGCTACCGATTGCCGAGCAGGCGATAACGCCGGCCATGAAGGCGATGAGGATGGGGCCGAGCGGAGAACGGCGGCCCGCGTCTTCCTCACGAGCCAGGTCGGGGCGATGTGTGGGCGCAGGCGCCTGGGCGCCTTGCGCGGGCACGTCGAGAATGCTGAAGGATGCCGTGCTGTCGGGGTCGATGGTGTGACGCGGCTGCGGGATCTTTGCCGGCGAGATGGACATGTCCGCCGGCTCACCGAGTGTGGCCGTGGCATCGGCCTTAGCCTCATCGGCCTCGGCTTGGGCCCAAGCCTGCTCAAAGGTCAGGGGCTCGGCGGCATCGGAGGCGGCATCAGGCTCGACAGCGGCATCGTTGCCGGTCTCGTCCTCGTCGCTCGACACGTCACGCGACGCGGGCTCGTCCCACTCCTCGTCCGGAGCCTCGCCCTCGCTATACCACCATTCAAAGTTATCGATATCCATACGGGGCGCCCCTTAGGCCTCGCAAATAAACACTCGCTAGTTTTATACCCCCAGACGACACCGAAGCTCACCCGCGCCGGACACAAAAACCGTCACAACATTCGACGCTTTTCCTCGATTTCGAGATTTTCATCGAATGTTGTGATGGTTTGGATGCGACAAAGGGACTGTCTTTTTTACATAGCGAGGACCGTACGGATGGATGGGTCGCTGAGGGCCTCGCGGAGCCAGGGGGCCAGCTGCTCGGGATGACCCTGCAGGTAGCCGTCGAGCTCGGACGGGGCCACGCGGCGCACCTCCGAGATCTCCTCTTGGTTGATATGCAGCTCGCCCGGCTCAACATGGGCAAGGTAGACCTCGCACCACTCGCACTCGCAGCGGCCGTCGCCGTGATCCTCGCGGTACACCACGTGTCCGAGGTGCTCGAGCTGATCGGGCTCGCGCGTAATGCCGAGCTCTTCGTTGATGCGGCGCGCCGCGGCGGCCGCGACGTCTTCCCCGGGGAACGGATGGCCGGCACAGCTATCGGCCAGCACCCCGCCCCACAGTCGCTTGAGCGGACTGCGGCGACAGAGCAGCAGGCGCGCGTCTTCGCCCCGGCCCTCGACCAAAAGCGTCAGAAATGCTTGATGCAAAATGCCCTCGCCGGTATGGGCCTCAATGCGGTCGACGGGGCCAAGCGCCTCGCCGGTCGCGGCATCGACCCCCACAACCTCGGCGCCTGCGCCGCCCTCATCCCAGCCGGCGCGCAGGATGCGCGCGGCGGCCTCCTCGAGCGCGGCGATGAGCTCCTTGGTGGTGTCGAGCACGCGCTGCAGGTCGTCCCCGCTCGCCTGCTCAACATGAAAACCGGTGCTTGCAACGACCGGCACGTCAAAGCGCGTGGCCAGCGCCGCTGCGATATCGTGCGCCGGAATCTCGTCTCGATGGCACGGAACGGCCAGGATGCTCACCGTCGCCGTACGGCCGGGCTCGGGGCGCGGAATGGCCTGCGCCGTGGCGCCCAGGTGCGCATACTCCGGCGAGCAGGCGTACACCGCCATGCCTCGCGGCGTCACCGTCAGCTGGGCCTCGAGCGCAAACTTGCCCTCGCCCACTGCAACCTTTGTCGTGTGCATACCCATGGGATCTCCTGTCGCCCGCAATGTACCCGAGACCATCTTCACCTGTATTGCGACTATACAAGCAAGGTCCCGACCTGACAAAGGGACTGTCCCTTTGTCACATTCTGTTAGAGTTGCAGGGATTGAATCCCGCTTATTCATGCGCCATTGGAGTGACAACCTTGACCGCCGCAACCACGCCTAAAAGTAAGTCAACCGCCGCCGCGCTCTCCCCCGCGCGCACCAAGCTCTGCCTGGCACTGCTCGTGCTGTTGGGGTTCTCGCTCGGCTGCTCCGAGTTCGTGGTCATCGGCATCGAAAGTGACTTGGCGACGGAACTCGGCATATCACTTGCCACCGCAGGCCAGCTCATCAGCGTTTTCGCACTTGTCTACGCTATCGCGACGCCGGTGCTTGCGCTCAGCACGGGGCGGTTCCGCCGCTACCAGCTGCTCGTGTGCTACAGCATCGTCTTCGTGCTCGGCAATTTGGTTATGGCGCTAGCACCCAACTTCCAAGTGCTCTTTATCTCGCGCATTGTCTTGGGATCCGTCTCAGGCGCGCTGCTCGCCGTAGGCGTGACGTACATCCCTGAGCTTCTGTCCCCGCAGCAAACTTCGCTTGCCATCTCGGTAGTGTACGGTGCGTTTTCCGTGGCGATGGTCTTTGTGACCTCGATTGGCAAATTTGTGGCCGACACGCTCGATTGGCACGTGGCCATGTACGGCACGCTGGCCTTTGCCGTTTTGATCTGCGGAGCGCTCGTGACGTTTATGCCGCGCACTGGGCAAACCGACGAGCCTGCCACCTTTCGCGAGCAGGCGGGTCTGCTACGCGAGCCGAGCATCATCACCGGCATGCTCATCTTTTTGTTTGGCGTGGGGTCGGTCTACGTTTTCTACGGCTACGTGACGCCTTATCTTGAGCAGGTGCTGGGCATGGGCACGGTCGAAGCCAGTACCACGCTCATGGCCTACGGCGTGTTCTGCCTGATCTCGAACATCCTGGGCGGATGGATCGATGCGCGCTTTGGCATGAAGGCGCTGCTTGTGACGTTCGTGCTGCAGGCTGCGGCGTTACTCGGGCTGTTTGCTGTGGGCGGCACCATGCCGCTCGCGCTGGCCTTTGTCTTTAGCTTGGCGCTGCTCATGTACTTGTTCTCGGTATCGTGCATCACGCACTTCATGGACGTGGCACGCAGCCGCCATCCCAAGTCGATGGTACTCGCAAGTTCGGTTGAGCCCATGGCGTTTAACGTCGGCATCTCGTTTGGCACCGCAGTGGGCGGCGCCGTGGTAAGCAGCATTGGCATTGCGCACGTAGGCGCAGTGGGTGCCGCGTTCTCGCTTGTGGCCTGGGTGCTTACGCTGGTGACGATTAAATTGGCTCACTGGGAGCGCAGGCGGGCAAGGGCGCAGGCGTAGATGCGATACTCGAGCTCGATGATGGCGATCGAAAGGAAACCGCATATGCAACGTGTACTGTTTATCTGCCATGGGAACATCTGTCGCTCGACGATGGCTGAGTCCGTGTTTACCGAGCTAGTGCGGCGCGCCGGGCGCGCGGGCGAGTTTGTCATTGATTCCGCTGCGACCTCGACCGAGGAGATCGGCAACCCGCCACACCACGGCACCATTGCCAAGCTACGCGAGGTCGGGATTCCCGTCGTCGCACATCGCGCACGTCAGGTGCGTCGCGCGGAGTATGGCGACTGGGACCACATTGTCTATATGGACGACGAGAACGCCCGCGCCCTGTACCGAATTTTTGGGAAGGACCCCGATG
The DNA here is from genome assembly GCA_900541185.1 of uncultured Collinsella sp. Lineage (GTDB taxonomy): Bacteria > Actinomycetota > Coriobacteriia > Coriobacteriales > Coriobacteriaceae > Collinsella. The sequence continues at coordinate 14,760 of UQIQ01000024.1, forward strand.
GCAAGATCTCGCGCCTGCTCGATTGGACCGATCGCCCCGGCGACGTGGCCGACCCCTGGTACACCGGCAATTTCGACGCCACCTACCGCGATATACTCGCCGGTTGCACCGCCATGCTCGAGCAGCTGTAGGCGCTCGGGCGGCGCGGGCACACGGGCCACGCCATCGGCATAAAACGAGCGTGGATTTTCTCCCACTTTGAGCGTTCGAGTGCGCTCTAAACGGGAGAAAATCCACGCTCGTTATCTCGGTGGGAGAAAATCCACGCTCATGAATGTGACAAAGGGACTACCCCTTTGCCACATCCGGGACTGGCCCTAGACCGGCTTGACCTCCAGCTTTATCCCTTCGGCGCAGGAGTCGCCCAAAACATCCGAAAGGGCCCAGGTCGCATATAGCGGCAAATAGAGAACCGCTCCGTTGCGCTCAACGTTGCCTCTCGAGAAAACAATCCCGAGCCTTACGCCATATTCAGCCGTATCAAGCACATGACCGAGCGCAGCGTGCGCGTGGTAATAGGAGCCCGATTTAACCTCGATCGGAACAGCCGTCCCATCCGGTCCATCGACCACAAAGTCCACTTCGCCGCGCTTTTTTGTCTGATAGTAGTAAAGCTGGCGATTTTGGGCAGCTAGCTGCTGGGCCACCACGTTTTCGTAAATGCCGCCCAGATTGGGCTCTTTGCTATCAAGATACGCCGCTTGGGCGACTCCAACGGGGTAGCGCGCCATCAACATGCCCGTATCCGATTGATATAGCTTGAACTGCGATGGCCGTGCCGTCTTGAGCAGGGGCGATTTTGGCTCGGTTACGATATCGGCTTTGAGAGCAACGCCGGCATCGACAAGCCATACAAAATCTCGCTGATACTTCTCGTAGTGAGCCTTGGGGTCAATGGAATTGAGCACGAAGCGCTTGTTTTCGCCCTCGAGCATAATAGGGAGCTGATCGTAGATGCTCTGCACCTGCAGGGCTCGCCCGCTTGCATACTTGGAGATATCCCGCCGGTACTGTTCGTTGAGCTCTGACTGCAGCTGACGAACAGAGGCAAGGTCGCCCTGCGTGTCAAGGAAACGCTGCACGACCTCCGGCATTCCGCCGACAACGGTATAGGTCCTGAAGTTTGCCATCATCGCGTCATGAATGTAATCAGGAATGGGCCTCTCGCTGATACACGCGTCACGTATCGTTTGGCGAGCCCCCTCGCTCACCCCGGTTGCCCAGCAAAACTCCTCAAAATCGAGCGGGAACATCCTAAGCTCGTGGACATACCCCACGGGATAGGACCTGACGCCCTTGAACTGGGTCCCGAGCATTGACCCCGAAAACGCCCAGCGGCACCTCCCGTCCTCTACAAGGAACTTTGCCATCGTCATGATGTCGGGGGCCTCTTGGACCTCATCGATAAACACGAGCGTTTTGCCTGGTGCAATCGACTTTCCCGAAAGAAGCGTCACCCTGCTGATGAAATCATCGGCATTCCGCGCCTCGAGAAGAGCATCTTTTGCCTGGCGATTTTCCATGAGATTGAGCTCGATGTAGGTTGCATGGCTGGCTTTGCCAAATGCGCGAATCGAATAGCTTTTGCCGATCTGGCGAGAACCCGTGATGAATAAGGCCTTTTGCTCGGCAGACTTCAGCCAACGCTCCAGCTCTGCCGCTATTTTCCTGCGCAGCATAGGCTCTCCCCTCAGTGTCATCAAATGAAATGCAAAGTTTTATGCGCTTAATTATCGATGAAATGTAGGATTTTTAGAACCTAAAATCGGATGAAATGCAGAGATTTAGGATTATAAGCAAAAAGAAGGGGCAGCCCCGGCGAATGTGACAAAGGGACTGTCCCTTTGTCACATTGCGCTCGACTACTCGTCGACGATCTCGGCGAGCCAGACGTTCAACGTATCGACCTCGGGACAGCAGAACTTTGCCGTGCCGGGCTCGTTGCCGGGCACGGTACCGCCATAGCGCAGGATGTCGATATAGGGAAAGCCCACATGGCAGGCCATGGCGCACATCTTGCCGCGGTCGCGGTCGAAGTCGAAGACGTCACCCGGCTTGTGCCCGTGATGGCAGCGGCATGTGCCCAGCTGGTCCACGCAGCTAATGCGAATACGCGGACGCTTGCCACGCGGCGCGCCGAGCGGCTTGTTCTCGCCCGCCGCCTCGGTACTGCTCTCGTCGGCGTTACTCATGGTCAATCACATCCAGGCAGGCCTCGATGGGAAGGCCGGCGGACTTATCCTCCTGGTCGGCATTGCGCTCGATGAGCTCCGCTACCACACGCATGGCATCGCTCGTCGCGCGCTGCAGGCTCCAACCGGCCATAACGCGGCCGACGAGCACTGCCGAGAACGTGTCGCCCGTGCCCGGGAAGTAAACCGGGATCAAGTCGAAGGGAATCGTAAAGTACTCCCCCGCCACATGGTCGTAACCGATAACGGCGTTCGCACTGTCGACCACAGCGCTCGTAATGACCACCGACTTGGCGCCCAGGGCACGCACGTCATCCACAAGAGCGCGGCCCTCATCGGGCGTGATTTGCTCGGCAATGGGCGCATCGGTGAGCAGGCACGCCTCGGTGTAGTTTGGCACCGCATAGTCGGCGCACTCGAGCAGGCTGCGCATGAGACCAATCGTGGACTCGGGCACGCCGGCGTAGAGCTTGCCGTTGTCGCCCATGATGGGGTCGACGAACACCTTGGTGCCCTTTTGCGCACGGCGGTGGCAAAAGTCCGAGATGATGCGCGTCTCTTCCTCGGTCACGATAAAGCCGGTCGAGATGGCGTCGAACTCAAACCCGAGCTCCTCCCAGATAGCGAGGCTCTGGCGCACGTACTCGGTGGTGTCATGGATGTAGAACTTGGGATAGTTGAGCGTATCGGACACCAGCGCCGTCGGCAGGTTGTGGATGCGATAGCCCATGTGCGACAGCACCGGCAGCATGGCGGAGAGCGCGACCTTGCCGTAGCCGCACATATCGTTGATCAGCAGCAGCTGAGTGTTCTTCATGAGTGTCTCCCTTGGGTCGGGCGCGGCACGATGGCGCCATAGTGCAACTAAGTGTAGCGCAGGGGAAGTTGTGAACGGCGCTGGCGCCGCGGAGGCCACATTGTTGCGGAAAGGTTACGGGAAGGAGGAAGTTAGTCATTGGGGACGTTCTTGTTTGACTAGTCATTTAAGAACGTCCATTACAGTCGAAATTGTCAGCCCGGGACCGTCTCGGGCTACGATTGAGGCGCGCCCAGAACGGGCCGCCGACCGGGCGCCCGCGCACGGCCGAACGTCCCTGCCCCGAGAGGGCCCGTTGGGTGCTGCCGGCGCGGGGCGCGCCGCCCCCGACGGCTGATAGGAAAGTGCCGGGCAGGTGCCGCGGCTGGTAATGTGAGTGCCGAGGGGGAGGCCATCCGGTCGAACGACTACCGGAAGGATACCACCGTGAAAGCGCCATCCACCAGACCCGCGGCCGTGCTCGGCCTGGACGTCGGCAAGTCATCGCACTGGGCCCGCCTGATCGACCGCGACGGGGAGGTGCTGGACAGCGCCCCCGTCCGCAACAGGGAGGCCGAGCTCGACGCGCTGTTCGCCTCCGCGCCCGCCGGCACGCTCGTCGTCGTCGACCAGTTCCGCAACATAGGGTCCCTCGCCGTGAGGCGGGCCCGCGCCGCGGGGCTCGGGGTCGCCTACCTGCCCGGCCTCGCCGCCAGCCGCGCCGCGGGCCTGTTCGCCGGCGAGGCCAAGACCGACGAGCGCGACGCCGCGGTGATCGCGCGGACCGCCCTGGGCGTGCCGGACTCCCTGTCGGGGGTCCCGGGCCGCGGCGAGGCCCTCGAGGCCGCCCGCGCCCTCTCGTCGCAGGTCGACCACGTCGTCGCCTGCGCGACCAGGGACAAGAACCGCCTGCGCGCGGTGCTGCTCGAGTCCTGCCCGGCCCTCGAGGCCGCGGTCGACCTGTCGGACCGGCGGTGGCTGGAGCTGCTCGCCGGGTTCGGCGGGGCGTGGGGGATCGCCCGCTCCGGGGCCGAGGGCCCGCGGGCCGAGGCCGCCGGGGAGGCCGCGGCCGCCTCCACCGCGCCCCCGCCGGCGCTCGTCGAGGCCGAGAACAGGCAGGTCAGGTTCCTGGCCGCCCGGATATCGGAGGCCCTCGACGAGGCCGGGGCCCTCGAGGCCGAGACGGCGGCGCTGCTCGAGGGCGACGAGACCTACGCGTGCCTGCTCACCGTGCCCGGCATCGGCCCGAGGACCGCGGCGCAGCTCGCGGTGTCGGTCGACATCGGGAGGTTCCCGGACCACGACCACCTGGCCTCGTACTGCGGCATAGCCCCGAGGGTGAGGAGCTCCGGCACGTCGGTGAGGTCGGTCAGGGCGTCCAGGCGCGGCGACGCGAGGCTCAAGTCCCTGCTGATCTTCTCGTGCAACAGCCTGGTGAGGTCCTCGGGGCGCTACGGCGAGTACTACCGGGCCTGCAGGGCGCGGGGCATGGGGCACGGGCGGGCGCTCAAGGCCGTCGCGAGGAAGCGGCTCAGGGCGATATACGCCGTGATGCGCGACCGGGTGCCCTACCGGGAGTAGCCCCGACGGTTGACAAAACTATAGGAACACCCAACGACTATCGCAGGTTGAGGACGGACAGCGAAAGCGTTCCTAAGCGAGCAAGGTGGCGTGAAAGAGGAGGGCATAGGCCTTGTGGCCATGCCCGACGATTGAACGTCAGATTGCCGCTTAGGAACGCTTGCAGCGTCGAGCGGTTACGGCGTTTGGCAAAACGCCGTAACTTAATAAGTTTGGTACCTTGACATTGATTTCTCACGCTCCTAAATTGGTTAGGCACAAAACAATTTCACTACCTAACTAAAGAAAGGAGCGAAGATTAGATATGCGTGTTGAACCACTCGCCTATCCGCATGAACCCGGCGGCGACCCCTCACGGCCAGCAGACGAGCCCGAGACCCAGTCCGACAAAGACCGTCTCGCCAAGCGAATCCTCAATGGGCTGGGGTTTTGCGGCCATTACATGCATTTTCACGGCGGCGGCATATCTGGCAAGGCGCCTATTGTCTGCCTACTCGCCAAGCAGCCGACCGGCGAGCTGTCCCAACAGGAGCTCGGCATGCACTTCGACCTCAAGCCGGGGTCCCTTTCCGAGATTCTGTCCAAGCTCGAACTGGGCGGTCTTATCGAGCGCAGTCGCAATCCCAAAGACCGTCGGCAGCTCACCATCCGCCTGACCGATGCGGGATGGGAAAAGGCCCGCGTTGAGCAGGCGGCCCGCATCCGCTTTAGAGAGCAGGCCTTTAGTGCCCTCACTCACGACGAGCGCGAACAGCTCGCCGAGATGCTCGAAAAAATCCGCGTAACCTGGGAGGAACTGGATGATTAAAACCCTCATGGGAAGCATCCGCGATTACAAGAAGGTCACGATCGCCACGCCGCTGCTGGTGCTTGGCGAGGTGCTCTGCGAGATGCTGATTCCATTTATCACCGCCAACCTGATCGACGCCATCAAAGACGGCGCCACCGTAGCCGAGATGCTTCCCACCGCAGGCTTTTTGGTGCTCATCGCGCTGACGTCGCTTGCTTTCGGTGCCGCTGCCGGCGTCACCTGCAGCAATGCGAGTTGCGGCTTCGCCAAGAACCTGCGTCACGACCTGTTCTACAAGATCCAGACGTTCAGCTTTGCCAACATCGATGAGTTCTCGAGCTCCTCGCTCGTCACGCGCCTGACCACCGACATCAACAACGTGCAGCAGGCCTTTATGATGATCATCCGCATCGCCGTGCGCGCGCCGCTGGTATTGATCTTCGCCTTTACCATGGCATTTATCATGGGCGGCAGCGTTGCCATGGTCTACCTGGTCATCATTCCGCTGCTGGGCTTTGGACTGTTCTTTATCATCTTTAAGGTGCGCCCCATCTTCTCGCGCGTGTTCCACAAGTACGATGCCCTTAACGAGTCCGTCGAGGAAAACGTCACCGGCATGCGCGTGGTTAAGAGCTACGTGCGCGAAGACTTTGAGAAGGAGAAGTTCGCGACCGCCGCGCGCGACGTCCAGATGGACTTCACCCGCGCCGAGAAGCTGCTCGCCTTTAACAACCCCATGATGAATATCTGCGTCAACGGCGCGTTTGTCGTCATCATCTACCTGGGCTCCAAGCTCATCATCACGAGCCAGGGCACGCTGTTCGACGTGGGCCAGCTCTCCTCGATCTTTACCTATGGCTTCCAGATCCTCATGAGCCTGATGCAGCTGTCGATGATCTTTGTCATGGTGACCATGGCCGACGAATCGGCGCACCGCATTACCGAGGTGCTGGCCGCCGAGCCCACGATCGCCGATCCCGCTGAGCCCGTGCTCGAGGTTGCCGACGGCTCCATCGACTTTGACCACGTGAGCTTTAAGTATTCCGCGCATGCAAAGCGCCAGGCGCTCGACGATATCGACCTGCACATTAAGAGCGGCGAGACCATCGGCATCATCGGCGGCACCGGCTCGGCCAAGTCCACGCTTGTAAACCTCATCGCCCGTCTGTACGACACCACCGAGGGTACCGTGCGCGTGGGCGGCGTGGATGTGCGCGACTACGACTTGGACGCCCTGCGCCACCAGGTGGCCATGGTGCTGCAGAAAAACGTGCTGTTTAGCGGCACGATTGCCGAGAACCTGCGTTGGGGCGACCCGAACGCCACCGACGAGGAAGTCCGCGAGGCGGCACATCTGGCCTGCGCCGACGAGTTTGTCGACGGCTTCCCCAAGGGCTATGACACCTGGATCGAACAGGGCGGCTCCAATGTCTCCGGCGGTCAGAAGCAGCGTCTGTGCATTGCGCGTGCCCTGCTGCGTCGCCCCAAGATCTTGATCCTGGACGACTCCACCAGCGCCGTCGACACCAAGACCGACGCCAAGATCCGCGCGGGGCTGGCAAGCTATCTGCCCAACACGACCAAGCTCATCATCGCCCAGCGCATCAGCTCCGTGCAGGACGCCGATCGCATCATCGTCATGGAGGGTGGCCGCATCGCGCAGATCGGCAACCACGATGAGCTGCTTAAGACGAGCGAGATCTACCGCGAGACCTTTACCTCGCAAAGCAAGATGTCTGCCGAGGGCGAAGGGGCCGTCGAGGCCGACACCGAGGCATCTGCAACGCAAGCTCAGACCCAGGAAGGAGGCGAGGCACATGAGTAAGGCAACGACCGCCGAGCGCGCGCTCAACCGCAAGGGCGGCACCATGTCGCGCCTCATCAAGACGCTCTTTGGCTTCTACCCCGTGCTTTTGCCCCTCGTCGTCGTCGGCGTGGTGCTCTGCGCCATCATCAACTCCATCGGCGCGACCTTCCTTCAGAGCGCCCTGCAGATTATTAGCGAGTCGTGGCAGTCGGGCGATTGGACGACCGCGCAGCCCAAAATTCTGAAGCTTGTGACCACCCTCGCCTGCATCTACGGCGTCGGCATCCTGTCCTCACTCTTCTGGAACCGCGCCATGGCCATCGTTACGCAGGGCTCGCTCGAGAAGCTGCGCGAGAAGATGTTCAACCGCATGCAGGACCTGCCGATTCGCTACTTCGACACGCACCAGCGCGGCGACATCATGAGCCACTACACCAACGACATCGACACGCTGCGCCAGATGATCAGCCAGTCGCTGCCCAACCTGCTCATGACGACCATCGTCATCGTCACGGTGTTCTTTATCATGCTGTACTACAGCGTGTGGATGTGCCTGGTCATTGTGGCCGGCGTCGCCTTTATGACCTTTATGACCAAGCTGCTCGGCTCCAACTCCGCGCGCTTCTTCATTGCGCAGCAGACCGAACTCGGCGTGGTCGAGGGCCATATCGAGGAAGTCATGAACGGCCAGAAGGTCGTCAAGGCATTCTGCCACGAGTCTGCCGCCGAAGCCGATTTTGACGAGCGCAACGAAAAGCTCTTCGAGGTCTCGCAGAAGGCCAACATGTACGCCAACATCCTCATGCCTATCCTTATGAACCTGGGCAACCTGCTCTACGTGCTGGTCGCACTGGCGGGCGGCATTTTCCTGGCGCTGGGCGTGCCTAACCTGAGCATCTCGGGCATGACGCTGTCCATCGCCGTCGTAGTGCCGTTCCTCAACATGACCAAGCAGTTCTGCGGGCAGATCGGCCAAATCTCGCAGCAGATCAACGCCGTGGTCATGGGCCTCGCCGGCGCCGACCGCATCTTTGAACTCATCGACGAGAAGCCCGAAGCCGACGAAGGCTATGTGACGCTCGTCAACGCGCAGGTGAACCCCGATACCTGGCAGCTCGAGGAGGCCGACCACCACACCGGCATGTGGGCATGGAAGCATCCGCACCGCGCGACCGGCGAGATCGAGTACGTGCCGCTGCGCGGCGACCTGGTCATGGACAACGTGGACTTTGGCTACACGCCCGACCACGAGGTGCTGCACGGCGTGTCCGTGTTTGCCAAGCCGGGCCAGAAGGTCGCGTTTGTCGGCGCCACCGGTGCCGGTAAGACGACCATCACCAACCTCATCAACCGCTTCTACGACATCGCCGACGGCAAGATCCGCTACGACGGCATCAACGTCAACAAGATCCGCAAGGCCGATCTGCGCCGCTCGCTGGGCGTGGTGCTGCAGGACGTGAACCTGTTCACCGGCACCGTGATGGACAACATCCGCTACGGCAACTTGGACGCCACCGACGAGGAGTGCATCGCGGCGGCCAAGCTCGCGGGCGCGGACGACTTTATCACCCGCCTGCCCGACGGCTACGACACCATGCTCACCGGCAACGGCGCGCAGCTGTCGCAGGGCCAGCGCCAGCTGATTTCGATCGCACGCGCCGCCGTCGCCGATCCGCCGGCAATGATTCTGGACGAGGCCACGAGCTCCATCGACACCCGCACCGAGGCCATCGTGCAGGCCGGCATGGATAAGCTCATGGAGGGCCGCACGACGTTTGTCATCGCGCACCGCCTCTCCACCGTGCGCAACTCCGACGCGATTATCTGCCTGGACCACGGCCGCATCATCGAGCGCGGCAACCACGACGAGCTTATCGCCAAGCGCGGGTATTACTACCAGCTCTATACCGGAGCGTTTGAGCTGGAGTAGCTCAAAACAGCCCCTACGCTCCCAACGGACCTCCCCGAGGGAGACGGGGTGTTTACTCCGTGCTCAAACATTCTCGCTTCGCTGCGAAACTGCGCGCGGAGCAAACACCCCGTCTCCCTCGGGGAGGTCCTACGCACACAGTCTTTTCTCGCAGCCTGAAAAGAAGTGGTGAGGCCCTGGCCGTTTGGCCAGGGCCTCATTTTGTAAGGAGTCAAAAAGCCCCGTCCCAAATGAGCTATTTGAGAAGTTGGGCCATGGCGTTGACGAATTTTTGTACTTGGAGGGTGGGCTCGAGCGGGTAGTGCAAGAAGACCGGCACCTCGCGGCCGCACAGGAACGGCACGCCCACAAAGGCCGGGTGTACCCCCGACCATGCGCCGCAGGTGAGCACCGCGTCGCCCTTTTCCTCGGCTTCGTTAAAGAGCGCAAAGTCAAAACTGTCCACGTCGATCACGTCCACGCCGCCATCGGCCAAAAGATCGATGCGCAGGCTGTCCATGGCGTCGTTGCCGTGGCGCAGTACGCGCAGACGCATACCCTCCAAGTCGGCAACCGTAATGCGATTCTTGCGCGCCAGCGGGCTCGTGCGCGGCAGATCGATATAAAACGGCACGTTGACAATGCGGAGCTTTTGGCAGGCATCACCCCAGCGTGGGGTAGAAAAACTCGATTGCACCACATCGACCTCGCGGCCCAAGCTGCGCATGACGGTCTCGCGCTCGTCGTAGAGATCGCTTACCGGCACGATCTCAAATCGCAGCGACGGTTCCAGATCGTGGATGCCCGACCACATCGACAGCGTTTGGCGCCCCGGGCACATCATCGACACGCCCAGGCGCACGGCACCGCCATCGCCCGCCGCGCGTCGGGCACGGCGCAGCGCGTCCTCGGACTGCCGCATGATCGAGCGCGCGTCGTCCACCAGCAGTGCGCCGGCCGGCGTCACTTTGACGCCCGAGTGCGAGCGTTCGAACAGCGTGATGCCGAACTCGGCCTCGAAGCCCGACACCTGCTTGACGAGCGCCGGAGTCGACACGCGCAATTGTGCCGCCGCACGCGAGAAGCTTCCCAGCTCCGCAGCGGCCGATATGGCCTCAAGTCGTCGATCGTACACGTCAATCTCCCGTTTTCGCGTCCGTGGCCACATGGTGCCACAGGAGGTTGTTTTCGCAGGTCATGCGCTCAATTGAGAATAAACTGCATCGCACAGTGTAAACCTATGGTTAACGCCATTCTAACAAATATGCAATTCACCTGCGCAAATGCAAAGCATACGATAACCAGCGAAAACCACGTGGGTCGGTTAATGGGAGCGACCCACCGGGAGGCATAAGAAGGGAAGTTCCTATGAGCAATTGGCTTAAGCTCGAGGGCGATGTTTGCGCTGTGACTGGAGCGCTCGGCGGCATGGGCGTCGAGATTTGCCGCGAGTTCGCCCGCAATGGCGCTAACGTCGTCCTGCTCGACCTGGACGAGGAGAAGGTCAAGGCCGCTGCCGCCGACCTCGCTGCCGAGTTTGGCATCCACGCCGAGGGCTACAAGATGAACGCCACCGACGAGGCCGAGGTTCAGGCCGCCGTCGACGCCACCATCGCCAACTTCGGCCGCGTCGACGTTCTCGTCAACACCGCCGGCATTCTGCGCTTCGCAGCCATGGAGGACCTGCCGCTCTCCGACTGGAACGAGGTCATCAACGTCAACCTCACCGGCTACTTCATCACCTCGCAGCGCTTTGGTCGCGAGATGATCAAGGCCGGCCAGGGCCGCCTGGTTCACATCTCCACCGTCGCCAGTCACTCCCCCGAAACGTTCTCGGGCGTGTACAGCTCCACCAAGGCGGGCGTCAACATGATGTCCAAGATGCTGGCTGCCGAGTGGGGTCCCTACGGCGTGCGCTCCAACTGCGTCGAGCCCTGCTTCGTCAAGACCCCCATGTCGGCAAGCTTTTACGCCGATCCCGAGGTCGAGAAGAGCCGCAGCCGCCTCATCGCCACGCGTCGCATCGGCGAGGTCAGCGATATCGCCAACGCCGTCATGTTCCTGGCGTCCACGCGCTCAGACTTTACCACCGGCGACGCCATCAAGGTCGACGGCGGCTTCTCCAACATGATGGGCGACCTCACCGCCAAGCCCGGCGGCCGCCGCGCCTTTGCCGACAACTACCTCAAGAACAAGGGCGTCGAGCTCTGGTCCGATGAGTCCGGCGTCGCAAAGCCGACTGACCAGTAAACCAGCCCGGTAGAAAGGGGCGCGGGGCAAGCACCTCAGCGGCGTTTGCCCCTCCCCTCCCCCGCATCGATTAGAAAGAGTCCAATGGCTTCCACCAACTCCAACAAGGGTCGCGCCGTCGTGCTTTCCGCCGCGTGCGTCACCATGTTCTTCATCAGCTCCATCGCGCTGTATTCCGTTGTGAGCAAGAACCTGCTCGCCGTCTATCCCGAGTGGTCCAGCGCTCTTACCTGGGCTTTCCCGGTCTTCCAGACCATCATGGCCGTGACGGGCATCTTCGCCGGCCGCATCTCCGATAAGATCGGCCCGCGCAACGTCGTGATCGCTGCCGCCGTGTGCTACGGCGTGGGCTGGTTCATGTCCGGCACCGTCACCGAGCCGTGGCAGTTCTACCTGTGGTTCTCGCTCGTCGCCGCCATCGGCAACGGCCTGGGCTACAACCCCGCGCTCACCACCGGCCAAAAGTGGTTCATCGACAAAAAGGGCCTCGCCTCCGGCATCACCCTGGCCGCTTCGACCGCCGGCCCCGCCGTGCTGTCCCCAGTACTCGCCTCGCTGCTCATCCCGAGCCTGGGCATCTTTGGCGCCCTTAAGGCGCTCGGCGTCATCTTCTTTGTGATGATCGCCGCCTCCGCCCTGTTCCTGAAGGCCCCCGAGGCCGGTTGGCTGCCCGAGGGCTTCGAGGCCCCCAAGGGCGGCGCGCATGCCGGCACCTTCGGCGACCTCACCCCGGGCGAGATGGTCAAGACCCCGCGCTTCTGGGTCCTCATCGTCACCTTCGCCTTTGCCGCCACCGCGGGCACCCTGCTCGTGGGCAAGGTTGCCTCCATCGCCGCCGTCCAGCTCTTCGCCGACCCCACGAGCGCCGCGGCCGTCGCCCTCGGCGGTGTGGTGGTCTCCGTCAACACCTGCGCCAACCTGGTTGGCCGTCTGTCCTTTGGCCAGATCATCGACAAGCTCGGCGCCTATAAGTCGCTGCTCATCAGCCTTGTCGTCACCATCGTCGCACTCGTCATCATGTCGATGAGCTTTACGCAGGGCATGTTCTTTGTGGCGCTCGCCCTGCTCGGCTTTAGCTTTGGCGCCCTGCTCGTCATCTACCCGCCGCTCACCGGTGGCGCCTTTGGTACCAGCAACATCGGTGTCAACTACGGCATCATGTTTTTGGGCTATGCCGCTTCCACCTGGATCAGCCAGCCCATCACCGCCGTGCTGTATCACGCCGAGGCCGGCAGCGCCGCCTACCAGCAGTCCTTCTACGGCGCCATTGTGATCGCCGCCATCGCCGTCGTGCTCACCGTCTACATGATGGTCTCCGACAGCAAGAAGAAGTCCGCCTAGTTTTACCGATGCGACAAAGGGACGGCCCCTTTGTCGCATTCCACCGGTCACCAGTATTTAAGGAGTCGAAATGTCTGAGCTCAACCCCGTCCGCATTGCCGTTATCGGCGCCGGCGCCATGGGCCGCAACCACATCCGCTTTGTCACCGAGGAGCCCGAGGCCGAGCTCGTCGCCATCGCCGACGCCTTTGAGGGCGCCCGCGCCACGGCCGAGGCCGCCGGCGTGCCGTTTTACACCGATCCCGCCCAGATGATGGACGAGGTCAAGCCCGAGGCCGTCATTATCGCCACCCCCAACGACCTGCACCTGGGCGTTGCTCGCGAGGCCGTGAAGCGCAATATCGTGCCGTTGGTCGAAAAGCCGATCTCCAACGATCTTGAGGATGCCCAGGCTTTCGCTGCCGAGGCCGAGACCGCCGGCGTGCCCGTGCTCGTGGGCCAGCACCGTCGCCACAACCCCTTCGTCAACAAGGCCAAGGAGATCATCGAGTCCGGCGAGCTGGGCAAGCTCACCGTGTCGAGCTTCCACTACATGATCTATAAGAATGACGAGTACTTCGACGTCGAGTGGCGCCGTAAGAAGGGTGCCGGCCCGATCCTGGTCAACCTGGTTCACGACGTCGACCTGCTCCGCTACCTGCTGGGCGAGCCCGTTGCCGTCCAGGGTATGCAGTCCAGCGCCGCCCGCGGTTTTGAGACCGAGGACTCCGCCGTGGTCAACGTCCGTTTTGCCGATGGCGCGCTCGCAAGCATGACCATCTCCGACGCCACCGCCAGCCCCTGGAACTGGGAGGCAACCGCTCGCGAGGATCCGCAGTACCGCCCCTTCGACGCCGACGCCTACTTTATCGGCGGCACTAAGGGCGCCCTGTCGCTGCCCCGCCTGCACCAGTTCTCCTACGACGGCGCCTCCAACTGGCACAAGCCGCTGCAGATGGAGATTCCGGCCGTCGACCCGGCACTGCCGCACAAGATGCAGCTCAAGCACTTTGTGAAGGTTGTCCGCCGCGAGGTCGAGCCCGTCGTGACCCCCGCCGATAACGTCAAGACGCTCACGCTGCTTAACGCTATCAAGGAGGCCGCCGAGACCGGCCAGCTCGTCGAGCTGTAATGCTTTAGGGCGAGCCGCGGCAGACTCCCCGCCGAGCGCCTTGGCCCGCCGCCAACAAGCCCCTCTTCTTTACCCCGCGAGCAGCCTCCTGCCCGCGGGGCATTTTGCTACCTTGCCGACGATTTTTCTGGGGCGGGGGCCATTTTGCGCCTCAGTCTGATTCGTTCGCCACGAAATGGGCCTATCTACTACGTTTAACCGATCGCCCTTAACCATGCCAAATTTCGCGAAATAAAAACCGACGCTCCTATAAGTTGTCAAGAGGCAGTTTGCGGGAGCGCTCTCTCCA
>UQIQ01000025.1 GCA_900541185.1 uncultured Collinsella sp.
TGGAGAGAGCGCTCCCGCAAACTGCCTCTTGACAACTTATAGGAGCGTCGGTTTTAGTTTTCGTTATGCGGGTTGTGCTTGGCTATTGCAAAAAAGTCTACTCACTTAGGTATGAAGGCCGTTCGCTGGCGCCTATTTGTGCTTGTTTGCCGACGCCGCGACCATCAGAAGCCCCTAGGACTCTTGCGGCAGGCGCTTCTTGCCTTTGCGGGCGCGGTTTCTAAAGTTCTCGACGGCTTCTTCCATGCCCAGAGGTATATAGGTGAGCTCATCGAGGTTATCGGGCAGGTAGCAGGCAAGGCTTTGCTCCTGCGCGCGGCCCGCCGCGAGCTGTTCATCGCTGGGCTGCGCGCCGGGTGTGGCGCAAATGCCATAGACGGCGGCACCCATCTCGCGCGTGCGGCATTCATATTCGGTCTCGGGGTGCTCGGGATGGTCGCGGCGGACGTCGTCACTAACCCAAAGCGTGCCGTAGCCGGCCGCGGCAAACTGCCCCAGGGCGTAGTCGCGCAATGGCTTGCTGTCGGTTCGCAGCGTGACGGTGGCGCCGGCTGAAAAGAGCGGGCGATAGAGCATCAGATGGTCGACATGGACGAGTCGTTTTTTGGCGTACTTGGCCTTGGGCTGCGGCGTGGGAAAGTTAACGGTGATGGCATCGAGCTCGCCTGCGGCAAACAGCTGCGGCAGCGATGCGGCGCCTCGGGGCAGGACGAGTGCGTTGGATAGCTCCTGCTCGCAGATTTTCTGCGCGGCATAGGCAATGCAGATGGGCTCCTGGTCCATGCCGATAAAGAGGGTGTTTGGCTCGTGGCCCGCGCGTTCTACAAGGTACGTTCCCTTGCCACAGCCAAGATCCAGGTGAAGGTGCTCGAAGGGCTTGCTGCCTGCGGGCGCACAGGCCTTGCGCCAATCTCCGGCATAAGCCTCGGGGTTTGTCTCAATCGCATCGGCGTAGCGTTCCAGGCGCTCCTCGAGCACAAAGTTCTTAGGCGTGCGAACGTGGACGGCTCCCATGAGGCTCCTTGGTCATAAGTATGGAACGCATAGCTGCACGTTCCGTCAATGGATTGAAAAAGGGCGGGCATAGTTTGCCCGGAAGATGCGGTGCGGCTCGGCGGCGAGTCGTCGATGCCTACAGGCGCTTGAGAATCACATAGCGGTTGAGCTCGCCGCTACGACCGTCGGCATGGAAGCGCTCAAGCTCACGCACGGGGACCTCGCCGCTCTTGTAGAACGTACGGACGCCGCGCACCAGGTCGGTGATCTGCTGATCGTCAAAGTGATGGCAATAGCGGTAGGCGTGGCGGTCGTTTTGCCAGCCAATGAGGTGGTCGCCGGCTTCAAACTGCGCGGAATCGTAACCTTCAAACGGCGGGGTGAGCTCGGCACGGGCCTCGGCGCGAACGGCCTTGCGCGCCATGCGCTCGTCGTTCATAAACTCCCAAAAGCTGATGGCGATGATGCCGCCCGGGCGCGTCTGGCGCACCAGGGCGTCGAGCACGCGTACGCGGTACTCGCACGACGGCACGTGGTGCATAAAACCAAAGCAGACCGAGATGTCGGCGAGCGGGGCGTCGAAAAGCACGTCGGGTGTCTCGGCGGGGTTGAGCTTCATAAGGGCATCGAGCACGTCGAGTTCCTGGAAGTGCAGGTTGGGAATGCGCAGGGCGTGACCGTGCGCATCGATAGCCAAATCCTGACACGAGTCGACACCATAGAACTCAAACGGGCAGCTGGCATCTGCCGAGGGGTTTGCGCCGTCGACGCCCTTGGCGGCAAGTGCGCCGCCGGCGGCAAAGTTCTCGAATCGCATATTGCCGCAGGCGAGATCGAAGACGCGGACGGGATGCTCAATCGTGGCGACATCGAGCTGTTCGAGCGCGATGTCCATGGTGCGCACCCAGCCGGGCCACGGGGCCTGGCGCGTATCGGAGAAGGAGGCGGAGTGCTCGCGATAGAACGTGTTGTTGAGCTGGATGAGCGATGAGGCGAAATCGCGGTTCACGGCGCGGAACTCCCTCCGTTGGCGGTGCGGAATTAACAGTACGACCATACTACCGTTAACGCCGCAACGGGGACAACCAAGCTACGGGTCATTGCTTTGTTTGGACACATTTCCGCAGCTCATATGCACCCGCAACCGACGGTTGTCAAAAATCTCACTAGAATAGGTGGCATGCTTTTGGCGGTGGCGGATAGATTTTTAACTGTGCAAGGCGCCTTAAGAAGAAAAACGGTCCGGCGGCACGGCTGGCATCACATAGGAGGAACCATGAATGTAGAAACTGCGCAGCGGCTCGCCGACCTTCGTCGCAGCAAGGGTTTTAGCCAAGAAGGGCTGGCACGAAAGCTGGGACTGTCGCGCCAAGCAGTCAGTAAATGGGAGCGCGCGGAGAGCTCGCCCGATACCGAGAACCTGATCTCGCTCGCCAAGCTCTATGGTGTGAGCTTGGACGAGCTGCTCAATCCGAGCGATGAGATTGAGGACGATATCGAGTTTGAGAACGAGGACCGTGCCCGTCAGCGCGAGGCCGAGGCGGCAGATCGCGCCCGTACCCATGAGGCGGCGGCACGTGCCACCGAGGCGGCAACACAGGCGAGTGACGCCGCCGCCAAGGCGGCGCAAGCGGCAAGCTGGAGTGCGCAGGCCGCCAATGCCGCTACGGCGCAGGCGACGAGTGGCAGCGCAGTTGGCTCGACTCCGGTGAAGGGCCCGTTCCAGTCGTTCCCGTATTGGGCCGTGTGCTGGCTGCTGTTCTTTTTGCTGATGTTCCTGTTTGGTGCCGGCCCCTTTGCCGCACTGATCTTCTTTACGATTCCCATCTATCACTGGGTGGCGCGTGCGCTCGATGGCGATTGGGCGCGCGGGGATATTCAGGTTGGTTCGGCGTCGGTGGCGGTCAAGGCCCAGGGGAAGGATACTTCTGCGGAATCTGATGCTGACGTGGCCACCGCGACTGCCGCTGAGCCGATTGCCAAAGAGGGTGGTGAATGATGAAGTTTTCGCATGAATCCAAGGTGCGCTTGGGCGTTGGCATCGGAGCGTTCGTGCTCATCATCGGGCTTGTCTTTGGCATTTCGCGGACATTGATTCATTTTGATGGTCCGTGGGATCTCGACGATGTTGTATCCGGCTTCTCTGGTATGGACGATGCGGTTGACGAGGACGATCTTTTGGATGGCGGTAACTATTCCGCTCGGCCTCAGCAGCTTTCGAGCACGACTTTTGACGAAGACGCGTTCCAATCGCTCGACTTGGATGTGACGTCGGGGACGGTCGAGGTTAAACGTGTCTCTGGCGGACCGGTACGTGTCATCGAAAGCGGGCGCGTTGCAAAGGGGGCGTCTGCTTCCGATGCCGCCACTCAGAATCTGGTTAAGATCGAGGGCTCTACACTCAAGATTAGCCAGTTCGACTGCGATGACGAGCGCGCCCATGACCGTAAGGTCACCATTGAACTGCCGCGTGAGCTTGCCGATAACATGATGGACATTTCGGCGAATGTGGGGTCGGGGGATCTGACGATTACGGACATTGCGTGCCACGACTTCGATTTGACGTTGGACTCGGGAGACGTCGAGTTTACGGGTACCGTGACCGATACCCTGAATGCCGAGGTCGGTTCGGGCGATGTGACGTTCGAGCTCTACCAGGCCCCCGCGAAGTCGATGGACGTGAGCGTGGGCTCGGGCGATGTGGAGATGACGGTTCCGAACTCGACGGGCTTTAAGGCGAGCCTCACCTTGGGCAGCGGCGACTTCGAGAGCGATTTCCTTCCGCTTGGCTACGACGGCGAGACCGTTTTGAATCTTGAATTCGATAACGGCGATAAGTCTGCCACGTATCGTTTTGAGGTCGGTTCGGGCGACATGTCGTTTGATTCGGAGTAGTGAGGCAGACGAAAGCCTAGGCGAAGATATAGACGCGCTGTTTGATGAAGGCGCCGAAGCCGAGATTGGCTTCGGCGCCTTTGCCTTTACAATGGGGGCATGGAACAGATTATCTTGAACATACTCGAGGCTCTGCGTCGCGGCGAGACCGTGGACGACAAAGCGCTCGTCAAACTGATACATGCCGAGGCACGCCGTGAGGGTGCCGACAAGCGCGATCTGGCCAAGCGCCGTCTGCTGCCGTTCTACCAGCGGGTGAAGCGCGAGGAGCCGGCTCGTTGGACGGTATGGAATGTCGACGCCGAGCTAGAGCGTCAACTGCTGCAGGTGCTACGCATGAAGCCTCGTCGCACGGCTTCGGGCGTAGCGACCATTACCGTCATCACCAAGCCGTGGCCGTGCTCGGGCGATTGCCTGTTTTGCCCCAACGATCTGCGCATGCCCAAAAGCTATCTGCACGCCGAGCCGGCGTGCGCCCGTGCAGAGCAAAACTGCTTCGATCCATATCTGCAGGTGAGCGCCCGTTTGACGGCGCTTTCGCAGATGGGGCATGCGACCGATAAGATAGAGCTCATCGTGCTCGGTGGCACCTGGAGCGACTATCCGCAAGGGTATCAGGCATGGTTTATGTCGGAGCTTTTCCGTGCGCTCAATGACGATGCCGTCGCCGGCGTGGCGGCAAACCCCATGTTGGCGCGTCCGGGCATCAGTCGTGCCGAGGCGGGGCGCCTGCTCGATGACGCTCCCGCCGATGCCCTGCCGCCGGTGGTGGCGGAGCGTCGCGAGCGCTATCGGGCAGCCGGCATTGCGACAGACGAGGTCGAGCTTGCTGCCGGCGTTGCCGACGACCAGTGGCGTGTGGATGCTGCCGTGGGCGGCTACAACCGTGCGGTGCGTCGTCTGTACGGCCCCGGTACGCCGTGGGGCGAAGTCGCCGAGTGGCAGACGGCAACGATGGAGGAGCTTGAACGTCAACAGCGCATCAACGAGACGGCGAAGCATCGCGTGGTGGGACTCGTTATCGAGACGCGTCCCGATGCCGTAACGCCGCAGGCCCTCACGCTCATCCGCCGCCTGGGCTGCACCAAGATTCAGATGGGTATCCAGAGCCTCGACCAGCACCTGCTCGATATCAACGAGCGTCGCATTTCGGTGGCGCAGGTCGAGCGGGCGTTTTCGCTTGCGCGCCTGTTTGGCTTTAAGATCCATGCGCATTTTATGCTCAACTTGCTGGGCGCCATACCCGAGGGGGACAAGCGCGACTACGAGCGCTTTATGACCGAGGGGGCCTTTATGCCCGACGAGGTCAAGGTCTACCCGTGTGCGCTCATCGAGGGCTCGCGTCTGGTGGGCTGCTACGAGCGCGGCGAGTGGCGCCCCTATACCGAGGAAGAACTGCTCGATGTGTTGGCCGACGACATCGTGGTGACGCCGGCGTTCTGTCGCATTAGTCGCATGATTCGCGACTTTAGTTCCGACGACATTATGGTGGGCAACAAGAAACCCAACCTGCGCCAGCTCGTCGAAAACCGCTTGGCGGCCCATGGGGAAGGCGCGACGGTGCGTGAGATTCGCTATCGCGAGATCAGCACAGCGGGTGCCGACTTGGATGAGCTGACCCTTGACGAGGAGGTGGCGTACGAGACGCCGGTGACGCACGAGCGCTTTTTACAGTGGGTGACACCGCAGGGCAAGATCGCGGGCTTTTTGCGGCTGTCGCTGCCCGACCATTCGTTTGTTGCCGCGCATGCGGACGAGTTGCCGACGACGCCGGACGAGGCGATGATTCGCGAGGTGCACGTGTATGGCATGGCGGCACGCGTGGGCGACCAGGGCCAGGCGGCGCAGCATCACGGGTTGGGGCGTTTGCTCGTAGAGCGTGCGTGCGAGATTGCCCGGGATGCGGGTTATGCGCGCATCAACGTGATCAGCGCGATCGGTACGCGCGAGTACTATCGCCATTTGGGTTTTTACGACCACGGACTCTATCTGCAAAAGGAGCTCTAAATGAACAAGCCGAGTGTTTCTGCCGGCGTCGTTGCCGGCGTTGCCCTGGGGGCCGCGGCGCTTGGTGCGGCCGCTGTCGCTGTTCGTGCTGCCTGTCTGCAGGTTGCGCGAACCCGCAATGGGTTGGCGCGCGTGAAGCGCGTGCACGATGAGGGCGGTGACGAGGTCCGTGTGCTCGTGCAGGGCGGCGTCTACCAAAGCGCGAGCTATGTTGGCGATCGTTGGGCGGAGCCGGTCTTTGCGTACTATCGCGCGTTTGACGACGTGTTTGAGGCCGAGGATGTGATGCGCGACGTTTACGGTCACGGTATCGACCGTATGCTTATGCTGGGCGGCGGTGGGTTTGCCTATCCCAAGTTTGCGCTGATGTCGCACGAGAGCTTGCGCATGGACGTCATTGAGTACGATGCCGAGATTACGCGCCTGGCGCGCCGCTGGTTCTACCTGGACGAGCTGGAGCGCACGGTGGGCGACCGCTTGCGGGTGATTACTGCTGAGGCTCGCTCGTATCTGGGTGTGACGAGTGTGGGTCATCGTCGCTACGACGTGGTCGTGAGCGATTGCTTTGGCGGTGCCGAGCCCGTACGCGAGCTGGCGACCGTTGAGGCGTTGCGTCTAGTGCGGGGCAGCCTGAATGCCGGCGGCATCTACGTGGCCAATATCGTGAGCGCAAGCGAGGGGAGCGATGTGACGTTCCTGCGCGATTGCGCTGCCACGGCACTCGAGGTATTCGCCCACGCCTGGGTGGTCCCATGTGGCGATGCGGAGTTCGGCGGCGAGGAAAACTACCTGCTCATCGCCAGCGACGGCAACTACGCCTTTGCCGAAGCCGTGCCCTTCGACACCGACTTCCTCGGCACCGTCCTTCACGACAAATAAGTCTCCTCGTCCCAAAAAGACTGGTCTTAGGCGTGGTCGCGCCAGCCGAGAACGCGCTGCTTCATGCCTTCGATGTCGAGCACGCCTTCGGCAAAGCCCTTGCGCACGAGCTCTTCGGGAACAAACTCGTCGTAGCGGTCAAAGTAAGGCACCTCGCCGGGATAGACGAGGTCGATGGGGTCGAAGTCTTTCTCGGCTTCGGCGGCGAGCACTTCAAAGAACGTCTCCTCGTCGGCCTTCATCTTAAACTGCATAAAGTACGGGCGTGACGGGTCGAGTCCGCGAAGGCCCAGCTCCGCGGCACATTTAATCTTGAGCATGCGCTCGAGCGCCAAAAAGGCGTAGCTTCCCAACCAGGGGAAGAGCACCCAGGTGTCGCCGCCCAGGTTAATGAGCGGCTTGGTTCCCGCGCCCGAAATCTCGGCGGTATGACGAGCCTGCGCAAGGCGGGCCCGTGCGTTACCCATAAGGTACGGATATGCTGCGTGCTCGTTGAGCGCCTTGCGCATGTGCTCGAGTACGTGTGTATTGATATCACCGGGGCAGTCGCCAAAGTAGGCCGGCACCCGGCCCTTGACCTGCGTGGCAAAGACGGTGTGGCGCTTCCAGTCCACTTCCTCGACAATCCAGCAGTGTCCGGCGATGGCGATGCGCTCACCGGGCGGTGGCGGATTGACGATCGTGCCCAACTCGGCCGACTCACTGCGAACGGTGAACTCCTCGTTTTCCTGGAACACAGCGTAGAACTTAAAGTTGTTAATGATGCGCTCGCCCGCGAGGCCCACGATGAGCCCGCCGCCCTCGGTGACTTGGATATGGTCGATCTTAATGAGGTGACGCAGCAACACGCGATAGTCATCGGCCGAGATGCGATGAAAATAGCTGAGTGTGAGCACGCGCTGGGCAAGCTCTGCCGGCGTGAGTTCGCCGGTGCTGGCAAGCGTCGACATAGTCTGGTGGTAGAGCAGGCTGTAGGGGAGTCGATCGAGTTCGGGTGGCTCGACCCACTTTTCCTCGCGATAGAGTTGTACGAGCGCGATGCCCTGCAGGAGCTTCCACGGAATGGTCTCGGGCATCATCGTGCGCGGCTCGGGTTCTTCCTCGCGCATGACAAACCACATCTCGGGCGGAAGATCGCGGCGCCCCGTGCGGCCCATTCGCTGCAAAAAGGAGCTGACGGTAAACGGTGCATCGATCTGAAACGCACGCTCCAGACGGCCGATATCGATACCGAGCTCCAGTGTAGATGTGGTGACGGTTGTCTGTGCCTGCTCCTCATCGCGCATGAGCTCTTCTGCCGTCTCGCGCAGCGATGCTGAAAGATTGCCGTGGTGGATGAGAAAGCGGTCGGGCTCGTGCCGGCTCTCGCAGTAGCTGCGCAGCATGGAGCACACGGCCTCTGCCTCCTCGCGCGAGTTGGCAAAGACCAGGCACTTGCGGCCGCGTGTGTGCTCAAAGATATAGCCCATGCCGGGGTCGGCGTTGTCTGGCGCCGTGTCGGTGGGGTTGAGTAATGCCTGTTCGGGTGCTCGGGGGATGTCGACTTCGCCCTCGGGGGCCGACGAAGTGCGGCGATCCCTGGAGGTAGCCTTGTCCCGTGCCCGCTCACGACGTTGACGGCGCTCCTCTTGTGTGAGCTGTCCGCTGTGACGCATGTCTTGTCCGGATGCGGGCAGTGCCGCGGGTGCCGCTGCCTCAATGCGCTCGCACGCAAGCACTTCGGCCTCTTGAGGACCCGTGCTCTCGAATCCTCGTTGTTGCGCCTGGGGACCCGAGTTGTAGAAGTGCTCCATGGAGATACGCCACACGCGGCGCGGCTCCTCAAAGCGGGGGATGATGCAATCGCGTCCTGTTCCCTGCGAGAGGAAGGCACCCGTACGCTCGGGGTCACCGATGGTGGCCGAAAGGCCGATGCGGCGGGGCTGCACGCCTGCCATGCGCGAGAGGCGCTCGATAAGGCAGAGCGTCTGACCGCCGCGGTCGCCGCGCATGAGCGAATGGACCTCGTCGATGACCACGTAGCGCAGGTCGCAGAACATGCGCGGGATCGCCATGTGCTTATGGATTAAGAGCGCCTCGAGTGACTCGGGCGTAATCTGCAAGATGCCGCTCGGTTTTTTTATGAGCTTAGCCTTGTGCGACTGCGAGACATCGCCATGCCAGTGCCAGACAGGGATATCGGCCTCTTCGCAGAGGTCGTTGAGACGGACGAACTGATCATTGATGAGCGCTTTGAGGGGGCCGATGTAGAGGGCGCCTACGCTCGCGGGCGGGTTCTCCCAAAACTCGGTCAGGATGGGAAAGAAGGCTGCCTCGGTTTTGCCGGAAGCCGTGGATGCCGTCAGGAGCACATTATCTTGCGTGTTAAAGATGGCGTCTGCCGCTGCAACCTGGATAGAGCGCAGACTCTCCCAATCGTGGGAGTAGATGAAGTCTTGGATAAACGGGGCGTAGCGGTCAAAGGCGTTCACGGGGCCTCCTTTCAAAAACGAATCTCTCAATGCGGTGGGCAGTGGCTTGCTGCATTACTGCCTCGACGTTTGCCCAGATAAAACCTGCCAAAATAAACCTGTCCCTTTTTGGCAGGTTAGATGGTGAATTCGGCGAAGTTGCGGTCGCCGCCTGCGGTGCCGGCGTCGCCTGTTGCGGCTGCCGGCGCCAGCGCGTCGCCGCCGACGCTTTGCAGCAACTCGGCCACATTTGCATCGGGGTTCTGACACAGGATATCGAGCAGCTCGATAAAGTCACGAATGACCTCACGGGGCGTCAGGTGCGTATCGGCTCCCACGCGGCCAAACTCAATCTTGAGAAAGTTCACCAAGTCGTTCTCGGTAAGCGTGGGCGTCCAGCCAAAGTAGCCGGCATGGATCTGCATGAGCTTTTCGATGAGCACCAGCAGCTCCTCGTAGGTGAGCGGCTGCAGGCGGATGATGGGCGCGAGCATGTCTTTGAGATCATCTCGCGCAAAGCGACCCTGAGCGAGTCGGCTGCGCAGAGCTTCGTAGGAGAACACGCCGCGGCGGCGGTCTTCGATGGAGGTTGGCGTGCCGCCCATGATCATGCCCAGGTACTGCGCCTTGCCCTGGAGCGTGTCGTTGTACATAGTCAGGATCTTCTCGTAGTTGTATTGGCGCGTGATCGCGTTGGGAATCTTGTACAGATTCACGAGTTCGTCGATGAGCACCAGCATGCCCTTGTATCCGCTGCAGACCAAAAAGCGTGCAATGAGCTTAACGTAGTCGTACCAGTCGTCATCGCTGATGATGGTCGAGGAGCCCAGCTCAGCGCGTGCCTCGCTCTTGGTGCGGTACTCGCCGCGAATCCATTTGGTCACGCGGCTCATAGCCTCTTCATCGCCCTCGGATACGGCCATGCGATAGCGGCGGAGCATGCGGGTGAAGTCGAAGCCGTGGACCATCTCCTCGAGCGGGGCCAGTTGGGCATTGACGACCGACTCGTCGACGTCGGCACACGAGGCGACCCAGCGATCCAAAATAAGGTTGAGCGCACCACCCTCGGGGCGCGTCTTGGTCGATATATTGCGGATGAGCTCGCGGTAGGTGGCAAGGCCCTGTCCCTGACCGCCCTGCAGGCGGCGCTCGGGCGACAGGTCGGCATCAGCGACGACGAATCCCTCGCCCATGGCGTGCGTGCGGATGGTCTGGAGCAAAAAGCTCTTGCCGGCGCCGTAACGACCGACTAAGAAGCGGAAGCTCGCGCCGCCATCGGCGATGAGACTCAAATCGGTGAGCAGGGCGCGAATCTCGACCTCGCGACCCACGGTGATATAGGGAAGGCCGATGCGCGGGACCACGCCGCCCTTGAGCGAGTTAAGGATAACGGCGGCGACGCGTTTGGGTACACGGGGCGCTGCGGATGCGGTATCACTCATGGTCTAGGTATCCTCTCACGTCTGCTTCGTAGTCCTCGATAATCTGCGGCCCTGCCGCGCTAAATTCAATTACGGTGTCGCCCACCAGGTCAAAGAGCGCCTCGTTGATGCTGTCGACGAGCATGTCCTCGCTCTGCCCCGATTGCACTACCGCCGATTCCGCCTGTACTGCGTTGTGCTCGAGCAGCGCGCGGAGATAGGCGTCTGCGGCAGGCGTGAGTTCGTTCGTGGCGTCAGCGGGCGCAACAGCTGCGAACGCGGGCGTCGGCGCGAGAAGCGGTGCCACGACACCAAACTGTTCGGTGGATATGGTTGGCTCGTCGGTCTCGTCCTGCCGAATGGGTGCCGCGACCGCCTCGACAATCGCGTCGGCTACGGGCTCGGCTTCCGGTTGCCCTGAGTCCGCTGCCTCGGCTTCCACAGGTGCGCCGTCCTCGCGCTCTTCGTCGATTAAAAGTGCTTCGCGCGTTTGCGCAGCGGCGCTCCGAATGTGCCCCAGCTGACTCAGATCGATATCGATCTTGACGGGCTGGTGTGCGGCGTCCCACGAAAGCCATGCCATGATCTCGTCATCGATAATCTTGGCCAGATATTTGGGGACCTTTTCTTCCTTAAGGGGATGGGCGGGGTCCAGCGCCAGGCGCAGGCGTTGGTCGCAGGCGCGCATCATTTCACCGAGCTTGCTGCTCTTTTGCCTACTACCATGGATACGCATACATTCCCAAAAGCCGTTTTGGCAACGGTAGATGTGGATGGGATCCAGGCGGTATTCGCAGTCCTCGTGGCGCTCGGGCGCAAAGAATACGGCCGAGGCAAACATGGTGTAGGGCATGGCCGTCTCCTCCCCAAACAAGCTCGCTACGATGCCGGTCTTTCGGTGCGTGTCATAGTAGCGCGCCATGCGGACATACACGGCGCATGCCACGTGGCGCAGATCGCGGTGGTGGCTGCGGTCGAGCCGCGAGTTACTTAGGTTGTACGTGGAGAGGGCGTTGATGGCGGCCATGAGTCGCTCCTCGCGCACCTCATCGGGCGGAAGGGGGAGCGTGGGCTCGGAGGTTTTGCGACGTTTGGGGGTCTGGTCGGACGGTGCCGGTGCCGGTACAAGGTCTCGTGCCGCGCGCCGCAGCTCGATAAGGGCGTTATCGAACATGACGGTTTTAGAGTCGCGGAGCAGCTTGGGGTCGAGCCCATGGAATACGGCGTAATCCTGCAACCACACGCGTGCAAACCGATCAATGCCGGGCTCGAAGGCGCGATAGACATCCCAAAAGGCCTTGATCTTGTTAAAACCGTCGAGCGGGTCATCTACGCCAATGCCGCAAATCAGCTCATAGAGATACAGAAAGGCAAAGGACGTAGACGTTTCCTCGACGGTTCCGCGGCGCACTTGGGCACGCCAGGTAAAGTAGCCGCGCAGCTGCCGGTCGCTCATGGCGTTGTAGGTGGGAAAGTACGACTTAAAGGTGCCGTTGTAGGGACAGTCGTCCTCAAAGTCGGCCATCAGCAGGCCCTGGCGGTAAAAAAGCTCGGCTTCCGAAAGCCAGCGGCCCGCACCGCCCTTGGGGTCATCCTGCCAGCGCGATATCTCGCGCATTTTACGGTACTGGTCGGGGAGGAAATTCTGCATCTGTCGGCCGGTTTTGAGAATCGGCTCGTCTGCGTAGACTTCATGTGAGAAGCGGGCAGACTGATGGGTCCGGGCCTCGGCCATAATGCGCTCGATGAGCATCTTGATGTCCTGGTCGGCCACCGCTCCTCCTCTCGAACGCAGCTACGGTGACCTCATATCATAGCACAGCATCAAACAGGTGTTCGAGATACCGCTGCGTTGATAGATTTAGAACAGGAGGGCGTAGATGACGGCGATGACGACGGAGGGGAGCATATTGGCCGTGCGGAAGGTCT
Source organism: uncultured Collinsella sp. (assembly GCA_900541185.1). Lineage (GTDB taxonomy): Bacteria > Actinomycetota > Coriobacteriia > Coriobacteriales > Coriobacteriaceae > Collinsella. The sequence goes on from UQIQ01000025.1 coordinate 12,578, forward strand.
GAGGACGGATGAGGTTGACGCCGACGCAGAAGATGAGCATGGAGCCTACGAGCGAAAGGCTGTTGAGGGCTGCTGTGGTCATGATGGGGGAGAGCGCGCCGGCAAACAACGTGATCGTCCCCTGGAACACGGCTACGGGCAGGGCCGAGAAGATGCAGCCGCGTCCGAGCGACGCCGTCATGGTGCAGACGATGATGCAGTCCAGTGCGCCCTTGAGGGCAAGCGTTGACCAGTCGCCGAGCAGGCCGTCCTGGATCGATCCCACAATTGCCATGGCGCCGATACACACGGTGAGTGAAGTCGAGACAAAAGCGTTGGTGAACTCGTTATCGCCCTCACTGCCGGTCTTGCGCTTGAGCCATTCGCCAAGGTTCTCGATGGCGGCTTCCAAGTTGACGGCCTCGCCGATGAGCGAACCGAGCGCAAATGAGACGATGAGCATGGTGGTGCCGGTGGTCGCTAGCGCCTTCCCATCGATAAGGAGCATCTTTTGCATGGTGCCGCCAAGGCCGATAAACAGGACGCACAGCCCCGATGCTTTCATGAGTGTGTCTTGGATGCGCGGTGTGATGAAGCGGCCGCCCGCTAATCCCAAAAGACCGCCCGCAACTAAAAGCACAACGTTGATGATTGTTCCCAAGCCCGGCATGAGCCCTCCTGTATTGATGCCAACGTGGCAATCGTAGCAGAACGAAATGCGAGGCACATCGCGACTCATCTAATACGTTATATAAGTGGTGTTAGGAATGATGTGCAGCATTTAAGCCTCAGGTGGTTGTCGGGACATAGGGATAGTATTCAAAGCGCAGTGTCATAAGCCGCTGCGGGGATTCAATAGCCGCGGCGATGATATTGGCATCGCGGGCACGATCAAACCCTTCGAGTTCGATCTGATACGAGACGTCTTGCATAATGTCCAGACGTCGCCAGGCTAGGAGTGTGTCACCATCGAATTCCAAGGTCTTGCCTCCGTCTGGAGCAACGGCGTATAGACGCAGCTTGGCGGTGGTTGCAGGGTCGACAACCGTGACCTTTTTAATTTCGTTTCGAGTATTCTTGGCGCCCAACAAGGTGAGCAGTGTTGGGGCCACGACCTCGCCCGATGGCAAAAAGACGACTTCGATGGATTCGGGAAATGCGATGATAGCCGACTTGCGGACGGGCTGATTGGCGGCGGCAACTTCGATGTTCGCAGCGTCGATGACCTCTGTGTGGTCGAGTGCGGCAAGCACGCAACAGTTACCTTCATCGATCTCTTGAGGATCAGCAAGCCCCAGACTGTCCGCGAGCTCGGGATCGTTTGGATCGGCAGCGGGCTCATTCGGTGCTTCGAAAGAAGCTGGGGCGCTGTTTGTCGGCGACGGCGTGTCGCCCGCACCTGCTTCTTTATCCGCGCTCTCTTCTTGTATGGTTGCGTTGATGGGTTCGTCGTTTGAGGGGAGCGTCTTGGCGTCAAGCGCGGAGGGGAGAATTCCGATGGCTCCGGATCCGTTCCACTCCATTTCGAGAAGCGCCGGGTCGGCAAGAATGCGTTGCCTGCTTTGCGCGTGGGCATCGATTTCAATAGGGCCTGCCTCTATCCCTCGTGTAAGACTGAGTGATCCGGCTGGCTTCTCGAAATGAGCGTTTGTGTCTTTGGCGCTGACGGCGTAGAACAGCAGGGACGCTTCTCCCGCCGCGATGGCATCGGTGCCGGCTTTGGTCAGTCGCAACGATGCCGTGAATGAGAGGGTGGGCTGCGCATCGTCTGCATTCGCGGCGGCGCAGCCCAGACATATACCGCCTCCTTTCTCGAAAAACGTACCGTCGAAGGCGACCTTCGCTCCGTTCGCCGAGTCATCGACCGAAGCGATGTCGATGCGCAGCTCTAAATTGCATGGATCGCCATCCGCATCGAGCACAACCGAGCGCCACATGCAGACGGCGCACCCCGCCTGGGAGCCGTTTGCCTTGTTCGAACGATTGATATCCACGACTATCGAGCCGTCCGTATTACGACGAAGGCATCCCGAGGTTGAGATTGCGGCTTGTGCGATCGAAAAACGCTTACACGCAATGGCACTCGACGGATTTGGTGCGGAGCTTAGGGCTGCTGGTAAGGAGTCTGCCATGACGGGAGTCGCCCAGGCGGCGACGGGCGTTCCGGTTGCGAGCGCGCCGCAGAGTGCGACGACGGGCAAAAGGTTCTTTGATGCCATGGGGTCTCCTTAGCTAATTTAGTGCGGCCTGTCCGTGTTTTGTTTCTGGCTGCGTTTGATGTGCAGACCGAGGCCGGCGGTCCCCACGCCTGCTGCTGCGGCGCCTGCTGCCAAGAGCCATCGTCTGTCGCCTGTCTGCGCCAACGGTTCCTCGCGGTCGCCGCGGTCGAGCTCCGAGAGGTCGACCGTCACTTGCGTGGCGGCCTGCGCCTGTTCTTGCTGGGCAAAGGCCATGGCTGGCCCAAACGCTAGGATGCTGACGGCGGCGGCCAGGGCGACAGCCTTATGCCGTGTGCGCACCGGGCTCGACCGTCCAGGTGATCGTTGCAACCTGATCGCCTTCGCCGGTTACGCGGAAGATGTCGCGCGTGACGCGGGCGACGTTTCCGCTTGTCTTGAGCTTAATTTTGTCCTTGCCGCCGGCAATGCCCTGGTAGCCCATGTCGAAGGCTGCATTCTTGGAAAGATCGAGGCCCGTCCCCTGCGTTGCGGCGCTGGCGTTCTGAAGTGCGCCGTCGGGGCCGACCTTAAAGTCGATGGAGTTCTGTGCGGTTCCGGCTTTGGCGTCGGCAGCAATGGTCCAGGTGTTCATGGCGTCGATCTTCATGTTGGTGACATGGATGCCGTAGGCCGAATGATTGTCGATGGTGGTCGCGTCTTCTGAGGGGCCCTGAAGCGTGCCGTCGGCCTTGGCGACGAAGGGAATAACCGTCGGAACTTTGAACTCAACGTTGTCGATCTCGGTCCTGACCATTACTTTCGTGGTTCCAACGCGCCCGGCTGCCATAGCTGGCGTCGGGGCGGCGCCCATTGCGAGCGCGAGCGCGAGCCCTGCGCCCACGACGAGCGCTCTGGCTCCGTTCATGTTCCTGGTGATGTCCATGGTCGTTCCTTTCTATTCGCCGCGGGCCGTCCCCGCGATGATTGGACGAATGCTGGTGAATTGCGTGCGGTGCCGCGTCGGCCGGAAAAGCTAGTTCTCGGCTTGCTCAACCCGCACCTTGACACGTGTCGGATTGCCGTGGCTGTCGAGGGTCTTGGCATCGAGTGCCTGGATCTCGATGTACGCCTCGCCTTCTTTGATGTCGCCGGCGGGGCACGTTTCGATTGTCTTGCCGGTCTCGACCACACCGGATTCGTACATGGTCTCGTCGTTTTGGATGACGCGGAATCGCTGGGGAAATTTATTGTCTTGGACGTTTTGCACGTTGACGCGCAGCTTGCCGTCCTCCTGCAGCTGAGCGACCGGTGCGACCGAAACCGTCATCATGTTGTCGCGGACGATGGCGTCGAGCTCATCTTGGATTTCCTGACGCGTTTTGCCCTCGGCCGTCGTAACCGAAGCGCCCGCCTCGGGTACGGGCTGCGACTGCCAAGCGTATAGTCCTACGGCGACAAGGGCACAGACGATGGCCAAACAGGCAAGGATGAGCTTCTTGCGACGACCCAGGCCTGCAAAGTGGGGTGGCTTCTTCGCGCTCATGCGGCATCCTTGGCGGTATAGATGCGCGCAAAGGTGGACGGGTTCGCTCCAAAGAGCATGTGAAGCATCAGGCGGCGTGAGTAGACAAGCTCGTCGAAGTCGGGAGGGAGCTCGATGTCGTGGATATGCGCGATGCGGTGGGCGAGCGCCGAGAACGACTCGGGGTCGCAGATCACATCGGTGGTAACGTGGTAGACCGTCGTATCGGGGAATGCCTCTTCGTCGAAAGGCAGGAGATGGGGATCGTCGTCGACTTCGATGGCGATGCCGTACTGGGGCCAGTAATATGCCATGGGAACCTCCTTGCTTCTGGGGCCAAAACTTCTGTCGGTTTTGGCTGTCGATGCCGACGGTATCAGCCACTACTTGACCAATTGCTGACCAAATGCTTGACGGATTGGTGTCTCCGCAGGTAAAAGGCGGCAAAAAATACTCCAACTTTTTTCAAGCGACAATCGCGCGGTCGGCGACGGCGGGGCCATATGTGTCAAAAGCATCGTCTACCGAGGAAATCAAGCCGCTCGCCGAATTGTACGAACGTAAAAATCGCCAATTATGGAGACGGTCTCGAACACGTCGACGAAACGATGCGGTAACATCTCCCTGCAAACACTGTAGTTAGCTAAAGGGGGAGTTCGCGTGTCTGCAACCATCAAACCCTTCACCGACGAGTTCGAAGAGTATGGTCGCGATGAGTCTCGCGCATCGGGCGAGGCCTCGAGCATCTCGTTTCCGACAACGGAAGACGAGGTCCGTGCCATTTTGGAAAAGCTCCATGCCGAGCGTGTCCCGGTAACGGTTCAGGGCGCCCGAACCGGCCTTGCCGCCGGTGCCGTGCCCCACGGCGGGCATATCCTCAATACTTCCCGTATGAATCGCTACTTGGGCCTTCGCCGCGATGAACAAGGCCAATTTCTGCTGCGCGTGGAGCCGGGCGTTGTGCTCTCGGAGCTGCGCAAGCAGCTGAGCAAGAAGGTGCTGCCGACTGCTGGTTGGGACCAGGCATCGCTTGAGGCCTACGAGGAGTTCCAAGAGGCCCCCGAGCAGTTCTTTCCCACCGATCCCACCGAGGCATCTGCCTGTCTGGGCGGCATGGCGGCATGTAACGCCTCTGGTGCCCGCAGCTACGCCTACGGTCCCATGCGCCCACATATCACGGGACTCCACGTCGCGCTGGCTGATGGCGATTTGCTTGAGCTTCAGCGCGGCGAGGCTTTTGCCCAGGGCCGCCACCTGTCGCTCGTGACGGCAGTGGGCCGTACGCTCGAGCTCGATCTTCCCGGCTATACCATGCCCAAGACAAAAAATGCCTCAGGCTATTTCGTTGCGGACGAAATGGACGCCATCGACCTCTTTATCGGTGCTTGTGGCACGCTCGGCGTTATCACCGAGCTCGAGATTGCCCTGCAGGCGGCGCCTGCGGTCGTTTGGGGTGTGAGCTGCTTTTTCAATAGCGAAGACAAGGCCGTGTCCTTTACCGATTCCATGCGTCCCGTCCTGTCCCATGCGGCTGCCATCGAGTACTTCGACGCTGGCGCCCTGGATATTCTACGTCGCCAGCGCGAGCAGTCGACGGCGTTTGCCTCGCTGCCGGCGCTCGACAAAGAGGCCAAGGTCTGTGTCTACGTGGAGCTCGACTGCGATGACGAGGCCCAGGCGACCGAGGAACTGTACCACCTGGGATGGGTGCTCGAGTTTGCGGGTGGCCGCGACGATGCGACATGGGTCGCGCGCACCGAGGTTGATCGCGAGTGCCAGCGGTTCTTCCGCCATGCGGTCCCCGAGAGCGTCAACATGCTTATCGACGAGCGTCGCCGCACGGATCCCACCATCACCAAACTGGGTTCGGACATGTCGGTGCCCAATGCACGCCTTGCCGATGTCGTGGCCCTCTATCGCCGCACACTGGCCGAAAGCGGGCTTGAATCTGCTGCCTGGGGGCACATCGGTAACAACCATCTGCATGTGAACATCCTGCCGCGCGATGCGCAGGACTACCGTCGCGGTGGCGAGCTGTTTGCCCAGTGGGCTGCGGAGGTAACGGCTATGGGCGGTGCCGTTTCTGCCGAGCACGGCGTCGGCAAGATCAAGGCGGGCTTCTTAGAGACGATGTACGGTCACGAGGCCATGGTCGAGTCGGCGCGGCTCAAGCTCCAGCTCGATCCCGACGGGCAGCTGGGTCGCGGCAACCTGTTTTCGGAGAAACTCTTGGATGAGCTCGTCCAGAAAGGGGGCGCGTGAAGATGAGCGATTTCCATATGGTGGTGTGCGTCAAGGCCGTGCCGGGCAGCACCGAGGTCAAGATGGACCCCAAGACCAATACCATCGTGCGCGATGGCAAGCAGGCGGTCATTAATCCCTTTGATGCGAGCGCTTTGGAATGCGCGCTGGCGCTGAAGGACGACTTTATCGGCTTTGGCATGGATGTGCGCGTGACGGTGGTGTCGATGGGCATCCCCGCGACCGAGTCGCTGCTGCGCGACTGCATCGCCCGAGGCGCCGACGACGCGCTGCTGCTGACCGATCGCGCCTTTGCAGGTGCCGATACCCTGGCAACCACCTATGCTCTCAAATGCGGCATCGAGGCGCTCGACGAGGACTTCGACCTGCTCATCTGCGGCAAGATGGCGGTGGATGGCGATACGGCCCAGATTGGTCCCGAGCTTGCCGGTGCCTTTGAGATTCCCTGCGTGACCGACGTGAGTTGCGTGCAGAGCGCGGGCTTTACGACCTGTGGCTCGCTGGCGCTCATTCACGGATGCGATGCCGGCGAGGAGACGGTGTATCTTGAGATGCCGTGCGCGATGACGACTGCCAAGGAGATTGGCCAGTTGCGTATGCCGAGTATTGCCGGTATTCGCGCGGCGGAGGAGGCGGACGTGCGCGTGGTCAGTGCCGCCGACGTGAACGCCGACCCCGCGCGTTGCGGTCTTGCCGGGTCGCCGACACAGGTCGTGCGCTCGTTTGTGCCCGACCGTGACCAAACGTGCGAGGCCGTTGAGGGAACGGCGTCCGAGCAGGCGGTAAAACTTGCCAAGATTATCGAGGGGATGGCATAGATGAGCGGACTGATTATCGATAGCGAAGCCTGTATCGGCTGCGGTCGCTGCGTTCGTGCCTGTGCCTCGGGCGGCATCGTAGTGGAAGGCGAGCGACCCAACCGATGCGCCCATGTAACCGACGGCTGCATCCTATGCGGTGGGTGTGTCGACGCCTGCCCTGTCAACGCTATCTCGATCGAGCGCGACGAAGCCGCCGGTGCGGTGGACCTTGATGCATATCGAGACATTTGGGTCTTCGTGCAAACTGACGAGAACGATGCCGTGGCATCCGTGGCCTTCGAGCTCATGGGCAAGGGCCGCGAGCTTGCCGATGCTCGCGGCTGCCGTCTGGTGGCGCTGGTCGGTATGGGCCCCGAGGGTTCTCTCGGTGACCTGGAGCATCTGGTTTGCGTCGGTGCAGACGAGGTCCTGATTTGTCGCGACGAGCGTCTGCGCCAGAACGATGCGGAGGTCTACGCCCGGCTGATCTGCGATTTGGTGGCAGAGCGCAAGCCCGAGGCCATTCTTTACGGTGCGACCGCTTTTGGTCGCGAACTGGCACCCGGCGTTGCCGTGCGTTTGCAGACGGGCCTTACGGCTGACTGCACCGTACTTTCGATGGATGCAGAGACGGGACTGCTGCAACAGACGCGTCCGGCGTTTGGCGGCAACCTGATGGCCACCATCATTTGCCCCAACCACCGTCCGCAGATGGCAACGGTGCGCCCCGGTATCTTTAAGGCTCCCGACTTCGACTACGGCCGCTCTGGCACGATCACCCAGATACCGCTTGCGGATGATGCTAAGGCTCGTGTCGAGATCTCGATTCCCGCCGAGGAGTGGGGACAGCAGCCCTCGATCGCCAATGCCGAGTGCCTGGTCGTGGTGGGTCGCGGCATTGGTTCCAAGAAAAACCTGCCGTTGATGCGAAGGCTCGCCGAGGCTCTGGGAGCCGAGCTTGGCTGCACGCGACCTGTCGTGGAGGCCGGCTGGTTGGAGTATCGCCATCAGATTGGCCAGACGGGCGTATCGGTTTCGCCCAAGCTTCTCGTGAGTATCGGTGTTTCGGGCGCCATTCAGCATCTTGCCGGCATCGGTGGGGCGGAGTGCATTATCGCCATTAACGAGGACCCGGATGCCCCCATTTTCGGTGCTGCCCAGTACAAGGTTGTTGGGGACGCCGTCGAGGTCGTCGAGGAGCTGCTGGCCCAGCTTGAGCGCTAGGCGCGCGCCAGCCAGTCGCGCATCTCGTCCTTTAGGCGGCTCCAGGTTGCCTGCGTGGCGGGGTCGGTAAAGGGCCGCGTAATGCCAAAGGGCGCGTCGAGCAGGCGGTGGATATCGCCCTGTTCGCGCGCCAGCGCGCGGCTTGCTGGATAGACGAGCTCAAACATAAAGCAGATAAGCCCCACCAAGAAGTCGGCGGGCTCATCGCGCTCATCGCGTGCGACGCAGCGGTGCTCGTCAAAGGCGGCAAGTGTCGGCGACGAGAAACGGCTGCCGAGAAACGTCTTCTCGTCCACCTTGAGGATAGTGTCGACGGTGCTGTCGGCGATGGTGCGCATAATGTCGATCTTGTCACCATCGCGCACGATATCGCAGAAGCACCGTGTACGCTCGTCGAGTTGTGCCGGCAGGCGAAAGTCGCTGTGATAGGCGATGCTCGCTCGGATGAGCTCGTCATGCGCACCGGTTTCGATAAAGTCACGGATGTCTGTCGTGGCGGGTGCATCGGCGGGATTCTCGCCAAAGAGGACCTCGATGCCCAGCGCCGCATGGCTCATGCTCTCGGCGTCCTTAAAGGTGTCCCAGCGTCGCAGCTGCTCAAAGCGGCCCATATCGTGTAGCAGGCCGCAAAGCCATGCCAGGTCAATATCTTCTGACGACCAGCCCTGCTCGCGCGCTACGGCATCGCATGCCTCGGCCACGTGGTACGTATGCTCGATTTTGAGCGCGATGCGTGGGTTGGTGGCGTCGTAGGCATCGGTGTAGCTTTTGAAGGCCGCGCGCGCCCGGTCTCGATCGATAGCTGTCATAATGACTTCCTAAAAAGTTGTGTCTTTCGATCCGGTGGCAATTGTAGGTGAACTCGGTTGCTGTCGGATGATGATTCTGCCGTATCGCTACATGCGGCTCGGAGACCTTGTCAGGATGAGAAGCGTATGGTGCTCAAAATCGTTAGAACCGTCTGGCCGGTGATGCTTACCTATGTTGCAATAGGCGCGCCGTGCGGAATGATCATGGGGCAGACGGGAATGGAGCCCTGGATGGTCTTTGCCCTGAGCAGCACGTTTGTGACGGGCAGCGGCCAGTTTATGATCTGCAATCTTTGGCTGGCGGGCGTACCGGCACCTTCGATTATCGCGAGCGTTGCCGCCATCTCCTCGCGTTTTGCGCTTTACTCGGCATCGATCGCGCCGCATCTGACGGGTGCCTCGAAGCGTCAGACGCTGGCTGTTGCCGCGACACTTACCGAGGAGGCATATGGCATCTCGCTTGCCAAGTTGGTTGAAGGGGAGGATTGGGGCCCGCGCGAGTCCTTTGTGCTCAACGTGATCCTCATCGCAACATGGGGCGTTTCGTGTACGATGGGCGCCATCGTCGGCGCCGTTGTCGATGTTCCCACCGCCATTGCAGCCTTTGTCTGCACCTCGCTCTTTATCTGCCTGCTCTTTTCGCAGCGGCTGTCGCGCGGCAACGTTGTCGCGGCGGTTTCGGGCGCGGTGTCCGTCGCCGTATGCAAGTTCTTGGGCCTCGTGAATATTGCCGTGCCGGCAAGCGTCGTGGCCGGCATTGCCATTGCGTTGGCGTGCGATGCAGTATTTGACGGAAGAGGTGCCCGCGATGCCCGTTAACGAGTTCTTGGTTCTGTGGCTGTCGTCGTGGGCTGCTATCGCGTTCTTTCGCATCGCGCCGGCGTTCGCCTTGCGCGGGCGGACCCTGTCGCCCCGCATTACCGAGGCCCTGGGCTATATCCCGCCCGCTGCCTTTGCCGCGCTGGTCGCCAACGACTTGGTGAGCCCCGGCGCGTTCGACGCGGGACTCTGGCCTGCCTTGGTTCCCTGGATTGCGGCCGTCGGCGTCGTGGTCGTGGCGGTCAAGACAAAATCGATGCTGTGGTGCTGCGTCTCGGGCATCGTACTCTATATTGTCTTGAGCCTTATATAGGGGTGGCGTCGCGGGCGCCGAATCTCGTTCCATCCCAACTTGTCGGATTTTTCACCGAGCTGGTCTATTTCTTCTGGTACCATGGTCAAACTTTACTGTAGCAAAGCGTGACGTGGGCTTTTGTACCCCGTCAGCGGAAATGGGGGTTTCATGGCACAGGAAGCGACCGCCAACGAGCAAAAGAAATTCAAGGTCCCGCGTATCCCGGGCGACATCATGATCTATCCGATGATCGTCGGCCTTTTGCTCAATACCTTCTGCCCGCAGGTCTTTGAGGTCGGCGGCTTCTTTACGGCTGCCTGCCGCGGCGGCTCCAACACCATCGTTGCCGCGATCCTGCTCTTCGTGGGTGCCGGCATCAGCTTTAAGTCCACGCCGGGCGCTATCAAGACCGGCATCGTCGTGCTGATCCCCAAGCTTGTGGTGGCAGCCGCGCTGGGCCTGGGCGTTGCGTATTTCTTTAACGATAACTTTTTGGGCCTGAGCTCGGTCTCAATCATCGGCGGCATCACGTTTTGCAACATGGCGCTCTATACGGGCATCATGGGCGAGTTCGGCGATGAGTCCGAGCAGGGCGCCGTCGGTATCCTGTTCTTTACGGCCGGCCCCGCCGTCACGATGATCATCCTTGGTGTTTCGGGTCTTGCCAACATTCCCGTTGGTACCATCATCGGCTCCATCTTGCCACTCGTTATTGGCATGGTCCTGGGCAACTTGTTCCCGTTTATCAAGAACCTGCTGGTCCCCGGCGCCAATCCCGCGATCGCCGTTATCGGCTTTCAGCTCGGTGCGTCCATGAGCCTTTCGAGCTTTATCACCGGCGGTATTTCGGGTATCCTGCTGGGCCTCATCACGCTCTTTATCGTCGGTCCCATTACCTTTGCCTTCGAGCGCTTGTGTGGCGGCAACGGTAAGGCGGCTGTGGCATGCTCCACCATTGCCGGCACGGCCATGACCACGCCGGTCGCCCTCGCCGAGGTCGCTCCGCGCTATGCCGAGCTTGCGCCCACCGCGTATGCGCAGATCGCCACCGCCGTCATCATCACGGCAATCATGGCCCCGATTCTGACCGGCTGGGTCGATAAGAAGTTCTGCCAGGGCAAGGAAGACCTGTCGCCTGCCGGTGTCGAGGCCATCGAGGAGGCTGTCGCGGCCGACATCGATGGCGAGTAGCAATCGATACCCATCAATGATTCCGGCGTGCAATTCGCGCCGTCAGAGCGCCCGAACGAGAGCTGTCTTACAGCAACGTTCGGGCGCTCTGCTATTATTCCCTTTACCCCTGCGGAGTAAGGGGCGTTTATTGCCCAGACACGAATCGGGCGATTCTGGCCACTTGGATATTGAAGGGAGGGCGTCTAGTGGTAAAGGCACTCAAGATCGAGATATTCCTGCTGTGCATGATTATTCTTATCGGGCTTGCCGTGCGAAGTCGTCGCTCCCTGTTCTCGAGCACCCAGCAGCTTTTGTTTAGCATGCTGGGCTACACGTCTGCTGCCTACATTTTCTTCGATATGATCTGGACGCTTTCGGATGGTGTGGACGGCACGTTGGGCATTGCAGCCAACTGGATTTCCAACGCGGTTTCGTTTTCGCTCTTCGCCATCGCGTGTCTCATTTGGTTTATCTATTCCGAGACGATGCAGGGCTCTCGCCTTGTGACCTCGCGCTATAGGGTGGTGCTTGTAACGTTGCCTACGGCTCTGGTGGTCGTGCTGGCTTTTACCAGTTACTGGACGCACGCCCTGTTCTATATCGATTCGCAGGGCGTGTATCGTCGCGGCTTTGCCTATATGATCCAGCCCATTGTCAGCTACTGTTACGTTATACATACGTCCCTGCATGCGTTTGTGCAATCTCGCAGGGTCGAGAGCCTGCAGACGAAGGCTATCTATCGAACCTTAGCATTTTTCGCCATTCCGGCCCTGGTGGGCGGTACCTTTCAGATCGTATACTCGGTGCCTGGCCTTTGTGTCGGCATAATGATTAGCATGTTGCTGCTCTATATCATCTGCCAGGAGCAGCTCATCTCGACCGACCCGTTGACTGGCCTCAACAATCGCAACCGTTTTGAGACCTATATGCTGTCGCTCTTCTCAAATGTTGGTCATACGGACGATGTGTATCTTCTCATGATGGATGCTGACGGCTTTAAGCAGATTAACGATCGCTATGGACATGTGGAGGGTGACCATGCTCTTCAGGTCTTATCTGCTGCGCTCAAAAAGGTCTGCTCGGCGTCTGGCAGCTTTATCGCACGTTATGGCGGCGATGAGTTCGTAGTCCTTCAAAAGGCGGCAGCGGAGCAGGACATCATACGTCTGTGCGCGGCAATCAACTACGAGCTCGCGCGCGCCGAGGTGCCGTATCTGTTGCGGATGTCCATCGGCTACGCACGGGTCGGTGACGGCGTCGATACCTGGCAAGACTTGCTTCGCGCTGCCGACGCGGAGCTCTACCGCGTCAAGGCCGAGAAAAAGAAGGCCGGCGTCCAGATACGCTAGGAAAAGGGGCACACGACCGTGGTGGTCGTGCGCCCCTTTTGCGTTTGTGGGGGCCACCGGCCATAATGCCCAGGCGCGGTGCGGCAAGACGGACGTCTGCCGCCGCGACTCGGTACGAAATCAACGAGAACTAGCGTGCTCCATTAAGCTAAAGTGTGCGAACATCCTCTCTAAAAAGGTGAGCCCGCTAGGCTTTTTTGGGTTTGTTGACGATGATGATGCCGCTGCAGACCAACAGCAGGGCAAAAAGTACGGTAACAGGGCTCGTGCCAGCGCCCTCGCCGAGCAGTAGTGCGCTCAACAGCACGCCAAAGACCGGGTTCATAAAGCCAAAGACCGAAACGCGGCTGACGGGGTTGACGGCAAGCAGACGCGACCATAGCGAGTACGCGACAGCGGAGATGAGTGCCATATAGATAATGAGCGCGATGGCGGGGATGATCGCGGTGGGGGAGAGCGTGCCGCCCATCATAAACCCGATGGCGGTAAGGACCAGGCCACCGACTAAAAACTGCCAGCCGGCGAGCAAGACGCCGTCATGCTCGCGCGAGAAGATGCCAATGAGACAGGTCGACAGAGCGCCCGCAACGGTGGAAGCCAAGATAAAACCTTCGCCGTCGAGTGTAAAGCCAAAGGTGCCATCCGCGCCCGAAAGGTTGACGAGCGCGACGCCGGCAAAGCCCAGCACACAGCCAAGCACCTTGGCCGTATTGAGCCTCTCGGTGTGAAATGCCAGGGCGGCAAAGAGGATGGCTAGGAAGTTGGCGCTGGCCTCGATGATGGAGCTCGACATGGCACTGGCGCGCGAGAGTCCCAGGTAGAAAAAGAAGTACTGCCCGATAGTCTGGAAGAGCGACAAGACAAAGATGGGCTTGATGTCGCGCGCTTGCGGTACGAGGGGGCGGCGTTGGGCCGCGCTCATCTCAACGATAACCAGGACGCCGGCAAGCGTAAAGCGTAAACCTGCAAAGAGCAGCTGCGAAGCGCTATCGTGCGCCGGGATACCAAAGAGTGCGTAGCCGATCTTGATGCAGGGAAAGGCCGATCCCCAGAGTGCACAGCAAACAAGACAGCCCAGGATGAGTCCGGGCAGGGTGGCGAGATACGGCTTGCGGCTTTCCATGATGTCCTTCCTACATGCGCGAAGCAAAAAAAGAACCCGCCACCGGATGTGTCGGTGGCGGGAGTTGTTACCCGAAGGGATTGTACCCGATGGGAAAGGTTTAGGCGAAGTAGGCCACGCCGCTCTCAAAGATCGGCATGAACTTATCGCCGGGGACATGCTCGGGCACGTTGCGGTACAGGTTGTCGCCGCGGCGCTCGGCATGACCCATCTTGCCCAGGACGCGGCCGTCGGGGCTCGTGATGCCCTCGATGGCGAGTGCGGAGCCGTTGGGGTTGACGGAGAGATCCATGCTGGGCTTGCCGTCCTCGCCCACGTACTGCGTGGCGATCTGGCCGTTGGCGATCAGCTGGGCGAGCACTTCGTCATTGGCGACAAAGCGGCCCTCGCCGTGGCTGATGGCGACGGTGTAGGGGTCGTCCAGGCTGCACTGCGACAGCCACGGGGACAGGTTGGACGAGATGCGGGTGCGCACCAGGCGGCTCTGATGGCGACCGATGGTGTTGAACGTCAACGTGGGCGCATCGGGCGTGGCATCGACGATGTCGCCGTAGGGCACCAGGCCGAGCTTGATCAGGGCCTGGAAGCCGTTGCAGATGCCCAGCATCAGGCCATCGCGGGCCTTGAGCAGGTCGCGGACTGCCTCGGTGACCTCGGGAGCGCGGAAGAACGCCGTGATGAACTTGGCGGAGCCATCGGGCTCGTCGCCGCCCGAGAAGCCGCCGGGGATCATGACGATCTGGCTCTGGCGAATACGGCGGGCGAGCTCGTGGGTGCTCTCGGCGACGGCCTCGGGCGTGAGGTTGTTGATCACGAAGGTGTCGGCCTCGGCACCGGCGGCACGGAAGGCGCGGGCGCTGTCGTACTCGCAGTTGTTACCGGGGAACACGGGGATGATCACGCGCGGGCGGGCGATCTTGGCGCCGCCGTACACGTGGATATCCTTGGCGCGGAAGTCGATGGTCTCGACCTCGGGGGTCTCGCCGGCGCTGCGGTAGGCGAAGACGCCCTCGATGCCGCTCTCCCAGGCCTCCTGGAGCTTGGCGAGCTCGATGACCTCGGAGCCGGTGTCGATGACATAGCCCTCGACGGTGGTACCCAGGGGCTCGACGACAACGCCGTCGGCGACCTCGGGCAGCTCGGCGTCCTCGGCGAGCTCGACGATAAAGCTGCCGTAGAGCGGGGTGAAGAGGCTCTCTACGTCTACATCCTCGGCAAGCTCGATACCGATCTGGTTACCGACGCACATCTTAAAGAGGCTCTCGGCGCCGCAGCCGTAGCCGGGCGTGGAGATGGCCAGGGCGTTGCCGGTAGCAGTGAGCGCCTCGACGGCGTCAAACGCCGCGAGCAGCTGCTGAGCGTCGGGGCGGTAGTCCTCGCCATAGGTGGCGGGGGCGATGCGGACGACGCGGTGCGTGAGGCCCTTGAACTCGGGCGAGACGGCGCGGGCGGCCTTGCCCACGGCGACAGCGAAGCTGATCAGGGTCGGCGGAACGTTGAGCTCGCCGGTCTCGTCCTCAAACGAGCCGCTCATGGAATCCTTGCCACCGATGGCGCCGGCACCCAGGTCGACTTGGGCCATGAGGGCGCCCAAGACGGCTGCCGTGGGCTTGCCCCAGCGCTCGGCCTCGGTGCGCAGACGCTCGAAGTACTCCTGGAAGGAGAGATAGGCGCGCTTGTGCTCAAAGCCGGCGGCAACGAGCTTGGCAATGGACTCGACCACGGACAGGTAGGCGCCCGCAAACTGGTCGGCCTCCATCAGATAGGGGTTGAAGCCCCATGCCATGGCACTCGCCGTGGTGGTCTCGCCGTCCACGGGGAACTTGGCGACCATGGCCGAGCTGGGGGTGAGCTGCGTCTTGCCGCCAAAGGGCATGAGCACGGTCGCGGCGCCGATGGTGGAGTCGAAGCGCTCGGAAAGGCCCTTGTTGGAAGCGACGTTGAGGTCGGTGACGAGCGAGGTCATGCGCTCGGCGAGCGTGGTGCCGGCCCAGCTGGGCTGCCACACGCTGCGGGCGCACACGTGGGCGACCTGGTGCTTGGGTGCGCCGTTGGAGTTGAGGAACTCGCGGGACAGGTCGACGATGGCGACGCCGTTCCAGGCCATGCGCATGCGCGGCTCAGCGGTAACCTCGGCGATAACGGTCGCCTCCAGGTTCTCCTCGGCGGCGTAGCCCATGAACTCCTCGACGTCACCGTCGGCGACGGCGCAGGCCATGCGCTCCTGGGACTCAGAGATAGCGAGCTCGGTGCCGTCCAGGCCGTCGTACTTCTTGGTCACGGTGTCCAGGTCGACATACAGGCCGTCGGCAAGCTCGCCCACGGCGACCGAGACGCCGCCGGCGCCAAAGTCGTTGCAGCGCTTGATCAGACGGCAGGCGTCGCCGCGGCGGAACAGACGCT
>UQIQ01000026.1 GCA_900541185.1 uncultured Collinsella sp.
AGTTCCGCACGAACAGGAGGCCACTTAATGTGGCCTCCGTCGTGAGCAGGACTGTCCGAGCAGGAAAGTTCATATATGGCGGCAGGCGCCCGCCCCGCCTCCGAGGAGCATCTCTCAAGCAAAAACTGTCGTTGAGTAAAGTCCAAGGTCAGTGGCGTTTTATACCGAGAAATTCAAAAAAAGTTGAAAATTCATTACATGTTTGCGTTGACTTTAGGTAACTAAAGTTTCATACTCCTTTTCAACCACTGGGGGATGTGAACACGCACGGATCGTTCACATCATGATTGAAGAGGATTTCTTAGACATGTTCACGCATCAGCTAAACATTATCAGCGTAGTAATTATCTGATGCGGGTTAGCACATACAGCTAGCCCGTACGATAACGGGCGGCTGTTAAAGATGAGGGCCGTCGAGCGCAACCGACGGCCCTCATTTTTTATGTCTAGGAAGTTCTTTTTAGAGGAGGAAATGTAATGAACGGAGTTTTGCTCATGGTTGTGGCCGCGGCGGTGCTCGCCTGCGGCTATCTGGGCTATGGCCGATGGCTGGCCAACAAGTGGGGCGTTGACAAAGAGGCCCTCACGCCGGCCAAGCGCATGAAGGACGGCAAGAGCTTCTCGCCCGTCTCCGCCTTCACCGCGTTTTCGCACCAGTTCAGCTCGATCTGCGGTGCTGGCCCTGTCACGGGTACGATCGTCGCCATGGCCTTTGGCTGGCTGCCCGTCGTGCTCTGGGTCCTCGTCGGCGGCATCTTCTTTGGTGCCGTCCACGACTTTGGTGCCCTGTACGCTTCGATGAAGAACAACGGCAAGTCGCTCGCTCAGCTCATCGAGAAGTACATCGGCAAGACCGGCCGTCGCCTGTTCCTGCTGTTCTGCTGGCTGTTCTGCATCATCGTCATCGCCGCTTTCACCGACATGGTCTGCAAGACGTTCATGTTCACCCCGGCCGTTGACGCTTCTGGTGCTGCTACCGGTGCCATCGACTTCACCAAGTCCTATGCCGCCGGCTGCGCTGGTACCATCTCCATCCTGTTCACCTTTGTCGCTATCGCCTTTGGTTGGGCCCAGAAGAAGTTCAACCTCACCGGCGCTGCCGAGTTCGTCACCGGCGTGGTCCTCATGGTTCTCATGTTCGCCGTCGGTATGCAGTTCCCGGTCTACCTGGATAAGTTCCAGTGGTTCGCCGTCGTCATGGTCTACCTGGTCTTCGCTGGCGCTATGCCCATCCAGATGCTCAAGACCCCGCGTGACTACCTCACTTCCATCATGATGATCGTCATGATCGTCTGCGCTGTCCTCGGCATCGTCGTCCTGGGCGTCAACGGTCAGGCCACTATCACCGCTCCGGTCTTCACCGGCTTCTCCACTGCCTCCGGCATGATGTTCCCGGTCCTGTTCGTCTCTGTCGCTTGCGGTGCTCTCTCCGGTTTCCACAGCCTCGTTTCTTCCGGCACCTCTTCTAAACAGGTCGAGAAGGAGCAGGACGCCGTCAAGGTCGGTTACGGCGCCATGATTGTCGAGTCCTTCGTCGGCATCCTTGCCATCATCGTCGCCGGCATCATGTTCTCCGATATGAACACCGCCGGTACTGGCGCCCTCAACGCCGGTGTCGCTTCCACCCCGTTCCAGATCTTCGCCGCTGGCATCTCCCGCGGTATGCAGGCCTTCGGTGTTGACGGCACGCTCGCTACCGTCTTCATGACCATGAACGTCTCCGCTCTGGCCCTGACCTCGCTCGACGCCGTCGCCCGCATCGCCCGTACTTCGTTCTCTGAGTTCTTTGCCCAGACCAACGACGCCCTGGCCATCGAGTCCAAGGCCGGCTACATGAAGGTCCTCGGCAACCCCTGGTTCGCCACGGTCGTCACCCTGCTTCCTGGTCTCGCCCTCGCTTTTGGTGGCTATGCCAACATCTGGCCGCTCTTTGGTGCTTCCAACCAGCTGCTCGGCGGTATGACCATGATCACCCTCGCCGTGTTCTGCAAGTGCACCGGCCGCAAGGGTTGGATGCTCTACGTGCCCGTCGTCTTCCTGCTCTGCTGCACCTTCACCTCGCTGGTCCAGAGCGCCATGGGCTGCATGACCGCCGTCCAGGCCTACGGTTTCTTCGGTACCATCCCGGCTACCGCCACCACGGCTGCCGTCTCCGTCGCCGCCACCAAGGGCCTGCAGCTCGTCTTTGCCGTCCTGCTGATGGTCCTGGGCCTCATCGTTGCCGTCAACTGCCTCAAGGAGTTCTTCGGCAAGGAGGCCGGCTCCATGCCCGACGAGGAGCCCGAGTGGTCCGAGATGGGCAAGGCCGAGTACGGCCGCGCCGCTGCCGCTGAGGCTCCTGTCGACGCCGAGGCCGCCAAGGCTTAGTCGACCTGAC
The DNA here is from genome assembly GCA_900541185.1 of uncultured Collinsella sp. Taxonomy (GTDB): domain Bacteria; phylum Actinomycetota; class Coriobacteriia; order Coriobacteriales; family Coriobacteriaceae; genus Collinsella. The sequence continues at coordinate 2,378 of UQIQ01000026.1, forward strand.
GAGTTGAACGTCACATCTATATGACTCGGAAAGACCGGGTCCGCGACTTCGCGGGCTCGGTCTTTTTTCATGCAAAAGCGGGTGACGCTCGAGTGTTCTCGCAGATGTTTTGCGTGGATAAGGGCGCGCGTTGTACCATATAGACGTATATGTGTGCATATGAAAGGGGCCCCGTGGCCAAGACGGTATATTCCGATAACCAACAAAATGTCGATGCTCTGGCTGAGCGTCTGAGCGGACAAACGTCGCTTTCTGCCGAGCGGGCAAAGCTGGTTGCCTACGACCTGCTTTGCCGCAAGGCACTCAAGATTAAGTCGAGCGCGCTGGCGCAGATTTTCCGCTCCGTCGATAAGGAATGTGACACCAAGGCGATGCGCGATGAGCTTATCGCGGCAAATATCGTGACCAAGATCGAGGGTAGCGGCATTAACGGGCGCCCGGCGTTCTATACCATCAATGCCGAGATCCGCGATGCCCAGGAGCAGCCTGCCGAGTCCGTCGAGGATTTTGTCGTCGAGGATTCCGCTGACGTGCCTGCTGTGGAAGAAGCTGCTCCGCGTGAGCATGTCGATACCGATGAGTTGCTCGATGAGAACGTTGTGCGTGCCTTTACGGCCAAGGCAGGACGCGGCGGTTTTGGCGGGGGCGGCAAGCGCGATGCACAGCGCCGCGCCCAGCAGGAGCGCTTCCGTCGCGCCGTTGCTCAAAAGGGCGAGACGGATGCCGAGGCTGTTGAGACCGAGGCTGCTGCCGAGTCGCAGGAGCCCACGAAGGAGCAAAAGCCCGTGGAGGCCCAAGAGCCCAAGCGCCGTCGCGGCGCTCACTTTAAGGCTGCACAGCAGGATGCCGCGCGTGAGGTCGAAGAGTCTTCTGAGGTTGCAGACGATGTTGAGGAGTCTGCCAAGAAGGCTCCGGGTTCATGTCGTCCCGGACGTGGTTTTGCGGGGCGCGCGTATCCCGTGAGGCGTCAGGAGAAGAGCGAACCGGCTTCGACCACTCAGGACGAGAAGGACGAGAAGGCCGTTGAGCCGGCGGCTCGCGAGCAGAAGCCTGTTGAGCCGCAGCTTGAGGTTGATGCCGAGGCCAAGGGCCAGCAGCCTACTGATGAGCGGACGGAGCAGGGCGCGTCGAGCAAGCCTCGCCGCCGTCGCCATCGTGGGGGCCGCAGTTCCCATGCCGAGACTGCAACCGAGAAGACCACGCCGCAGAACGAGGATGCGAAGGCCGAGGTTTCTTCGGGGCAGCCTAAGCGCCAGTCAGCGAAGGAGAGCAAGTCCGATCGTCCGCAGAAGCAGGCGTCTATGCCGAAGCGCGAGCGCAATTCCCAAGGCGATTCTAAGCGCAAGTCTCAGAAGAAGCCGGAGTCTGCCGCAGTAGATACTGCTGCCCAGCAGCCCGAGTCGGCCGCCCACGGCGAGGTCTCGGCGTTTGCCCTTGCCCGCGTTTTAGGCAGGCAGCTGCTCAAGGTTGTCCCCACGCCTATGGCGCTCTCCAAGATCAAGGAGCAGCAGACACAGATCGTAAAGGTCGAGGGCAAGGACGGCAAAAAGGCTCCGCAGCGCACTCAGCACAACGAGATGTCCAACCGCAAGATTGCCGAGGAAATCGCAATCATCCAGGCTTGGATCGAGCAGAACCGAGGTGCCGATACGCCGGTTGCCTCGCGCCGCCAGCGTGCCTACCAGATCTTTAACGACGAGAAGGCTTTTGACGGCAAGCACGGTGAGCGCCTGATCAGGCGTATGACCGAAAAGGGCATCAGCATGCAGGCGATCAAGGTCGCCCCCAATCGCCCCGTGCACTTTACGGGCTTCTTTACGTTGGGAGCCGACAAGCCGTTCATTATGGTCGAGAACCTGGACACCTACGACGAGATCGTCAAGCTGCTGCGTGGCCGCAAGCACGCCAAGCTCTTTGGCATCAAGGTGGGCGGCGTGATTTTTGGCGGCGGCTGCAAAGCGAGCGTCTCGCACGCACTGGATGATTATCTGGCCGAGATTGGCTATCGCTTTAACTACGTCTACTACGTGGGCGATATCGATCGCGAGGGCGCGCGCATCGTCGAGCAGGCTCGCAATGCCAATGTGGTTGAGATTCGCCTGCATGCCGGCATGTACCGCGCCATGCTCGCCGAGCATAAGCGTCGCGTGAAGGCCGGCGGAGAGTGCGAGCCCGCGGCTGCCAACCAGGGTGTGCCGCAGAACCTGGCAGCGACGATCAAGGATCTGCCCATGGTTACGCGCGTGCAGTTCCGCAACGTGCTGCGCGAGGGCGGGCGCATTCCGCAGGAGATTCTGATGACCGCCGACTATCGGGATGGCGACTCGGGAAGCTTCGACCGCATGCTGAACAATTAGGGACGCGTGGCCCCGGCGGGCCGGGCATTAAGTTTGCTGCTCTACAGTCCTGCACAAGACGAAGGCCACATTAAGTGGCCTTCTTTGCGTGCGGAACTCGCGACAAACTTAATGCCCGGCCCGCCGGGGCCACGCGCCATTTTGTAGATGACGGCTCGCTTTTCGGAACTGGGCTGATAATTCTAGATGTAAGGCGCTCTCGGCTGATATGGGACGGAGGGATTCCGCGTCCGCCTTTTCGGCGGCCGCGCCCCGCTGCGTCGCTTCGCTCCTTGCGTGCTGCGCTGGAAAACGCTTCGCGTTTCCTCAGCTCCGCACCCTTGCGGGTTCTCGAATCCCTCCGCTTGCCCACAAGAAAGCGCCCTGGGCCGTTATGGGCTCAGGGCGCTCAATTTTAATGGCTGGGACGGAGGGATTCGAACCCCCAACAGCCGGCACCAAAAACCGGAGTTCTACCGTTGAACTACGTCCCAATGTGTGGTGTTGCCCAAAAGCAACTCGTTTAGTTTACCTAATCTGCGAGGGCATCGCAAACGCCATCGAGCAGGCGTACGGCGAGTGTCTGCGCGTCGCTGGCCGTGAAGGTGCCGTTGTAGCGCGTCATGCCCGTGAGCTCAATGCGAATGCGAGCCGGCTTCTGCTGCACGGCGACATTGGCGGTGCGGATGCGCTGGGCCAGGTTGTGGCACTCGGCGAGGGCGATCGTGGCGCGCGGCGCTGCATCTGCGGGCAGCTCATCGCTTGCGATCTCGAGCACCAGGTCAACGTCGGTTGGGACCTCGGAGTCGCAGAGCATCATGCCGCTGTTGTCGGTCGTTGCCGTGGCGATATTCCACATGCGCGACGCAACGCTGCGTGCGATGGGGTCCTCGCCGATAACGGCAATCTGGAAGCGCTCGAGCACGTTGGCGGCGCGAGCAAAACCGATACGGGACTCGGCTTCGGTGACCGAGGGCTTGCCCTCCCACACATGGTGCAGGCGGTTGATGTAGGCGTAGGTGTCCTGGAAGGCCATGCCGTCGGCAAACAGGCCGACATTTTCCTGGAACTGCTGCAGGGCGGCCTCGGTATGCGGACCAAAGTAGCCGTCGTCTTCGCCACAGGCAAAGCCCAAAACGTTGAGAGCGCGCTGCAGGGCCTGCACATCGGCGCCATGGAAATTGGGCATGCGCAGATAGAGAGTGCGGTCGCCCAGCTTATACGAAGCGTCTACAAGGGCGCTCCAGCAGGGGATATCGACGGCATGACCGGCAGCAAGGCCGCTGTCGAGCCTGAAGGTGCTGACGGCCTGCTCAGTGGTGGCTCCAAAGTACTTGTCGGTGACTTCGGCGGCATCAATCGTGTAGCCGAGCTGCAGGAGACGAGACTGCACGTCTTCGACGGCTGCTCCTTGCATGCCCGTTGTAATAGGTTCCATGAACGAACCCCTTTCGGCGTACCATTCGTACTATTTGAGCGTCTGTCGGATAGACAACGCAAAGGGATGCATAAACATGCACTCAACAGTGTAGCAAGTTGTGCCTAAATACGCTGCTGACAGATTTTATAACCCCCGTTAGTTAAGGCGCTCCACAAAGAAATCTGCCATGGAGAGGAACAGCTCGCGTGCGTGCGGATCAAGCTCAACGTTCTCGATGGCCGCTTTGGCCTTAGCGGTCAGGTCGAGCGCGTAAGTGTGGGCGTAATCGATGGAGTCGGTCTCCTGGAAGATCTCCACGGCGCGCGCGAGCTGCGCGGGATCATCGGTGCCCGAGGAAAGAATCGCCTCGACCTCGTCGTGGTGGCGCTCATCAGAGAGGGCGTGTACGGCGACAAGCGTGCGCTTGCCCTCGGTGATGTCGGTGCGGAAGTCCTTGTTGGCGGCTTCCTTAGTGCCGACAAGGTTGAGCAGGTCGTCCTGAATCTGAAAGGCAAGGCCCGTGTGCAGGCCAAAGGCGCGCAGCGCTTCGATTTGCTCATCGTTGCCGCCGCCGATAATGGCTCCGGCGGCAAGCGGCGTGGCTCCGCTGTAAAACGCGGTCTTGTGCGTCGCCATGTCCAGGTAGTCATCAACCGAGATATCAAAGCGCCCGTCGCGGACCCAACCCAGGTCGAGTGCTTGACCCTCGATGGTGCGGACGATCATCTCGGTAAGCTCGTGGAGCACGCGCAGCTTCACGTCGGACTCCAGCGTAGGGTCGTCGAGAACCGTCTTGGTGACCATGGTGAGCGCCAGGTCGCCACAATTGATGGCAAGGCCCGTGCCCTCGGTAAGGTGCATGCAGGGCTTGCCTCGACGAAGCTGTCCGTTGTCGGCGATGTCGTCGTGGATCAGCGCGCCCGACTGGAAATGCTCGATGGCTGCCGCGGCGCTGCGGGCGCTTTCAAAGCTACCGCCCACTGCGGTTGCGGCGAGCATGCAGATAAGCGGGCGGTGGCGCTTGCCGGCGTTGGCCGTAAAAGCCGAGAGCGGCGCGTACAGATAGCGCTCGATATCGGTAGAGGTCGCCTGTCCGTCAAAGAACGTGGCCAGATAGTCGTTAATCTGGTCAAAGTGCTGGGCTAAAAAGCTGGTAAACGGACTGGACACGGGTTCTCGCATTCTTTCTGAGGTTGCATTGGTGCAATATGCAGACAACATATTGCCACATCAGGGCGTTTGGCGCGGCAGTTTTGGCGATTTAGGACAACGGGCGTGCGTTTGATGGAGTGTGCCTAAATCAGCCTAAAATGCTCGAGCGCCGCAACGACACCGTCGTGATCGACGGTGTCGGTCACGTAATCGGCCTTATCCTTGAGATAGTCCGGCGCATTGCCCATGGCGATACCGACATCGACGGCGTTCATCAGCGAGACGTCATTGCTGGCGTCGCCAATGCCGTATACGGTTCCGTGGTGGGGGTCGAGGGCGTCGAGTACAGACTGGATGCCCCCGCGCTTCGTGCATTCGCGGGGCGAGATTTCGGTTACCTCGAGTTCGAGCTCGTTAAAGCACAGCAGCGGCTCAAGTGCCTTATCTTGAGCGATGTGGTTGGCGAGCGATGTAGACATCAAGATCTTGTAGACACTGTAATGTTGCAGCTGCGTGACTGCGTCGCCCAGGGTGCGCGCGTATCCGGGAGCATCGGGCGCATCGGCACTCATGCGCACGACGCCGTTGAGGCCCTCAAAGCGGATGACCTCGCCCGATTGCTCAAGATAGGGGGCAAGATGCTGCAGCATGCTGGGCGTCATCGACAGATCGCGAATTGCGTGTCCGTTGATCTCGGCGTAACCGCCCGCAAGACAGACGATGCCGGTCCAGGGCAGCTCAAGAAGTTTGGGGTGGATGCAGCTGAGGGTGCGCCCCGTGCAGATAAAGGCCATGTTGCCGTTGGCGACAAACTCGCGGATTGCCTGCGAAACCGCCTCGTTGGGATAGGGGGAGAGGTCCCGCTCGTCTTCGGGAAGGTCTTGGGCGAGCCTGGGGTCTTGCCAGGCGAGCGTTCCGTCGATATCGAAGAAGCAGATATCGCCGCGCTTATGGGCTGCGCTGGCGGCAGGGGAGGCCGAGGTGGTGGGCACAAATTCCGGCTCGAGGCCCATGATCTGGTCAAAATGCTCTTTAACGCGGGGAACGGAGATGCCGATGACCACCTGGGCGGTCTTGCCCGTAATGATGAGGCCCTTGGCGCCCACCGCGACAAACGACGCGTTATCTGCAACGATGGAAGGATCTGCGACCTCGACGCGCAGGCGCGTGGCGCAGTTGGTTGCGCCCACGATATTGCCAACGCCACCTAAAAGCTGAATTACCCGCTCAGCGAGGACGTGATCTTGATCGGATCGACTATCGACCTCGTCATTGGGGGATTGCTCTTTGGCAAAGTCGCTTCCCGTTAAACAATCGATTGCCGCGCGATTGGCAACATGATCCTCGCGGCCCGGTGTCTTAAGGTCATAGACCAAGATGAGTGCTCGAAAACTAACAAAAAAGATGAGGCTAAAGGCAAGGCCGATACCGAGCGCCAAAAGATAGGCACCGGCATGCGTGCGCATGAGCGGAATAAAGTTGAAGGCTGCCATCTCCATGAGGCCGCCCGAGAAGATGCCGACGATGCCAAAGAGATTCATGGTTGTGGCAAGGCAAGACGATAAGACGGCGTAGAGCAAAAAGAGCCCGGGGTGGGTGAACATAAAGAGAAACTCGAGTGGCTCGGTAACGCCGCAAACCACCGAGGCGATGATGGCGGGAACAAGGATGACCCTGAGGCCGGCGCGGCGCTCTGGTTTTGCGGTGGAGTAGAACGCGGCTGCGATGGCGGGAAGGCCAAAGAGCTTGACCCAGCCGGTGGCGGTAAAACCGGCCCACGGCGCAAGTTCATTAAGGGGGCGCGTGCTATGGGAGAGGATGGGGAGCAAGCTGCTCCACGTGGCGTAGATGCCGTCGTTAATGACCAGGTTGTCGTAGTAGATCGGCATGTAGAGCAGGTGGTGCAGCCCCATGGGCTCGAGCGCTCGCTCCAAAAGCACAAAGATGCCCACGCCAAAGGGGCCGACGCTCGTAAGTGCATGGCGCAGCGTTTCGGTCACAGCGTATACGAAGGGCACGATGGCGGCCGAGATGGCGGCAAGGGCGAACACGGCAAAAAAGCTGATGAGGTAGACCAGCGAGGAGCCCGAGAAGGTACCGAGCCAATCGGGAACCTTGGCATCGTAGAAGCGGTCATGGATGGCGACGACGGTTGCCGACACCGCCAGCGGGCCGATAATGCCGGTGTCGAGCGTCTTGATGCCGTCGATGATGGTGATGCCGCTAGCGGAGGTCAAAGACGACGGGTACTTAAGTCCAAGATTGTCTCCGCTCAGCTTAATGATTTCGCTCAAAAAGAAGCAATAGGCAAAATAGACGACGAGAGCCTCGAGGCAGCAACGAGCCGGTTGTTTTTGGGCAAGGCCGATGGGCAGCGCTACGGCAAAAAGGAGCGGGAGGCGTTTAAAGACCGTCCACGAGCCGCGTTGGATGATGGTCCAAAAAGCGTACCAAGGGGTTCCGTATACGGCGAGATCGCCGACGATGTCCGCAGTCGTTGCGAGAGCGGAGACGCCGACCATGAGGCCTGATATAGAAAACAGCATGGCGGGCGCGAACATTGCCCCGCCAAAGCGTTGGATTTTTTGCAGCATGTTCTGCCTTCCGAGTATCGAGGCGCGTTGCGCGTGGGGAAACGTTTAAACAATGGATTCATTGTAGAGGACCGGACGATTGTCGTACCGGCAGTTTTGAGCGAAACCGATTTGGGCATGACAGAAACCGTCAACGGTTAAATCCTGTCGCTTTACCGATATTCAGTTTAAACAACTTTAAGAAATGCTATCGTGCCTAGCCGGAAATGAACAATGTAGAGGTGAAACAATGCCAAAAGCGATATACGAAGGAATCTACCGAGAAATACGCTCGCGCATCATTAATGGGACCTATGCGTTTCAGGAGATGCTGCCAACCGAAGCCGAACTGACCGCGGAATTTGGCTGCACGCGCAATACCGTCCGCCGCGCTTTGAGCATGCTGGCCGACGGGATGTTTGTGCAGCCCATACACGGCAAGGGCGTGCGCGTTATTTGGCTTAAGGGCGAAACCGACATGTTGGGCGCACTCGAAGAGGTTGAGTCGTTTGGCGAGTTTGCAAAGCGCAACAATGCCGTTGCATCGACGGACGTTAAGTCTTTTGAACATCTGGTCTGCACCGAGCAGCTCTCTCGTCGCCTGGGCTTTAGGGTGGGCGAGGAGCTTATTCGCGTAGTGCGTGTCCGAAGCCTCAACGGCAACGCGCGCCAAGTGGACCATGGCTATTTTTTGGCGTCGATCGCCAAGGGCCTGACCCCCGAGATCGCGGCAGATTCTATTTACGGCTATCTGGAGCACAAGCGCGGTGTCAAAGTGATGGCGAGCCGTCGTACGGTGAGTGTCGAGCTCGCCAACGATGAAGACTGCAGCTATCTTGACCTCGGCAAATACAACTGCGTTGCCGTCATGGAGAGTCAGTCGTACACCTCGGATGGCATCTTGTTTGAGGTGACGCACACTCGCACACACCCCGAGATCTTCCATTACCGCGTCAATTCCAAGCGATAGCCGGCTAGCTCGCAGCCTGACGAGACTCATGCCCTCAAAGCGAAAACGCCCGGTCAAACCGACGATGCATCGGCTTGACCGGGCGTTTTCTCTGCATTCGATAACAAATAATTGTTTATACAAAACTTGTCAAGTATCAAGTTGAAATTACCGTTCACCGAAGTTTTTCTACCGCTCTAGTAATACTTGTTCAAACAACTAGCCAAATAGCGTATCGTACAAATCAGCAAAAGGGGCAAAGTCCCCGAGCCAATCTCCGAAGGCGGCGGCAAAGGGTGCCGCCACGGTGTGAAAGGGTGGATTGTAATGAAGAACGAAATGAGCAGAAGGCAGTTCCTGGGCTTTGCTGGTTCCGCGGCTGCGGTTCTTGGTCTGGGTCTCGTGGGCTGCGGCGGTTCTGCCGGCTCCGGCTCCTCTGCTTCTGGTGACGCTGCCGAGGTCTACTTCCTCCAATTCAAGCCCGAGGTCGACAAGGAGTGGAAGGAGATCGCCAAGGCCTATAAGAAGGAGAAGGGCGTCGAGGTCAAGATCGTGACCGCCGCCTCCAACACCTACGAGGAAAAGCTCAAGTCCGAGATGTCCAAGAGCTCCGCTCCGACCCTGTTCCAGGTCAACGGCCCCACCGGTCTTAAGAACTGGAAGGATTACTGCGCCGACCTGTCCGATACCAAGCTCCGCGGTGAGCTCATTGACGACTCCCTGGCTCTGCAGTCCGATGGCAAGGATTTGGGTATCGACTGGGTCCAGGAGAGCTACGGCATCATCTACAACAAACAGCTGCTCGAGAAGGCTGGCTACAAGGCCGAGGACATCAACTCCTTCGACAAGCTGAAGGCTTGCGCCGACGACATCCAGGCCCGCAAGGACGAGCTTGGCATTGAGGGTGCCTTCACTTCTGCTGGCATGGATGACTCCTCCAGCTGGCGCTATACCACCCACCTCGCCAACCTCCCGCTCTACTACGAGTTCGAGAAGGAGCACAATCAGGAGGACGACGAGATCAAGGGCGAGTATCTCGACAACTTCAAGCAGATTTTCGACCTGTACATCACCGACTCCACCTGCGATCCTTCGCAGCTTGCCTCCAAGACCGGCGACGACGCCACCAACGAGTTCGCAACCGGCAAGGCCGTCTTCTATCAGAACGGCTCCTGGGCTTACTCTGACCTCACCAAGGCCGGCATGACCGACGATCAGATTGGCATGATGCCGATCTACATCGGTGTCGACGGCGAGGAGAACCAGGGCCTGTGCTCCGGCGGCGAGAACTACTGGTGCGTCAGCTCCCAGGCTTCCGAGGATGCCCAGAAGGCCACCGAGGACTTCATGTATTGGTGCGTCACTTCTGACACCGCCACCAGCATCATCGCTGACAAGATGGGTCTGACTGCCCCGTTCAAGAGCGCTAAGGAGACCACCAACGTCTTCTCGCAGCAGGCCGTTGCCATGGCCAAGGACGGCAAGAAGACCGTCGCTTGGGACTTCGTTTACATCCCCTCCGAGGAGTGGAAGAAGAACCTCAAGCAGGCTCTGATCGCCTATGCTGCCGACAACAGCAAGTGGGACGGCGTCAAGAACGCCTTCGTCGATGGCTGGAAGACCGAGAAGGCTGCTTCCGAGTAAGCAGTTGCTGCCCAAGCTATCTGATTAGCGACAGGGGGCGGGCAGACGTTGGTTTGCCCGCCCCCTGCATATTGAAAGGACCCTTCTATGGGCAAAGCACTCAAGCGCTGGTGGCCGCTCTTTATGCTGCCCACGTGTCTGGCGTTTATGATCGGGTTCGTGATCCCCTTTATCCAGGGTTTCTATCTCTCGTTCTGCCAGTTTATTACCATCAACAACACGCACTTTGTCGGTATCGAGAACTACGTGCGCGCACTGTCCGATCCGCAGTTTGCCACGTCGTTCTTCTTTACCGTGGCGTTTGCCTTCCTGTCGACGGTGCTCATCAACGTGATCGCCCTCGCCATCGCGCAGGCGCTCACCCGCAAAGCGCTCAAGGGCACCAACATCTTCCGTACGATCTTCTTTATGCCTAACCTGATCGGCGGCATCGTGCTGGGCTACATCTGGCAGATTCTGATCAACTGCCTGCTCTCCAACGTGGGCGCCCAGCTCATCGCCCTTAACTCTGCTGCTGGCTTCTGGGGCCTTATCATCCTGACCCTGTGGCAGCAGGTCGGCTACATGATGATTATCTACATCGCTGGTCTGCAGTCCATTCCGTCCGACTACATCGAGGCCGCCAAGGTCGACGGTGCCACGGCATGGCAGACGTTTTGGAAGGTTAAGATCCCTAACCTGATGCCGACCATCACCATCTGCCTGTTCCTGTCCATCACCAACGGCTTTAAGCTGTTCGACCAGAACCTTGCCCTTACCGGCGGCGCTCCCGCGCACTCCACCGAGATGCTCGCCCTGAACATCTACAACACGTTCTATTCGCGTGCCGGTATCGCATGGCAGGGCATCGGTCAGGCCAAGGCGGTTATCTTCTGCATCCTGGTCGTAGCCATCTCCATGATCCAGCTTAAGGCCACGAGGTCCAAGGAGGTGCAGCAGTAATGAAACGCGATAAGGTTATCAACCGCGCGCTCTCGATTTTCTTTACGATCCTGTCGCTCGCGTGGATCTACCCCGTGTTCATGATTGCGCTTAATTCTTTTAAGAAAGCGACCGCAATCAGCACCACCACGGCATTCGATCTGCTCACGCCCGAGACGTTCAACGGCCTCGCAAACTACATGCACGCCCTTAACGAGCAGGGCTTTGCCTCGGCATTTATGTACTCGCTCATCATCACGGTCACGTCGGTCGTGCTGATCTTGGTGTGCTGCTCCATGTGCGCTTGGTATGTGGTTCGTGTCAACAACAAGATCTCGAACTTCTTCTATTACCTGTTCGTCTTCTCGATGGTCGTGCCCTTCCAGATGCTCATGTTCACGCTGTCCAATTTGGCGGACCGCATCGGCTTCAACACGCCGTTCAACATCTGCTTTATCTATCTTGGCTTTGGCGCGGGCCTGGCGGTCTTTATGTTCGCCGGCTTTGTAAAGAACATTCCGCTCGAGATCGAAGAGGCGGCCATGATCGACGGCTGCAACCCGGTCCAGGTGTTCTTTAAGATCGTCCTTCCCATCATGAAGCCCACCTATCTTTCGGTCGGCATTCTCGAGACCATGTGGGTCTGGAACGACTATCTGCTGCCCTACCTTACCCTCGACTCCACCAAGTACAAGACCATTCCTATCTTGATTCAGTACTTCCGCGGCGGCTACGGCCACGTCGAGCTCGGTCCCATGATGGCCTGCATCATGATGGTCGTTATCCCTATCGTCATCATGTACATCCTCTGCCAGAAGTACATCATCGACGGCGTGGTGGCAGGTGCCGTCAAGGGCTGATGCCGTAACTGTTTTGCAAGTTTCTGCGGCGCCCCTCAGCGCGGCGCCGCATATCGAAAGGTAAAGACATGGCCGAGATCGTTCTCAAACATGTTCAGAAGGTGTATCCCAACAACGAGTCCAAAAAGAAGGGCTTCTTTGGCAAAAAGAAGAACACCGAGGAGAAGAAGCACAACCTCAAGGTTACCGAGGACGGCGTGCTCGCAGTAGAGGACTTTAACCTCACCGTGCATGACCAGGAGTTTATCGTCCTCGTCGGCCCGTCTGGCTGCGGTAAGTCCACGACGATGCGTATGGTCGCCGGCCTGGAGGACATTACCTCGGGCGACGTGCTCATCGACGGCAAGCGTGTCAACGACGTGGCACCCAAGGACCGTGACATTGCCATGGTGTTCCAGAGCTACGCTCTGTACCCCAACATGACGGTGTACGAGAACATGGCGTTTACGCTTGAGCTCAAGAAGGTCCCCAAAGACGAGATTGACCGCAAGGTTCGCTCCGCTGCCGAGATTTTGGGTATCACCGAGTACCTCGATCGTAAGCCTAAGGCGCTCTCTGGCGGCCAGCGTCAGCGCGTTGCCATCGGCCGCGCCATCGTGCGTGACCCCAAGGTATTCCTGATGGACGAGCCGCTGTCCAACCTGGACGCCAAGCTTCGTAACCAGATGCGTGCCGAGCTCATTAAGCTTCGCCACGAGATCAAAGGCACATTCATCTATGTTACCCACGACCAGACCGAGGCTATGACCCTCGGCGACCGCATCGTGGTCATGAAGGACGGCGTTGTTCAGCAGATCGCCACGCCGCAGGAGGTCTTCAACCATCCCGCGAACATCTTTGTCGCCGGCTTCATCGGCGTGCCGCAGATGAACTTCTTCGATGCCCAGCTGGTGCGCTCGGGCAACGGCTTCACCGTCAAGACCGAGGATATGAACGTGGCGCTCGCCCCCGAGACCTGCGCTCAGCTTGCTCTCAACTGGGACGACGGCGACGTGAAGGAGATTACGGCCGGCGTGCGCCCCGAGCAGATTCTGCTTGCTGACAAGGGCGAGGAGGGTGCGCTTCAGGGCACCATCGAGGTCACCGAGCTCATGGGTTCGACCGAGCATGTCCACGTGACCGCTCCCGATGGCCAGTTCGTCCTGATCATTCCCGTTGTCGACCTTGAGGCCAAGGGTGCGCTCAAGGCTGGCGACACCATCTGGTTCAAGTTCGAGAAGAACGCGACCCACCTTTTCGATAAGGTCTCTGGCAAGAACCTTATCTAGGCCCGACCCAATCAGGCCCTCCTTTTGGGCGACTGCGGTTTTGCCATCCTTTTGCCGTAGTCACATATAAGGCTCCCCTCTCGTCCGCTGAGCGAGAGGGGAGCCTTTCTTTGTGCTGGGGCTGTCTGGCCGGTCGTTTGTCTCAATCTGTAACAGGAGGAGGGCCAAATTGGGCCTAGATGTTACAGATCGAGACAGCGCCGAGCTGCCTTTCCTTTTATCTCGATCTGTAACACGAAAGACTGATTTCGGCAGTTACCTGTTACAGATCGAGATTGTTTTAGCCGCCTTGCCCGTCTGTCTCATTCTGTAACAGGTAGACCCAATTTTGCCGGCTAGATGTTACGGGTCGAGATTATTTGGTCGAGGCGGGCCACGGGCAACACACGGGCACAAAAAACGGAGCCGTGTTGCCACGACTCCGTTTCTCAAGAGGATGGGTAAGGGGAATGGGTTAGTCCAGGTGCCAGATCTCGTCGTTGTACTGAGCGATCGTGCGGTCGGACGAGAAGGTGCCGGCGTTGGCGATGTTGATCAGCGCCTTACGCATCCAGGCGTCCTGGTCCTCGTAGTCTGCCAGCATGCGCTCCTTGGTCTGGATGTACTCCTCAATATCGAGCAGGGCCATAAACCAGTCCTTGCCCTTAATGTCGTCGTGCAGGCGCTGCAGGCGCTCGGCGTTGCCAGTTGCCATAAAGGCTGGATTGGTGATGAAGTCGACCAGCAGCTTGATACCGGGCTTGCGGTAGAGCGCGCCGGCGTTATAGCTGCCGTCGGCGTAGAGCTGCTCAACCTGTTTGGACGAGGCGCCAAAGGTGTAGATGTTCTCGTCGCCCACGAGTTCGGCGATCTCGACATTGGCGCCGTCGAGCGTGCACAGGGTCAAAGCACCGTTGAGCATGAACTTCATGTTGGAGGTGCCGCTCGCCTCCTTGGAGGCCAGGCTAATCTGCTCGGAGATGTCGGCGGCGGGAATCACGCGCTCGGCAGCGGTGACGTTATAGTTCTCGATCATGACGACTTGCAGGTAGGGAGCCACGTCGGGATCGTTTGCGATCCACTGCGACAACGTCAGGATCAGATGGATGATGTCCTGGGCGATAGTGTAGGCAGGTGCCGCCTTGCCGCCAAAGATGATGGTGACGGGGTGCTTAGGTCTGTTGCCGTTCTTGATATCGAGGTACTTCCAGATAATGTAGAGCGCAAGCATCTGCTGGCGCTTGTACTCGTGGATGCGCTTGACCTGAACGTCGATGATGGCGCCTGCGGGAATCGTCACGCCCTGCTCCAGGGCCATGAATTCGCGCATGATTGCCTTGGCATCGGCCTTGGTGGCGGCCAGGCGCTCAAGAACGTCCTTGTCGTCGGCGAACGCGGCGAGCTTGCTCAGGTCGCCGGTGCGGCGCCAATCGGTGCCGATCACATCGTCGAGCAGGCTGGCGAGTGCGGGGTTGGCACCGTGAATCCAGCGGCGGAAGGTAATGCCGTTGGTCTTATTAGAGAACTTCTCGGGATAGATCTCGTAGAACGGATGGAGCTCGGTGTCCTCCAGGATCTTGGTGTGGAGTGCCGCAACGCCGTTGATGGAGAAGCCAAAGTGGATGTCGATGTGGGCCATGTGGACGGTGTCGTGATCGTCGATGATGGCGACACGCGGGTCATCGTGCTCGGCCTTGGCAACCTCGTCAAGCTTGACGATGATGTCGGCGATGGCGGGGGAGACCTTCTGCAGGCTTGCGAGTGGCCACTTTTCGAGGGCCTCGGCAAGAATCGTGTGGTTGGTGTAGGCGACCATGGAGCGCACGATGGCGACGGCCTCGTCAAACTCAATATCGCGCTTGGTGGTGAGCAGGCGGATGAGCTCGGGAATGACCATGGTGGGGTGCGTATCGTTGATCTGAACCACGGCGTAGTCGGCCAGATCATGCAGATTGCTGCCGCGCTCGACTGCCTCGTCGATCAAAAGCTGAGCAGCATTGCTCACCATAAAGTATTCCTGGTAGATGCGAAGCAAGCGGCCCCGCTCGTCGGAATCGTCGGGGTAGAGGAACAGGGTGAGGTTCTTGGCGATCTGGGTCTTGTCAAAGTCGATAGAGCTGCCGGGAACCAAGCCGTCGTCGACGCTTGCCAGATCGAACAGGCGCAGACGGTTCTTGGCGGGCTGGGCATAGCCGGGCACATCGATGTTGACGAGCTTGGAGGTGACGGCAAAGTCGCCGAACTCGACGGTGTAGGAGCGGTCGTCTTCGATCAGGATGTCCTGCTCGCCGAGCCACTCGTCGGGGACGGCCTTTTGCTGGTTATCGACAAAGCGCTGGCGGAACAGGCCGTAGTGGTAGTTGAGACCCACGCCGTCGCCGGTAAGGCCCAGCGTGGCGATGGAGTCTAAAAAGCATGCAGCCAGACGGCCCAGGCCGCCGTTGCCCAGCGAAGGCTCGACCTCAAACTCCTCGATCTTGTTGAGGTCGTGGCCGGCGGCGACGAGCTGGCCCTTAACCTCGTCATAGATGCCAAGGTCGATCATGTTGTTGATGAGCAGCTTGCCGATCAAAAACTCGGCAGAGATGTAGTAGAGCTTTTTCTTGCCGTTGTTGAGCGGGCAGGCGGCGGAGCGCTCCTGCACGAGCTTGACCAGCAGCTTATAAATGTGACGGTCATCGAGTTGCTCAAGCGAAGTTCCAAAGGACTGCTCGGCGAGTTCTGCGAGATTGATACGGGGCATGTTTCCTCCTGTGATGGGTTGATTACATGTCAGAAATTCAAAAGAAGCCCGCGCGAGGGATTGGGGTGGCCTCGCGCGGGAAAAGCGGACGCGTCCGCACGATGGAATGGGGTCGGGTGCGGTGGCTCCTATTGGGGAAGCTCAATTTCGGCTTCCGACGGGATGCGGAAGTAGGTCTCGGTCCAGTCGGTGAGCTTGTGCTCGAGCTCGCGGGTGATGGCGCCATCGAGCATGCGCCAGGTCCAGTTGCCGCCCAGGGTGGCGGGAGTGTTGATGCGCGCCTCGTTGCCCAGGTTAAGCAGGTCTTGCATGGTGTAGATGCAGGTATCGCTTACGCTGGCGGCGATGGTGCGGTTGAGTGCATCGGCCATGGGCTCGCCGGCCTGCTGGTGGGTGTACAGGGCCGCCTGCTCGCGCTGACGCGGGGTGGCCGTTCCCTCAAACCAACCGCGCGCCGTCTCGTTGTCGTGTGTGCCCACATAGGCGACGGTGTTGGCAATGTAGTTGTGCGGCAGGTAGTACGAGTTGGTGCCCTCAAAGGCGAACTGCAAGATCTTCATGCCGGGGAAGCCCGAGTTGTCGCGCATGTCGATGACGCCGGGGGTGAGGAAGCCCAGGTCTTCGGCGATGATGGGCAGCGTGCCGAGCTTTTCCTCGAGCGTCTTGAAGAGCTTGAGCCCGGGGCCCTGCGTCCACGAACCGTAAGACGAATCGGGTGAGGAGAACGGCACTTCCCAATAGGCCTCGAAGCCGCGGAAGTGATCCAGGCGGATGACATCGTACATGTCGAGGGCGGCGCGGATACGGCCCTCCCACCAGGAGAAACCGTCGGCCTCCATGGCGTCCCAATCATAGATGGGATTGCCCCAGTACTGGCCGGTGGCCGAGAACTGGTCGGGCGGCGTGCCGGCGACACTCACGGGATTACCGGCGGCGTCGATCTTAAAGAGCTCGGGCGTGGCCCACATCTCGACAGAGTCGCGCGAGACATAGATAGGCAGGTCACCGATGATGAGGATGTCGCGTTCGTTGGCATAGGCCTTGAGGCGGCTCCACTGACGATCGAAGAAGTACTGCGTCATCTGGTGGTAGAGCATGCGCGCGGGATGGGCGGCGCAGACCTTGGCAGAAGCCTCACCGCGGGTACGGAGCTCTGCGGGCCACTCCCAAAATGCCTTGAGACCGCACTCCTCCTTGACGGTCATGAACTCGCAGTAGGGGATGAGCCAGTCTTCGTTGGTTTGGATAAAGCCGTCGAAGTCGGCCGGCTTGTCGGCGGCAAAGCGCTCGGCGGCGCGGTCGAGAATCTGACGACGGCCACCAAAGATGGCACCATAGTCGACATTGCTGGGGTCGGAGCCCAGGTACACGCCGTCGATATCGCGCTGCTCCAGATAGCCGGCCTCGATGAGTTCGGCAAAGTCAATGAAGTTGGGGTTGCCCGCACGGGCCGAGAACGACTGATAGGGCGAGTCGCCATAGCTCGTCGTCGTAAGGGGCAGAATCTGCCAGTAATGTTGTTTGCACGAGGCAAGAAAATCGACAAAGTCGTAGGCATTCCAGCCAAAGCCGCCGATTCCGTACGGTCCGGGCAGAGACGAGATGGGCATGAGGACGCCGCTTGCACGCTCCATGAATGCGCTCACCAACCTTCTTGTTGTGGGGTCGGCCTGCCGATGGGTGTGCAGTCCGCCTCCGATGTTCTGATTCGATACACCTATTGTATACATGTTGTTTAAACATGTATAGGCAAGATAAAAAAGTTGGTCGATTTTCGGCGAATGGTTACATGCCATGAAAAAGCCCCGGTCTCACATCGTGAGATCGGGGCAAGAACGGTGTGTAGGTTTTTGCTACTCGGCGTCGGCGAAGCCGTTGGGGTTGTGGCTCTGCCAGTTCCAGCTGTCGCGGCACATGTCCGCGATATCGTACTGGGCCTTCCAGCCCATCATGCGCTCGGCCTTGGAGGCATCGCACCAGTTGGCGGCGATGTCGCCGGCGCGGCGCTCGCGGATCACGTAGGGCAGCTCCTTGCCGCAAGCCTTGGAGAAAGCGGCGACGACCTCGAGTACCGAGGTACCGGTGCCGGTGCCCAGGTTAAAGATCTCGACGCCGGTCTTGCCGTTCATCCAGTTAAGGGCGGCAACGTGACCAGAAGCCAGATCGCACACGTGGATGTAGTCGCGCACGCCGGTGCCGTCGGGCGTGGGGTAGTCGTTGCCAAAGACCTGAACGGCCTCGAGCTTGCCCACGGCGACCTGGGCGACATAGGGAACCAGGTTGTTGGGGATGCCCTTGGGGTCCTCGCCGATCAGGCCCGACGGATGAGCGCCGATGGGGTTGAAGTAACGGAGCAGCACGACGTCCCACTCGGGGTCGGCGGTGTGGACGTCCATAAGGATCTGCTCGATCATCCACTTAGTCCAACCATAGGGGTTGGTCGCGGGCTTCTTAGGATCCTCCTCGGTGACGGGCGGGTTGTCCGGGTCGCCGTAGACGGTCGAGGAGCTCGAGAAGATGATGGACTTGCAGCCATGGTTGCGCATGACGTCGATGAGCACCAGGGTGTTCTCGATGTTGTTGTGGTAGTACTCAACGGGCTTGCTCACCGACTCGCCGACGGCCTTAAAGCCGGCAAAGTGGATGACGCGGTCAATCTGATGGGTATCGAAGATCTTGTTCATCGCATCGCGGTCGAGCACGTTGGCCTCGTAGAAGGTGAGGTTCTTGGCGGCCTCGTCGCCCACGATGGTCTTGACGCGGTCGACGGCGACGGCGCTGGAGTTGGAGAGATCATCGACGATGACGACCTGGTAGCCACCCTCGAGCAGCTGAACGACGGTGTGCGAGCCGATAAAGCCGGCGCCACCGGTAACGAGGACGCAGGTGTCTTTGGGGTCGAGTGCTTTGGACATGTAGTCTCCTATCGAATCAGGAACACTTCTTCAGGGGAGTATAGCGCAGACAGTTGTTCCAAAAACGTACGCGGCAGGAAAAGCAGAGGATTATGTTAACGTACTCATACAAGAGCTTGCGTACGCATCACCTGATCTTTGGCATTTGCTTACGAGCCGTCGACCTTGCAGTTTCCTGCCGTTCGTGGAAATCGTTGGGACGCGCCATATGTACGCTAATATGTATGAGTTGAGCGACATATAAATAAGCATGTAACGGAGTACATATGTCACCAAACAGCGATCCCATCCTTTCCCAGGAGCTCTCGCGCCGCACTGTCCTCAAGGCCCTGTTCGGCGCCGCTTCTGCGGCAGTTCTTTTTGGCTTGCCCACTCGCGCCCATGCGGCGGAGGCTTCCAAAGAAACCACCGATAAACTGAATGCCGCCCAGGCCCAGCTCGACGAGGTTCAGGCCCAGCTCGACAGCATCGCAAATGAATACGCGGCGCTGGCCAGCAAGAATGCCCAGACCCTCAACGATATCGAGGGCGTACAGGGCCAGATCGACGACACGCAGGCGCAGATTGACGAGAAGAAGGCCGAGCTCAAAAAGAAACGCGGCGATCTTTCCGATCGCGTTGCCGCCAGCTACAAGTCCGGCGGCACGAACATCCTGTCGCTGCTGCTGGCCTCAGGCTCGTTTGAGGAACTCGTCGCCAACGCGCATTACGTTGAGAAGATTAACAAGAGCGACCGCGATGCCATCGAGGATATCCAGACGATTCAGGCTGAGCTCGACGCACAGAAGACCGAGCTCGAAGCACAAAAGGCCGACTTGGAGAAGCTCAAGGACCAGCAGACGGCTCAGATGCAGGATATGCAGGCCAAGCAGCAAGAAGTCCAGACCGTGCTGAACGGTCTTTCCGACGACGTCAAGGAGCTCATGGCTCAGCGCGATTCCGAGATCCTCGCTGCCGCCCAGGCCGAGGAGGCTGCCAGGAAGGCGGCTGCGGCAGCCGCGGCCTCTGCGAACATGGGCTCTTCTTCGGGTGGCGGCTCGTATGCCGGCGGCACCCCGCAACAGACGGGCGGTTCGGGCAAGCAGCAGGCCGTTGTCAATGCGTGCTACTCGACGCCTTCTCCCGGCCAGGGCTGGTGCGCTGCCTGGGTTACCAACGTTTTCCGCAATGCCGGCGTGGGCTATTTTGGCGGCAACGCGTGTGACATGTTCAATGCCTGGTGCTATAGCTCCGACCGCTCGGCGCTGCAGGTGGGCATGATCGTGGCCGATTCCTCGCACAGCGGCACGGGTGCTCCGGGCCTTATCTACGGTCATGTGGGTATCTACGTTGGCGGCGGCATCGTTATGAGCAACGAGGGCGCCATTACGTCCAAGTCGCTTGACTCGTTTATTAGCTTCTACGGTACTGGCTCTGGCGTGCGTTGGGGCTGGCTTGGCGGTATTGCGCTGTCGTAGCGGTTGTTTGAAGCAAGTTGGTCCCGGGCTGCCCGCACGGCATAAGGTTGCCTGCTCGGACAGCCCGGGACCTTCCGGGTTCAACGCGCGACACACCGGACTGGGTTATCTGAATAAATATGGTGAAGGCCCCTTTCGGGGCCTTCTATTTATAAAAATTCGCCTACTCGGTGGACTTCGGGTTCTAGGTCTACTCCGAATTGGTCTTTGACGGTTGTTTGGATGTGGCGGATGAGTTCGTCGACATCGGCGGCGGTGGCGTGGTCGGCGTTGACGATGAAACCGCAGTGCTTCTCGCTTACCTGCGCACCGCCGACGGCATGGCCGCGCAGGCCGGCGTCCATGATGAGCTTGCCGGCAAAGTAGCCCTCGGGGCGCTTGAAGGTGGAGCCGGCGCTCGGCATGTCGAGCGGCTGCTTGTCCTCGCGGCGCTGGCGGTAGTCGTCCATGTCGGCCTTGATCATCGCGGCGTTGCCCGGGGCGAGATTGAAGGTGGCCGAAAGAACGATGAAGCCGTCGTCGGCAATGCGGCTCTTGCGATAGCCCAGGTTGAGCTCATCGACATCGAACTCGATGATGTTGCCGCTGCCGCGGGTGCCGTCGTCGAACATGCGGGCGGGCTTGTAGACACGCACAGACTCCAGCACATCGGCCATGCAGGCACCATAGGCACCGGCGTTCATGTAGCAGGCGCCGCCGACCGAGCCAGGGATGCCCGAGATGGGCTCCATGCCGGTGAGGCCGGCCTCGGCTGCTGCCGCGGCGACATCGGAAAGCAGGGCGCCGGCTGCCGCCGTGACGTGCGTGCCGTCGACCGTAATGTCGGAGAGGCCCTCGCCCAGCGCCACGACGACGCCGCGGATGCCCTTGTCTCCGACGAGCAGGTCCGAGCCGTTGCCCACGATGGTGAGCGGCAGATCACAGCGATAGCAGGTGTCAAGCGTGGCGACGAGGCCCTGCTCGGTATCGGGCGTGACAAAGACATCGGCCGGGCCACCGATCTTAAACGTGGTGTGCTCGCGCATGGGTTCGCTCATCAACACGTTGTCCTCGCCGGCTACGCCAGCGAGCGCGCACAGCAGGTCCTCGTTAAAAAAGTCGTTCTCGTGCATACGAATATCCGCCTTTTGGTGGTCGTTCTCATCAATCGATTGCAATATACCCCACCCGGATGTATTTGGTGCGCTGGCGGCGATAAAACTGCCGTCCACCGGATTGATAAAGTGTTTATCATCGAGGTAGAGGGGCAGTCGCTATACTTTCAAGAGATTGCGCGTAAACCCGGAAGGAGCGAGATGGCCAACAAAGTCACCCTCAAGCAGATTGCCCAAGAGGTGGGGCTTTCCCCTTCGTCGGTCTCGCTTGTTCTCAATAATCGGCCCTGTCGCATCTCGGAAGAAAACCGCAAACTCATCAAGGAGGTTGCGGCGCGCAATCACTATGTTCCCAACCAGATCGCGCGCAGCCTGGTCATGCGCGAGTCGCGCACCCTGGGCCTTATCGTCCCCAACATCGAGAGCCGCTTTTTCGCCTCGCTCGCCGGCAGCTTGGAAAAGCGCTGCCGCGAGGACGGCTACGCGCTTTTTATTACCAGCTCGGGCGGAAGCGCCGATGACGATCTGGAGCTGCTGCGCCAGCTGGTGACGCGCGGCGTTGATGGCGTCTTCCTGGTGGTAGGTGACGAGTTCTCCGACGACCGCGCCCTGCGCGAAGAAGTCAGCCACCTGCCCATCCCGGCTGTAATGGTCGACCGTGCCATTGAGGGGCTCGAGTGCGACAAGGTGATGTTTGACCACGAGATGGGTGGCTACATGGCTACCCGATATCTGATCGAGCAGGGCCACCGCCGTATTGCCTGCCTGGTTAACGCGCGCCGCTCCAATACGGGCCGCAAGCGACTTGCCGGCTATGAACGCGCGCTGCGCGAGGTTGGCCTGCCCATCGACGCGCGCTTGGAGTTCGAGAGCGAGTACTACATTCCGAGTGCCTACGAGGCCTCGGAGGCGGTGCTCGCAACCGATGCCACCGCCGTGTTCGCAAGTTCGGACAACATCGCCCTCGGTTTGCTCAAGCGCTTGCACGAGATGGGGAAGAGCATCCCGGGCGATATCTCGGTGGTGAGCTATGACAACTCGGCTGCCGACGTTCTCTTTGAGCCGGCGCTGACCGCGATCGAGCAGGATCCGGGCGTGCTTGCCGAGCATGCCTTTGGTTGCATGTCCAAACGTCTTGCCGGCAAGGGCGGCAGGCGTGCCGAAGAAGTGGTTCTGGAGCCTGCTCTCATTGTGAAGGGCAGCGTTCTAGAACTTACTAAATACAACTAAACATGTTTATCAATTCGAGAAGATCGAATGTGGAGCATCTGTGACAGGCAATGCCGCAGGTGAATGTGCGTTTTGCCAATTGGCGTGTTTGATAGAGATGGTAAAACGTTTTTTCACCATGATAAAACGTTTTAGCAAATATACTAGTCCCAACGAATGGTTGCCGTATCGGAGGGTGACCGCGCAGCGAAGGGACATAAACAATGGCTAAAACACTGGGGACGCCGTGGCAAAAGCTGGGGCACGAGGTGCCGGCTTCCGAGCTCGAGGGTGTCGATCTGTATTGGCGCGCTTCGAACTACCTGTCCGTCGGTCAGATCTACCTTCGCTCCAACCCGCTGATGCGCGCTGACTTTGTCGACGATAAGACTGGCGAGGCGCGCGACTTCGGTCGTCCGGACGTCAAGCATCGCCTGGTTGGTCACTGGGGCACCACGCCTGGCATCAACTTCCTGTTCGGCCACGTCAACCGCCTTATTGCCGATCACAACCAGAACGCCATTTTCTTGATGGGCCCGGGTCACGGTGGCCCCGCCGGCACCGCCCAGTCGCTGCTCGACGGTACTTACCGCGAGATCCGCCCCGACATCACCAATGACGAGGCCGGCCTGCAGAAGTTCTTCCGCCAGTTCTCCTATCCCGGCGGCATCCCGAGCCACTTTGCGCCCGAGACGCCCGGCTCCATCCACGAGGGCGGCGAGCTCGGCTACACGCTCAGCCACGCTTACGGTGCCGTCATGGACAACCCGAGCCTGCTGGCCGTGGCCGTGGTGGGCGACGGCGAGTCCGAGACCGGCCCGCTCGCGACTTCTTGGCAGTCCAACAAGCTCGTGAACCCGGCAACCGACGGTATCGTCCTGCCGATCCTGCACCTCAACGGCTACAAGATCGCCAACCCCACCATCCTCGCCCGCGTGTCCGACGAAGAGCTCACCAAGTTCTTTGAGGGTATGGGCTATAAGCCGCACTTCTTTATCGCCGGCTTTGACGACGAGAGCCACGCAAGCATCCATGAGCGCTTTGCCGCCCTGTTTGAGCAGGTCTTTGACGAGATTTGTGACATCAAGGCCACCGCGCAGGCCCAGGCTGCCGCGGGCGAGACCGTGGTCCGCCCGGCCTATCCCATGATTGTGTTCCGTACGCCCAAGGGCTGGACCTGCCCCAAGCAGATCGACGGCAAGAAGACCGAGGACTCCTGGCGCGCCCATCAGGTGCCGCTGGCAAGCGCCAAGGACACTCACGAGCACTTCCGCGTGCTGCGCGAGTGGCTGCGCTCCTACAAGCCCGAGGAGCTCTTTACGCCCGAGGGCCAGGTGCGCCCCGAGGTAACGGCCTTTATGCCGACCGGCGAGCTGCGTATTGGCGCCAACCCCAACGCGAACGGCGGCAAGGTGCGTCGCGAGCTCGAGCTGCCCGATATCCACGCCCACGAGATTCCCGTCGCCGAGAAGGGCCATGGTTGGGGCTCCACCGAGGCTGCCCGCGTCTTTGGTGAGTACACTGCCGACGTTCTGGCCAAGAACATGGACGACTTCCGCATCTTCGGTCCCGACGAGACCGCGTCCAACCGACTGCAGGCCGCTTATAAGGTGACCAAGAAGCAGTGGGATGCCGGCTTCTACGAGGACGAGGCCAACGACGAGCTGCTCGCTGGCTCCGGCAAGGTTGTCGAGCAGCTGTCCGAGCACCAGTGCGAGGGCTTCCTCGAGGCCTATGTGCTCACCGGCCGCTCCGGCGTGTGGAGCTCCTACGAGAGCTTTGTCCATGTGGTCGACTCCATGGTCAACCAGCACTGCAAGTGGCTCGAGGCTACCAAGCGCGAGATTCCGTGGCGTGCCCCCATCAGCGGCCTCAACATTTTGCTGTCGAGCCATGTTTGGCGTCAGGACCACAACGGCTTCTCGCACCAGGATCCCGGCTTTATCGACCTGCTACTCAACAAGGCCAACGACACGCATATCGTGAACGCTTACTATCCGGCCGACGCTAACATGGCTCTCGCCGTGGCCGAGCGCGTCTACCAGTCCACCGACTGCGTCAACGCCATCTTCTGCGGCAAGCAGCCCGCCCCGACCTTCCAGACGGTCGACGAGGCAAAGGCCGAGCTCGCCGAGGGCGTCGCAAATTGGGAGTGGGCATCGACCGCCGACTCGCTCGGCGAGGCCGACGTCGTGGTCGCCACGTGTGGCGACGTGCCGACGCTCGAGGCTCTGGCTGCAACCGATATGCTGCGCGAGCTGGGCATTAAGGTATGGTTCGTCAACGTGGTCGATCTGCTCAAGATTCAGAACGTCTGCGAGAACGACCAGGCTATAAGCGACGAGCGCTGGGCTGAGCTGTTTGGCTGCGGCGAGAAGCCCGTGCTCTTCGCGTTCCACGCCTATGCCGGCACGATTCGCCGCCTGATCTGGAACCGCCCCGGACACGACGCGTTCCGCGTCCACGGCTACGAGGAGAAGGGCTCCACGACCACGCCGTTCGACATGCTGCGCCTGAACAACATGGATCGTTGGGCCCTGGCCGCCGACGTGCTGCGCATGGTCGACGCCGATAAGTTTGCCGAGCAGATTGATGAGTGGGAGGCCTTCCGCACCGAGGCCTTTGAGTTCGCGTGCGACGAGGGCTTCGATCACCCGGCCTTTACCGACTGGGTCTGGCCCGACGCCGCTGCCGCAACTGCTGCCGACGGCGCACTTTCCGCAACGCAGATGACCGCAGGCGACAACGAGTAGGTGGGCATCCGGGACGGTCTCGCGCCGGGCAAGGCCCTCTCGACCGTTTCGATATGCGGGGGCTGATTCTTTTTTTTATGTAATGAGGATTTTGCTTTCGCTGCCTTGTGGACCGTGCATCCAACTATGGTCAGCCAAGGTTACATCGCCGGGGCCGGGGCGCCTGCTTTGTTTTGAGAAGCGGGCTTCGCGAACTTCTCAAAACAAAGC
>UQIQ01000027.1 GCA_900541185.1 uncultured Collinsella sp.
GGCCCGTGGGTTATACCCTAAGAGCAAACCACCCTTTTTAAGGGTGGTTCTGATTGCCGCGCCAACTTTTTGGACCGGCGCGAGCCTGTCGGGACATCCTCCAAAGTGGTCAATAAACTGCGCGCAGTGGCCCGCGCGCCTGTCGCTGCGATAGGGGGAGCGTCGCCTCTCTGCTCCAAAGCGGACGTGCCCTTGCCCCGTACGCCTAAAACTCCCCAGTTGACCGAAAACCCGCCGCCGCTACTCCTCAATTGAGCTATAACGTTAAACAATTGCAGCGTTTTTGCATGGGGGAGTGATGGTATGACGCTACTGTATTTCCTTACCCTGTTTCCGCTGGTACCGGCGCTGGGCATGCTGCTCGCGCGCGGTGACCGCGCCCGCGATGCGGTGGGGCTTGTAGGCTCCGGCATTATTATGGCGGTGACAGTTGTAGTCGCCGTCTTGTTTTTTGGCACGGGTCCGCAGAGCTTTGAGGTTGCCCCCGGCACCTCGCATGTGCTCTCGATCATCAGTTCCGTTATCGACGTCATCCTGTGCGCCGTCATCCTGTACAACGCGTACAAATATAGGAACGCGCTCACCACGGTGCTCAGCGTAGTCCAGTTGGTGGGCTCGCTCGCCTTTGCAGCCATGACGCTGCCCGCGACCGAAGCCGTCACCGCAACCCCGCTCTACCTGGACTACATGAGCGTGATCATGGTCCTCGCCGTCGGCATCGTCGGCAGCCTTATCTGCGTGTATGCCCTGGGCTACATGAAGGACTTCCAGGCCCACGACGAGCACGAGGCTGCGCTGCGCGGGCAGACCGCGCCCGACCGTCGCCCGCAGTTCCTGGCGCTTATGTTCCTGTTCCTCTCAGCCATGTTCGTCATCGTGACGAGCGACGACCTTGAGTGGCTGTTCTGCGGCTGGGAAATCACCACCGTGTGCTCGTTCCTTATGATTGGCTACACGCGCACGCCCGAGGCCATCAAGAACGCCTTCACCCAGATCATCCTCAACATGCTGGGCGGTATCGCGTTTTTGGCCGGACTCATGTACCTGCACGTTAACAGCATGCCGCTGACCATCTCGGGCATGATCGAGCTTTCCGGCGCCGGAACCGCGCAATCTGCGCTGCTGGTGATGCCGGTCATTCTGTTGTCGCTCGCCGCGCTCACCAAGGCCGCACAGATGCCGTTCCACACGTGGCTGTTGGGTGCCATGGTTGCCCCCACGCCCACGAGCGCCCTGCTGCACTCGTCAACCATGGTCAAAGCCGGCGTGTTCCTGATGGTCAAGCTGAGCCCACTCTATGCCATCTATCCCGTGACCGGCTTTATGGTCACGAGTGTGGGTGCCATCACGTTTTTGCTCGCTGCCCTCATGGCCATCTCGCAGAGCAACGCCAAACGCGTGCTCGCGTACTCCACCATTTCCAACTTGGGCCTCATCAGTGCCTGCTTGGGTGTCGGCGCGCCCGAGGCCGTGTGGGCCGCGATCTTCCTGATCCTGTTCCACACGGTGGCCAAGTCGCTGCTGTTCCTGTGCGTGGGCACCGCCGAGCATCATATCGGCAGCCGCAATATCGAGGACATGGACGGCATGTTCAGCCGCATGCCGCACCTGACGCGTCTGATGATGCTGGGCATTATGGGCATGTTTGTGGCGCCGTTTGGCATGCTCGTGTCCAAGTGGGGCGCCCTGGTGGCGTTTGCCCAGACCGGCAACGTGCTCATGATCATGGTGCTTGCCTTTGGCTCGGCCGCGACGTTCTTCTTCTGGGGCAAGTGGCTTGCCAAGCTTTCGGGCGTCGACCCCACGGCTCAAAACGTCGAGGTCAATGTCCATAAGACCGAATGGATGGCGCTCAACACCATCGCCGCGCTGCTGATTCTGTGCTGCGTGGCGTTTCCGGTTATCTCGAGCGGTCTGGTGTCGCCTTACCTCGCCATGGTGTTTGGCCGCGTGCCGTACGTTATTGGCAAGGACGCCATGTATCTGATGGTGGTTATCGTGGCTTTTATCGCCGTGGTGCTGCTGACTTCATTCCGCGTGAGCAACAAGCCGCACGTCAACGTGTACCTTTCGGGTGTGGGAACCGACAAATATCGCCATTTCCGCGGCTCGATGGGACACGAGGTGAAGGCCGAAAAGCGCAATTGGTACTCGGAGGACGCCCTTGGCGAGAAGCGTATTGGCCCCGCGGGCAGCGTCGTGTGCTGTAGCATTATCTTGTTTGCGCTGCTGTGTTGCGCATGGATTGGGCCCGAGAGACTTGCCATGAGTGCGCCCTCGGTGCTGCGCGGCAAGTATTTTGAAGGTTCGGGTGTCGTGGGCATTTTTATTGGCACCGTGGCGTTTGCCCTGCTGGCGCCGCTTGTGGGTGGCATGATCGACGGCATCGACCGCAAGCTGTCCGCCCGCATGCAGGGCCGCGTGGGCCCGCGCCTGCTGCAGCCCTTCTACGACGTTGCCAAGCTGCTGCGCAAGGCCCCCGCCAGCGTAAACACCATGGACGATACCTATATGGCGTGCGCGCTCATCTTTACCGTGGTGGGCGGCGGCATCTTTGTGTCGGGCTCTAACACGCTACTGTGCGCTTTTATGGTGACGCTCGCCGCGATCTTTGTGGTGCTGGCGTCCGCCTCGACGCAAAGCCCGTTTGCCCAGGTTGGCGCCGATCGTGAGTTACTGCAGGTTATGAGTTACGAGCCCGCCGTTTTGCTGATGAGCGTGGGCCTGTACCTTGCCACCGACAGCTTTGATTCCATCGCCGTGACGGGGCAGTCGGTCCCCATCATCGTGTACAGCGCACCCATTTTCCTCGCGTTGCTCGCGGTGCTTACCATCAAGCTGCGCAAGTCGCCGTTTGACCTTTCGTACTCGCATCATGCGCATCAGGAGATCGTCCAGGGCGTCGCCACCGAGATGAGCGGCGGCACGCTGGCCAAGATGACCCTTATGCACTGGTGCGAGACCGTGCTGTTTTTGATGTGGGTGGGCATGTTCTTTGTTTGGGACAACCCCGTGAGCTGGGTTGTAGCCCTGGTCGTGATGGCCGCGACGTATTTTGTCGAGGTCCTGATCGACAACACCTTCGCACGCAGCACCTGGCGCAGCTGCTTTAGGCTCGGATGGGGCGTGGCGCTGGTGTTTGGCCTGCTCAACCTTATGCCCATCCTCGTCGACGTGTTTATTTAGGAGGCGGCATCCATGGATCATAAAATGTCGCGCTCGCCGTGGGTTATTCATTACGACGGTTCGAGCTGCAACGGATGCGATATCGAGGTGCTGGCCTCGCTCACGCCGCTGTTCGATGCGGAGCGCTTTGGCGTGGTCAACACCGGCAACCCCAAGCATGCGGATATCTTTTTGGTGACGGGGTCGGTCAATGCCCAGAACCTGCCCGTCGTGCGCCAGATCTACAACCAGATGCTCGAGCCCAAGTGCGTGGTGGCCTGCGGCATCTGCGCGTGTTCGGGCGGCGTGTTCCGCGATGCCTACAACGTGATCGGCGGCGTGGACCGCGCGATTCCCGTGGATGTGTACGCGCCCGGGTGCGCCATTCGCCCCGAGACCGTGATCGATGCCATCGTGGAGGCGTGCGGCATCCTGGACCAGAAAGAGGCCGTGATGCGCGCCGGTGGCGATCCGCTCACCGTGGGCGGTGCCGCAACCTGGGACGGTGGCGTTGAGCTGGGCGAGGACGGGTTTGTGGCTGCGGGGGCCGGGGCTGATGGTGCCGGTGACGGTGTCGAGGCCAACGTGTCCACCAGGTCCGCCGCGCCCGCCGCTGCAAAGGAGGCCGAGTAATGCAAAAGGCTATCTATACCACCGTCGGGATCGACGAGCTCCTGTCGCATGTCCAGGCGCTCAAGGGCGTCGGCGCGCGCTTTGTGCAAATGCACGCCGAGCGCAACGTCGACGACGGCACGTATCGCCTGGTCTATACGTTTATCAACGTTCGTGTTGCTCAGGAGCAGATTGCGCAGGACGGCAGCTATGCGATCGAGAACCTGGTGGTTGAGGGAATTAATCAGTACCAGGAGATTCCGTCCATCAGCTCGTACTATCCGGCAGTATTCCCGTTTGAAAACGAAGCGCACGACCTGTTCGGGCTTGCCATCACCGATATGCAGATTGACTTTAAGGGCTTTTTCTACCAGGTCTCGACTGCCGAGCCCATGAGCGTTATCACGCCCGAGGTGAAGGCCGCGCGCGAGAAAGCCATGAAGGTCCGTGCCGCTGCCGAGGCCAAGGCGCGCAAGGCCGCGGCCGAGAAGGCTGCTACTGCCACGGCCGCTGCGGGGGAGGGCACTGCGGGCGCTGGCGATGCTGCGGGCGCTGCCGTCGCTCAGCCCGCTGCGGCTGCCGGCTCCGATGCTCAGCACGATGAAACTGCTGCGAAGGCCGCGCTCAAGGCTGCCGAGATGGAGGCAAAGCTCGCCGCCATGGATCCCGAGAAAGCGGCCAAGGTCCGCGCGGCGCTTGCCGCCAAGGCCGCCCGCGACAAGCAGAAAAAGGAGGCGTAAGGCCCATGGCACATCGCTCCGTTATTCCGTTTGGCCCGCAGCACCCGGTGCTGCCCGAGCCGCTTCATCTGGACCTGGTGATCGAGGACGACCGCGTCATCGAGGCAATTCCGCAGATCGGCTTTGTGCACCGCGGACTCGAGAAGCTCACCGAAAAGCGTGATATGCACCAGTTTGGCTACATCGCCGAGCGCATCTGCGGCATCTGCGCCGTGGGCCACAGCTGCGGCTATGCCAGCGCCTGCGAGGGCATGCTCGACATCGAGGTGCCCGGCCGCGTGCAGTATATCCGCACCATTCTGCACGAGCTTTCGCGCATTCACTCGCATCTGCTGTGGCTGGGCCTGCTCGCCGATGCCTTTGGTTTCGAGGCACTGTTCTATCGTTCGTGGACCCTACGCGAGCAGATTCTTAAGATCTTTGAGAGCACCTGCGGCGGCCGCGTGATCCTTTCGATTAACGAGATCGGCGGCCTTAAACACGACATTGAGGACTCCGAACTGGCGGGCATTGTCCAGACGCTCGATGCCATGCGTCCTGACTACGAGGCCTTGGTGCATACGTTTTTGGACGACAATAGCTGCGGCGAGCGCCTGCACGGCGTGGGCGTGATCAGCAAGAAGGACGCGCTGGATCTGTCGATGGTCGGCCCGTTCGGTCGCGCCTCGGGCGTGGATTACGACGTGCGCATGTTTGGCGACGGCGCCTATGCTGATCTGGCCGCGTTTGAGCCTATCGTTGCTAGCGATGGCGACTGCTATGCCCGCTGCCAGGTGCGTTGTGCCGAGGTCACGCAGGCCATGGATATTATCAAGGAGCTTGTGGGCAAGATTCCGCACGACGGTATCGGCGGGCGCACCAAGCTCACGCCGGCCGACGGTGCGCGCGGCGAGGTTGTGATTGAGCAGCCGCGCGGCGAGGCGTATTACTATGTGCGCGGCAGCGGCACCAAGAACCTGGACCGTTTTCGCGTGCGAACGCCGACGTCGCAAAACCTGGCGGGTCTGACGCATGCGCTGCAGGGCGTGCTCCTTGCCAACGTGCCCATGATTATCCTGACCATCGACCCCTGCATTAGCTGCACGGAAAGGTAGGCGCGGCATGAGTTTACTGACATTTGCCAAGACGGCCTTGGGTTCTATGGTCAAGCAGCCGGTAACGGTGTGCTATCCGCAGGAGAAGCTCGCGGTACCCGAGCGCTTGCGCGGACATATCGTTAACGACATGGACGTGTGCATTTGCTGCGGCATGTGCGCGCGTCGCTGCCCGGCGGGCGCGCTCGCGGTCGATCGCAAGGGTGGAACGTGGTCGATCGACCCGTATGCCTGCGTGGTGTGCGGTGAGTGCATCGAGAGCTGCCCCAAGCACTGCCTGACTATGGACACCGCCCGCACCCCAGTCGCAGCGGACAAGACTCCCACAGTAGAAACCAAGCCGGAGTAACGCTGGGATAGGGGCCGGTGGGGCAAAAATGCCCCACCGGCCCCGCGCTTAAACGCGCGGTTGTGCCGTCGCGAACAAAACTATGCCGGATTACGGGGCTGGATAGCGAACCTCCGACCATACCGAAAATCGCAAAAACAAAACCGCAGGTAGATTGCTTGCTGTTTTTCAAAAATAGGGGGTATGGATGAGGACTCCGACTTTAGCCCCGTAATCCGGCATAGTTTTGAAATAGCACCATATCCGTAGCAGCCCTTGATCTCCCGTGGACAGAGGGAAACGGATCATTTTGGCCCGATGGCTCTGAGTCGCACCTATTTTCCTGCGAAAACGCCGTGTCTCAACTTTGGTGAGACATGTGTCTCATGCCCAAAACCGAATCTGGAACATGTGTCACCTGCCCTAATTGTGTCTCATTTCGTAACTTTAGGCTGATGCAAGGCCTGAGACCGCGAGAAGGGAGACACGATGGGTAAGTACACGAGGGGTCTCTTGGCGGTGATACTGGCCGTAGTGCTGGTGTTGCCAGCCGCAGCATTCGCCATGCTGCCCGAGGCCAACGCCAGGTCCAGCACGGGAATGGACGGACCGACAGTGAGCGGACCGACGGTCGTCGACCCCGATACCAGCGGACGCTGGGAAAAATGGGCGGCCGGCCACAGCGGCAATAAGGTGACGACTCAAAACGTCGGTCGAATCTGGACCGACAAAACGGTTGAGGCAACCGGAGAAAACGAAGAGTCGGACTTCTTGACTACGCTTTCGGCGATGTCCTCGACATCCAATTCAACCGTGACGGTCACCACACCACTCGACATTGTGATGGTGCTGGATGCCTCTGGTTCGATGAATGATCCTATGGGCGGCGGAGATTCCACCAAGCGTATCGATGCACTGAAGAACGCTGCGAAAAGCTTTATCGACACCATCGCCAAACAAAACGAAGGTATCGAGGGTGTCGATAGACAGCATAAGGTTGCCATTGTTAAGTTTGCGGGTAATGAGACCGATAAGGTTGGAAACGACACGTATCGCTCCGGCGGCCATAGCTACAACTACTCGCAGACAATGCAAGGGTTGACGGCGTGCGCGGTTGGCGGCGCAAAGAGTCTTAAGGGAACGATCGATTCCATTAAACCTGCTGGCGCTACGCGTGCCGATTATGGTATGAAACAAGCCGAGAAAAACATCAAAACTTCTGGCCGTGCGGACGCCAAGAAGATTGTTGTGTTCTTTACCGACGGCACGCCAACGAGTTTTAGCGATTTTGATTCTAAGGTTGCCAACGATGCCGTGACGGCTGCCAAGAACATGAAGGACGGCGGCGCCACCGTATACACCATCGGTATCTTTGATGGCGCGAACCCCAAGGCCAGTGTCCAAGAATCAAAGACAAGCCAAGAGAATAAGTTCATGCAGGCCGTGTCGAGCAACTACCCCAATGCTACGGCATGGAACACTCACGGCACGCGTGCGAAAAACTCCGATTTCTACAAGTCGGCGACCAATGCCGACGAGCTCAAGAAGGTCTTCGACGACATTTCTAAGGCCATTACGTCGGAGCCGCCCCATCCAACCAAAATTGATAAGGGCTACGACGCGAACAAGTCCGGCTATATTACGTTTACCGATGAGCTGGGCGACTTTATGCAGGTCGACGGCTTTACTGAGGTCGTCATCAACGGCACGTCGTTTACCAAGCCTAACAAGATGGTCAACAAAGAAACCAATACCGACACGTACGAGTTCGCCGGCAAGGCAAAAGACCTGCTCATCACCGTGCAGCGCGCTGACGAAAAAAATCCCCAGAAGGGCGATGTCGTAACGGTCAGCATCCCTGCGTCGTTGATTCCGCAGAGCCACTTTAAGAACGAAGACGGCAAGCTTTCGGTCGACAGCGCTCAGCCTATCCGCGTAAAGTACGCCTCGAGCGTGAAGAGCGCTGCACTCGACAATCTGTTTACGCCCGAGAAGGTCACGGGGCTCAAGGACTACATCGAGCATAATACGACCGTCGTTGACCGCACCAATACCGTGAATTTCTACGCGAACAAGTGGAACGGCGGCGGGCTGGGTGATACGGTTGCGAACTTTGAGCCGGCCGATACCAACCGCTACTACTACTTCCAGAAGCAGACGCCCATTTACACGGATGAGGAATGCACGAAGCCGGCAAAGGGCTCGCTGACTGCTGACGGTAAGTATTACTACAAGGATGAGTTTGAGGAGCAGGGCGAGAACGGCGAGGCCAAGTCCGCCACCGCCGTCATCGAGTTTATCGGCGGCGATGCCGCGAAGTTCGACGGCGCGATTGTTCCCGATGAGAACGGTAACTTGGTGTTTACTGTGGGAACCGCACGCCTGGCCTTTATCGATGAGCTCCACACCACTAAGGAGAGCGTGGGCGGCAACAACACCCATACCGCCTCCGACGTTCTCAATCCCAAGTGGAACAACACGTCCGCCAAGGCGACCGCGACGCATGTCAACTCCTACCTGGGTAACAACGGCAAGATCAGCTATAAGTACGACATGACGCCGGCAAAGGTTGACACCAAGGCTAGCTTCGGCCTGACCAAGGTGCTCAAGGGCCGCGCCTGGACGAAAGAGGACGCGTTTGAGTTTGAGCTGACGTCCGAGAGCAACGCCCCGATGCCCGAGTCCGCGACTGAGCCCGTGACTGTGTCCGTGACCAATAACGATCCGAATGAGGTCAAGGCGGCCATTAACTTCGGCACGATCGAATACAAGGCACCTGGCACGTATGTCTACAAGGTCAGCGAGAAGAACGCTGGGACCACGGTTGACGGCGTTGCCTACAGCAAGAACGTCGCGAAGATCACCGTGACGGTGACGCCCAACAAGAAGGGCGAGCTCAGCGCTGACGTGAAGGTGACTTGGAGCGAAGCAGGCGAGAACGAGTTCAAGAACGTTTACACTGCGGAGCCTGTTGAGTCCAGCGTTACCGACAAGATTGACGTGACCAAGTCCCTGACCGGGCACGATCTTGCGGCCGGCGAGTTCAGCTTTGAGCTGCTCGAAGTCGTGGACAAGGAAGATAAACCTGTCGAGACCGTTAAAAACGACGCCAGCGGCAAGGTGGCGTTCAAGGCCATCAAGTACACTGAGATCGGCCAGCACACCTACAAGCTGCATGAGGTCAAGGGTAACGCCGGTGGCATTGCCTACGACGAAACGGTCTACACCATCGTTACGACCATCAGCGATAACGGCAAGGGCCAGCTGGTGGCTACGCATGAGCTGAAGGACGTCAAGGATGCCAAGGACGTCAAGAGCATTGAGTTCAAGAACGCCTACAACGCGACTGCCGCCGAGGCATCGCTTGTGGGCAAGAAGAATCTGCAGGTTCCCGATGGCCTGACCCCGGCCGACATCGCCGGCAAGTTCACCTTTACCGTGACTCCCGACGAGGCCGACGCCCCGATGCCCGAGCGCACGACCGCAACCAACGACGCGGCCGGCAAGGTCGACTTTGGCAAGATCACCTTTACGCTCGACGCCCTCAACAAGGTTCTGGGTGAGAAGCCCGAAAAGCGCGAGCACACCTTTACCTACACCGTGACCGAGTCCGGCGAGGTAGCCGGCGTGACTAACGACGCCAAGCCTTCGCGCACGGTGTCCTTTACCGTGACCGATAACGGCAAGGGCAATCTGAGCGTGTCCCGTAAGCCGGACGGCAACGCGGCCTTCACGTTCACCAATACCTATAGCGTGACGCCTGTCGCGACGCGCGTCACCGACGAAATCACCGCGACCAAGCGCCTGACCGGGCGCGACCTCAAGGACGGCGAGTTTGGCTTTGAGCTCGTCAAGGGCGAGGGCAAGGACGCCCAGGTTGTTGCTACCGGCACCAACGACGCCAGCGGCAAGATCACGATGAGTCCCATCGAATACGACAAGCCCGGAACGCACACTTACACGCTGCGCGAGGTCAAGGGTAATACTGGCGGCATCACCTACAGTACCGCCGAGTACACCATCGTGACCACCATCACCGACAAGGGTGACGGCACGCTCGAGGCGAAGCATGAGCTGAAGGGCGACGCCGAGAAGGCCGAGTTCACCAACTCTTACAAGCCTGGTTCCAAGGACTCCAGCGTCACCGACCAGATCACCGCGAAGAAGGTCCTGACCGGGCGCGAGCTTGGCCTTGTGGCCGGCGAGTTCCGCTTTGAGCTCGTCGAAGGTAACGTTGTTGCCGCTACCGGCACCAACAATGCCGACGGCAAGATCGTGATGGACCCCGTCACGTACACCGAGGCCGGCGAACACACCTACACGCTGCGCGAGACCAAGGCCGGCGCCACCGAGAACGGCATTACCTACAGCACCGCCCAATACACCATTGTGACTACGGTTACGGACAACGGCGACGGCACCCTCAGCGTCGAGCACAAACTGCAGAACGCCGAGGAGGCGACCTTCGAGAATGTCTACAACGTGACCCCCAAGAACTCCAGCGTTACCGACCAGATTGTCGCGACCAAGCGCCTGACCGGACGCGACCTCAAGGAAGGTGAGTTCTCCTTCGAGCTCGTCGAGGGCGAGGGCAAGGACACCAAGGTCGTCGCCACCGGCAAGAACGCTGCTGACGGCAAGATCACGATGAGCCCCATCGAGTACACCGAGGCCGGCAAGCACACCTACACGCTGCGCGAGGTTGCAGGCGCCGAGGGCAACGGCATCACCTACGATGGCAAGACTTACACCATCGAGACGACCATCACCGACAACGGCAAGGGCAAGCTCGAGGCGAAGCACAAGCTGAAGGACGCCGACGAGGCGAAGTTCAACAACAGCTACAAGCCGAACCCCGACGAGTTCAGTGTCACCGACCAGATTGTCGCGACCAAGCGCCTGACCGGACGCGACCTCAAGGACGGCGAGTTCTCCTTCGAGCTCGTCGAGGGCGAGGGCAAGGACGCCAAGGTCGTCGCCACCGGCACCAACGACGCCAAGGGCAACATCTCGATGGGTGCCGTGAAGTACGACAAGCCCGGCAAGCACACCTACACGCTGCGCGAGGCCAGGGGCGGAACCACTAGCAAGGGCATTACCTACAGCGATGCCAAGTACACCATCGAGACCATCATCACGGACAACGGCGACGGCACGCTCAAGGCCGAGCATGTCCTGAAGGGCGACAAGCCCGCCGAGTTCACCAACGCCTACAGCGTAACCCCGCTCGATGCAGACCTCGACTTTGGCCTGAGCAAGGCCATCGACGGTCGCGAGTGGACGGATGGGGACGAGTTCAGCTTTACCATCACCGCTCCCGACGGCACCCCGCTGCCCAATCCTGCAACCGTAACCGTGAGCAAGCGCGACGCGAAGGACGGCATCGCCGCCATCAAGTTCGGCAAGATTCACTACACGGCTGCCGGAACCTACAAGTACGAGATCCGCGAGAACGCGGGCAGCACGGTCGGCATGACGTATGACGCCCATGTCGCGACCGCCGAAGTAACCGTGACCGAGGACGCCGACGGTACCCTGACCGCCAATGTCACCAAGAAGGAAAACGGACGCTTCACCAACACGTACCGCACTGAGCTTAACTACACCGCGGCCGGCGGCCTCAAGCTCAGCAAGAGCCTCTCCGGACGTCCTATGACCGAGGGTCAGTTCACGTTTACCGTGACGCCTGCCGACGAGGCCTCGGCCAACGCGCTTGGCCTGCTGCCCGGAGCCAACAACTTCAAGTCCCCTGCGACGGCAGAGGCAACGGTCGGCCTGATCGACATCCTGGCTGGCCATGAGGTCAAGTTTACGCAGGCTGACGCCGGCAAGACCTTCACGTACACCGTAGCCGAGAATAATGATGGCAAGCCCGGTTACACCTACGACGACGCCGTGCGTACCGTGACGATCGCCGTCGCCGATGACGGTGCCGGTACGCTTACCGCCACGACGACCGTCTCCGGCGGTCCCGAGGGTACGCATACGACGGTCCACAAGAGCGGTGAGAACAAGGTCGAGAGTGCCCTGGTTCCGTTCCACAACAGCTACAGCGCTACGACCAATACGCCTGGTGGTACCGCTGCTCAGGTTGTCGCCACCAAGACCCTGACCGGTCGTCCGATGGCCGACGGCGAGTTCTGGTTCGGCATTGCCTATCAGGGCGAGCTTGTGGGCTACGAAAACCTCAAGCCTAATATCGGCGGGCATGTGAGCTTTGATGCGCTGCACTACGACACCGAGATGCTTGCCAATCTTGAGGCGGCTGGGCTTGCCCATCGTACCGACAAGGACGGTAAGCTCGCTTGGACCATTAACTACACGGCCTACGAAGATTTATTCGGGCTGCCGAATGGCGTTTCCGCTACAACGTGGAGCTTTGGCTTTAAGGTTATCGTTGTCGACAACGGTGACGGTACCCTGACGGCAACGGTCGACTACGGTGGCGTCGAGCCCTTGTTCGAAAACGTCTACGGCGCCGAGGCCGTGGATGCCGCACTCATCGGCACCAAGAAGCTCCAGGCAGCCGAGGGCCTGGCCCCGGCCGACATCGCGGGTAAGTTTACCTTTACCGTGACCGCTGACGAGGCGGGTGCCCCGATGCCCGAGCGCACGACCGCAACCAACGACGCGGCCGGCAACGTGGACTTTGGCAAGATCCACTTTACGCTCGAGGACCTCAACCGCGCCCTGGGCGTGACGGACGATGCGACCGATAAGGCCGAGGCAGACGAAGCTGACGAGGCTGAGGCCGACGAGGCAGAGGCTGAAGAGGCCGACGCCGACGCTGATGCCAACGCCGACGAGCCCAGCGACGAGTCCGAGCCCGCAGATCCCGCTGCCCCGCGCTCGCACACCTTTACCTACACGGTGGCCGAGTCCGGTAGCGCCCCTGGCGTGACCAACGACACCAACGCCACGCGCAAGGTTTCCTACACCGTGACCGATGACGGTGCCGGACATCTGATCGTCAAGCGCGACGGCGGCGACGGTGCGGCCTTTACGTTCACCAACACGTACGGCGTGGCACCTACCGATTCTTCCGTGACCGATCAGGTCAAGACGGTTAAGCGTCTGACCGGCCGCGACCTTGCAGCTGGCGAGTTCACGTTTGAGCTGCTCGAGGACGGTGTGGTTGTCGCTAGCGGTACCAACGACGTCAACGGTAACGTTACGCTGAGCCCGATCCGCTACGAGGCACCCGGCACGCACACGTACATGCTGCGCGAGGCTTGCCCCAACGCGCTCGGCCTGTACAAGGGCGTCACCTATGACGGCACGACCTACACCGTCGTGACCACCGTCTCCGACAACGGCGACGGCACGCTGACCGCGACGCACAAGCTCGAGGGAACCACCGAGTCGGCTGGCTTTACCAACAAGTATCACGCCATGCCTACGCAGGTTTCCATCGGCGCGGTCAAGGTGCTCGAGGGACGCGAGCTCAAGAAGGACGAGTTTAGCTTTAAGCTCGTTGGCGAGGACATCGAGTCCACCGTCACCAACGATGCCGACGGCAAGATCAACTTCGACAAGTTCGAGTACGACGAGCCTGGTACGTACGTCTACACCATCAGCGAGGTCAAGGGCGACGAGGCCGGTATGACCTACGACAAGTCCGTCTTTACCGCGACCGTCAACGTGGCCGATGACGGCGAGGGTAACCTCAAGGCGAATGTCGCCTTTGCCAAGGGCGATAAGAGCGTCGAGGGTATCGTGTTCAACAACACGTACAAGAAGCCCGAGACGCCCGTGCCGACGCCCGATCCCGGCACGCCCAAGACCGTGACGAACATCGTCAAGACGGTCAAGGGTTTCCTGCCCACCACAGGCGACCAGCAGGCTGCCGCTCTGCTTATGGCATTTGTCATCGCCATGGCCGGTGTCGGTGCCCTGGTCTGGGGTATCCGTAAGCGTTAGGCACGCTGGTAGCGCCCGGGGCCAAAAGGCCCCGGGCGGCCGGCGGGGAGCCAGAAATGTAGCCCCCACCCCACCCCCAGCCGCCACGGAGGCATCTCCCTCCTCCGTGGCGGCATTTTTGTGTGTGGGGGAGGTGGGTGCGCCACGAAATCGGCCCATCTACTACGTTTGGCCCCTTACCTCCAACCATGCCAAAAAACGCCAAAACATAACCGCAGGTAGAACGCCTGCGGTTATGCTCAAAACGAAGGTATGGTCAGGGGTGTCGAGTCAAACGTAGTAGATGGGCCGGTTTCGTGGCGCGCGGTTCCGGCTGATCCCTTGGGGGCGGAGGAAAACGGATCATTTTGGTCCCGTGAGGCTGGCGGAGGCACTCGTGCAGGGCCGCCCGAACAAAACTATGCCGGTTTACGGGGCTGAGTTACGAGTCTCCAACCATGCCGATATTCGTGAAAATAAAACCGCAGGTAGACGAGCCGTCATTTTGCAGAAAACGCGGGTATGGATGGGGGTCCTGAGTTTGGCCCCGTAAACCGGCATAGTTTTGAAATGGCCTTAAATCGGTAGCAGCCATTTTGCTATGCCGGAACGGTCGGTCTTCGGGCAACTACCCTCGCAGGTAGGCGATAGCGATCTGCGTGCGGTTGCGCAGGCCCATCTTTGCCAGGATTGAGCTGATGTGGTTGCGCACGGTGCCTTCGCCCATGTAGGCGGTGGCGGCGATCTCTTTGTTGTCGAGGCCGCGGGCGATGAGTTCGGCGACTTCGAACTCGCGGTCGGTCAGGCTGGCGAAGGCTGCGGGCCGGCGGGGCGTGCCCGCCTCGACGTCCGTTCCGTCAAAATCGATGTCCTCGATCGCCTTGCCCTCGAGCACGCGCTTGCCAGCCATGACCTGCGCCAACGCTGGTGGAATGGCGGCGACATCGGTTTTAATCAGGTAGCCGCGGGCGCCCAGTTTAAGCGCCGACACAATGTACTCGTCATCCGAGAATGTCGTCAAAAACACCACGCGTGCCGTGGGTTCGTGCTCAAGGATCTCGCGTGCCGCCGATAGGCCGTCGCGTTCCGGCATCTGAATGTCGAGCAGCGCGATATCGGGTGCGTGTTCGGCATAGAGCGAAACCGCGTCGTTGCCGTTGGCGCCGGTACCCACTACCTCGATCTGCGGCTGGGCGCCCAGGATAATCTTGAGCGAATCGACCACTAAGCGGTCGTCGTCGACAACGATGAGCCTCATCGGTCCTCATCTCCTTGCTGTTTGGGGACGGTGGCAAACACGCGCCAGCCGGGGGCGCCGGCGCGCAGGCCGGCGGTGAAGGTTCCGCCAAGCGCCTCGACGCGCTCGCGCATGGAGGCGAGCCCCATGCCTTCTACGACGTTGCTGCTGCTCGCCGGGGTCGCGTCCGCGCCATCATCGGTAACGATGAGCTGGTAAAACGACGGATGCTCCATGCATCGTACGGTGACGGTCTGGGCGCAAGCGTGGCGCATGGCGTTGGAAAGCGCCTCGCGCAGCACCGCCGCAAAGCAGTTGGCGACGTTGGCGGGTGCATGCTCGGCCAAAACTTCAAGCTCAATCTGCGGGCCGCCGTCCGAGCGCGCGCCTTCAACAATGCGTTCGAGCTGCACGGAAAGGTCGACGGCGTTGTCGTTGAGCGCGTGGACGCTGGTGCGCACAAGCTGGAGCGCCTCGTCAACCGTGCGTTTGACGTCGGCGAAATCGGCGGCGACGCCGGGCTCGTCGGCGTGGACCACGCGCAAGGCTTCGGCCTGCAGTGAGGCACGCGTGAGCTGGTGCCCGACGTTATCGTGGATCTCGCGCGCGATGCGGGCGCGTTCGGCGAGCGTCGCGAGCTCGACTTCGTAGTCCTGGCGATCGGCAAGATCACGGTTGCGCGCCTCGAGCGCGAGGGCTCGTTCCTGCAGTTCGTCGCGGGTACGGCGCATGCGCTGCTGCTCGCGCTCCAGCTGGGCGGTACGTAGCGATAGCAAGGTGGCGGCAACCGAAAGGATGGCGGTCAGCAGAAGCGTTCGGGCGGTGAGCGCGTCGGTGCGAAGGTCCACGACGAGCGCAAGGGCAAAGACGGAGCCAATGCCCAGCGCGACCCAGGCGTGCTCACGGCGCACGCGCCGCGCGATGTCATAGAGAGCGAGAGGCGCAAACGGCACAAACGGCGGTATGAAGACGGCCGCGATGATGTAGACGTAGCTCGCGGCCTCGCTTGCGCGGCGCGCGTGTTCCTCCTGTGCGACCTCGGCCAGCGAGGTGGCAATAACGCCAAGGCAAAACGCCGCGACCATGCGGGCATCCACAGCAAGACCCATGGCGGCCGCAATACAGCACGCCAGCACGATCGATTTGTCGAAAAGCCTGTTCATACGGGTATTGTACGCGAAGCCGCGCATGGTGGAGGGGCCGCCTGCGCAACCGTGACATTCCTCCCGCGCAGCAAAGCGGGGGCGTCGGCAGGCCGCACGACAAAGACCCCGCACTCGTGACAAAGCTCACTGGTGCGCGC
Organism: uncultured Collinsella sp.; assembly: GCA_900541185.1. GTDB lineage: Bacteria > Actinomycetota > Coriobacteriia > Coriobacteriales > Coriobacteriaceae > Collinsella. Next base: position 16,379 of record UQIQ01000027.1, read on the forward strand.
CGGCGGCTCCTGCGATGATGCAATCGTACCGGGCCGCAATCAACGGAAGGGCCGCCTCATGACAGACATCGTTCACGTCGAAAACCTCGTCAAGCGCTATGACGACCTTATTGCGCTCGACCACTTTAACCTGAGCATCGCCCCCGGCGAGATCTTTGGCCTGCTGGGCCCCAACGGCTCGGGCAAGACCACGTCCATCAACTGCATTTTGCAGCTGCTTGCCTACGACAAAGGCACCATTGAGCTGTTCGGCGAGCCCATGGCGCCCGCCCGCTACGACCTCAAGCGCCGCATCGGCGTGGTGCCGCAGCAGGTGGCGGTGTTTGACGAGCTCACGGTGCGCGAGAACATCGACTATTTCTGCAGCCTCTACGTCAACGACCGCAAGCGCCGCCGCGCGCTGGTGGACGAGGCGATCGACTTTGTCGGCTTGGGCGACTTTACCAAGTTTCGCCCCGGCAAGCTCTCGGGCGGCCTGGCGCGTCGCCTCAACATCGCCTGCGGCATCGCGCACAAGCCCGAGCTCATCTTCTTTGACGAGCCCACGGTGGCGGTCGACCCGCAGAGTCGCAACGCCATCTTGGAGGGCATCTGCCGCCTGCGCGACGAGGGCGCCACGGTGGTGTATACCAGCCATTACATGGAGGAAGTCGAGCAAATCTGCAGCCGCATCATGATCATGGACGGCGGCCGCGTGCTGGCGCAGGGCACCAACGACGAGCTCAAGCGCATGATTCAGATGGGCGAGCGCGTGACCGTCGAGGTCGGCGCCGTCGAGCCTGCCACAGTCGAGCGGTTGCGCGCCCTCGAGCATGTGCTTTCGGTTGAGCTGTCCGGCGGCGAGCTCGTCTGCACCTGCGAAGCGAGCCCGCACAATTTGGTCGACATCCTCGACACGCTGCGCGCCGCCGACGTGGCGCTCGGCCGCGTGTGGAGCGAACCGCCGACCCTCAACGACGTGTTCCTCGAGATCACCGGCCGCGAGCTGCGCGACTAGGGGGCGGCCATGTTCAGCACCATCATCACCACGGTCAAAACGCTGCTGCGCCGGCCGAGCACGTGGGTCTGGGGCGCCCTCTTTCCCATCGCGCTTTCCACGATGTTCATGTTTATGTTTGCGAACCTGAGCTCCGACGGCACGGTCGACCCGGTGCCGGTTGCCGTCGTGGCGGACAAGGTCTGGGACGCTTCGACCTTTAAGGACGTGGCGACGTCGCTTGCCAAGGAGAGCGACAATCAGCTGCTCGAGATCCACGAGTGCGACGACGCAGCCGATGCGAACCGTGCGCTTAAGGCCGGCGAGGTCGCGGGCATCTATACGGTCGACGACGCAGGCGCACCCAAGCTCACACTGCTATCGAGCTACGACAGCTCGCGCACATCATCGGTGCTCACCGATCGCAGCATCCTGGAGACGGTGGCAAGCTCGTATACACAAAATGCCGAGCTCATGTCCCAGATTGCCCAGGACAACCCGGCGGCACTCGCCGACCCCGAGGCGGTTGCGCGCGCCCTGTCGCTCGAGGGCGGCACCCGTCGCGTGAGCCTTACGCGCACCACGCCCGACGGCACGGTCATCTACTATTACGCGCTTTTTGGCCTGGTCGCGATGATGTCTGCCGAGTTTGCCGCCTTGAGCGTCGTCGATTTGCAGCCCAATCTGTCGGGCCTTGGCGCGCGTCGCTGCGTGGGCGGTCTTTCCAAGACGGCGTCGCTGGCCGGCATCTTCGTCGGCTCGTGGCTGGTTTCCTTCGCCTCGATGGCGATCGCAATCGGCTACGTGCGCCTGGTCGTGGGCGTCGACTTTGGCGGGCGCGAGGGGCTGTGCCTCGCGGGCGGTGCCGCTTCCGCGCTTGCCGCCACGGGCCTGGGACTCTTTGTGGGCACGCTTCCCGTTAAGGGCGGCAAGGCGTCCAAGTCCGGCATCCTCACGGGCTTTGCTACCACGTGCGCCCTGTTCGCTGGCCTCTACGGCGAGCCGGCGATGGCGCTTGCCGACGACGTCGCCCGCGCCTGCCCGGCCGAGTGCTGGCTCAATCCCGTCAAGCTTATCTGCGACATGTTCAACCGCCTGTATTTCTTTGAGGACCTGGGACCTTTTGCCGTTCGCGCCGGCGCACTGGTCCTTATGGCGCTGCTGTTCGTTGCCGCCGCCACGCTGATCTTTGGAAGGAGCCGCTATGAGCACCTTTAAGACCGCGCTTCGCATGGCGCTGGCACACCCGTTCTACCTGCTCATCTACACGGTGTTCATTTCGCTGATGGGCGTATTCATCGCGGCATCGGTGAGCTGGAACTCGTCGCAGCTCACCGAGTACAAGCCCTACGACGCCAACGTGATCGTGGTCGACCGCGATGGCAGTGATCTTTCACGTGCGCTCACTAAGCACCTAGGTTCGCGGTTTGACCTGGTCACGGGCGTCGGCGATGACACGTACGACCTTGCGGACGCGCTCTCCAAGAGCAACAGCGCCAAGGGCAGCGCCGACTGCGTGTTCTTTATCCCGGAGGGGTTCGAGGACGACCTGGTCGCGGCTGCCCGCGCGGGGGAGTCCCTGCCCAAGCTCGATGTGACCTACGGTGCCGGCACCATGGCGGCGGCGCTTTCGTCTGCCGAGGCTTCGCGCTGGATCTCGCTCGCGGGCGCTGCAGCCGCACTTGAGCCCACTGCCTCCAACGGCGACGTTGCCAAGGCCGCCGAACATGCCGCTGCAAAGCGCGCGGAGGTCCAGATCGAGCGGGTCAAGGTCGACTCGGCTGCTGCCGCCACGCTCGAGTCGTACTTCAACTTTGGCGCGTACGCGATTATCTTGTCGGTCATCGTGTCGGTGGGGTTGGTGTTCTCGGGCATGAACGAGCCCGAGCGCGTGCGCCGCATGGATGCCGGCCCAATCTCCGATCGCCAGCGTTCGCTTGCCGTGTTTGCGGCCGCCGCCGTGCTCACCGTCTGTATCTGGTTTGTGTCGAGCATGATGGGCGTCGTGGGCTTTGCCAGCGCGGTTGCCGAGGTCGGCGTGGGCCGCGTGTGCCTGGCGCTGACGGCAACGTTTGCCCTAGCGCTGACGCCACTGGCCGTTGGCTTTACGCTGTCGAGCCTGGGCGCGCGCGAGGAGCTGCTCAACGGTGTGGGCAACCTGCTTGGCATGCTCATGACGTTTTTGGGTGGCGCCTGGATGCCGCTGTCGCTCATGGGTTCGGCCGTGCAGACCGTGGCGCACTTTGTGCCGACATATTGGGTGAACGACGCGATCGGCAAGGCGCTCGCCGCGGACCTGACGTCCACCGTGCTGGGCGACATCGCTTGCGATCTGGGCGTCACAGTGCTCTTTGCCGCGGCCATCGCCGCCGTAGGCCTAGCCCTCGCCCACAACAAATCCCACGCCTAGACACCTACTCATTGGGGACAGACTTAAACGACCAAAAGTATTCATTGGGGACAGACTTAAATGACTAGCCATCGGGGGCAGATAAGGAGCGTCCCCAACTGCCGGGTGGCGAAAGAGCGTCCCTTGTGACTGGTCATTTAAGAACGTCCCCAATGACTAGTCTGAAACAAATCCCCACTCTCGCCCAAAAATAGTTCGCCAAGGTTTACTATTACCTTCATAAAGTAGTACGAGGCTAACAATGGGGGATAGCATGGCAACGAAGCAAGCCTACGTCCAGGTCAAGGGGCTCAAGAAGCACTACGGCGACGGTGACGCGCGCCTGACGGTGCTCGACGGCATCGACATGTCCATCAACCGCGGCGAGATCTGCGTCATGCTGGGGCCCTCGGGCTCGGGCAAGTCGACCTTTCTCAACCTGATCGGCGGCCTGGAGGATGCCGACGACGGCTCCATCATGGTGGACGGCTGCGACCTCACGGTGCTCAAGCCCGCTGACCTGGGTGAGTACCGCCGCCGTGAGCTGGGCTTTGTCTTCCAGTTCTACAATCTGGTGCCCGATCTCACCATCAAGGAGAACATCGAGGTCACGGCGCACCTGTCCAAAAACCCGCTCAATGTCGACGACCTGCTGCGTTCGCTGGGCCTCTACGAGCACCGCAACAAATTTCCGCGTCAGGTTTCGGGCGGCCAGCAGCAGCGCTGTGCCATCGGTCGCGCGCTCGTCAAAAACCCGGGCCTGCTGCTGTGCGACGAGCCCACGGGCGCGCTCGACTACAAGACGTCCAAGGAAATCTTGCAGCTCATGGAGGACGTCAACCGCACCTACGGCTGCACCATCATCATCGTCACGCACAACGCCGCCATCGCGCGCATGGCAAATCGCGTGCTGCGCCTGCGTGACGGGCGCATCGTCGAGGACGAGCTCAACGAGTCGCCCGTCGCGGCCGCCGAGCTCGATTGGTAGGCGGCGCCATGACACCTCTCGCAAAACGTCTCCCGCGCGAGCTGCGCCGCAATATCGGCAAGTACCTAGGCATCTTTCTTCTTATGTGCGGAAGCATTGCCCTCACCTCGGGCTTTTTGCTCGCGGCACATTCCATCGGCTGCCTTATCGACGACATGCGCGATGCGTACACGATTGAGGACGGCCGCGTGACCACCTCCTTCGAGGCTACCGACGATCAACTCAAGGCCGCCGAGGATGCGGCCGGCGACGTCGGCGGCGTCACGCTCTACAAGAATTTCTCCATCGACGCCATCATCAAAAAGACCGCCGGCGACGATGGCACCAAGCGCACGCTGCGCACCTATGCGCACCGCACTGAGGTCGATATCGCGTCCTACTGCGAAGGCAAACAGCCCAAGGCAGACGACGAGGTGGCCATCGACCGCGTCTTTGCCGCCAACAACGACCTCGCCGTGGGCGACAAGGTCAAGCTCGAGGGCCGCGCCTACACCATTTGCGGCATCATGACCCAGCCCGATAGCCAGGCGCTGTTCCTCAACAATTCGGACTTTACGGTGAACACCATCACGTACGGCGTGGCCGAGGTCACCGATGCCGGCTTTGCCGCGCTCGAGGATGCCGGCGGCGCGCCCGCCTACACCTACTCCTTCACCTTTGCCGATCGCGATCTCCCCACCGCGGATCGCATCGATGCGGAGCAGGATATGGTCGAGGCGCTGACCGATGCCGATGCGCGTGTTGACGATCTGATCGATGCCGATTCCAATCAGGGCATTGGCTATGCGCGCGACGACGTAGACGGCGACTCTATGATGTGGATGACGCTGCTCGATATCATCATCGTGATCATGGCGTTCGTCTTTGTGGTCCTTACCGACGCCACCATCGAGGAGGAGAGTGCCATCATCGGCACGCTGCTCGCCAGCGGCTATCGTCGACGCGAGATCGTGCTGCACTACCTTGCGCTTCCCGCTATCGTGGGCGTGGTCGCGGCGCTTTTGGGCACTGTGCTCGGCGTTGTGTTCTTTACCGAGCCCATGCGCAGCCTCTATTACGGTTCGTATAGCCTGCCGCCCTTCCAGGTGTACTGGAGCTGGGAGATCTTTGTGAAGTGCGCCGTGGTTCCCGCCGCCGCGCTCATCCTCATCACGCTGGTGGGCCTGCTCCGCAAAATGGGCAAGACGCCGTTGCAGTTCCTCCGTCACGAGGCGGGCGGCAAGTCGGGCACCAAGCGCGGCCTGCAGCTGCCGGAGCGCATGGGCTTTGTCTCGCGCTTCCGCCTGCGCATCTTCCTGCGTAATCTGGGCAACTTCGCCACGCTTTTCGTGGGCATTGCGTTTGCCTCGCTGCTACTGCTCTTTGGCCTGGCGATTCTGCCCACGATGACGCACTACGCGGACAACCTCGAGACAAGCCTGGTCGCCGAGCACCAGTACACGCTCAAGGCCCCGCTGGAACTCGAGGGCACCGCCGAGGAGCGCGAGCAGTGGTCGGCACTCGAGCGTTTGCAGTCGGTTGACGGCGCACTGCTTTCTGCCGCTCAGGATGCCGATGACGAGCTTGAGGACGCGGCCGATGCAGCGCAGGCGGCAGCCGATGCCGCGACCGCATCTCCGTCTGCCGAGAGCCTGGCCGCGGCGCAGGACGCGCTCGCCAAGGTCCAGGACAAGAAGGATGCGCTTTATGCGCGCCTCGATGACCTTGCCGATGCCCTCGGCTGCGACCGCGACGAGGCTATCGACCTGATCGACAAGGCCTCTAAGATCGACACTGACAACGATGATATCCACCCGGTCAATACGACCGACAACGGCGCGGGCGCAATCGCGCAGGCCGAGAAATATGCCGTTTACCAGCTGCAATACAACCGCGGCGATGGAAATGGGCAGGAGACGATTTCCGTCTACGGCATCTCGTCCGATTCGCGCTATTGGAAAGACCTCAACGTTGGCGATGGGCGCGTCGTCTTTGGCGGTGGCCTGCTCGACAAGTTTGGCTGGAGCAAGGGTCAGAAGGTTAAGCTTCGCGACAAGTACGAGGGCGAGAATTATTCCTTTGAGTACGTGGGCAAGGACTGTGCCTGGGGCTCCAAGTCGGACATGAATATCTATATGAGTATCGACGACTTTAACGAACTGTTCGGCAACGACGCCGCCTACTTTAACGGCTATGTGAGCGACGAGAAGCTCGACCTCGATGCTCGTTACTTTGCCGGCGATACCACGCCCGACGACATGCGGGCCGTGGGCGACCAGTTCATCGGCATGATGAGCAAAATGATCGGAATGATGATCGGGCTCGCGGTGTTTATCTTCCTGCTGTTTATGTACCTGCTGACCAAGGCGGTGATCGACCACAGCGCCCGTTCGATCAGCTACATGAAAGTCTTTGGCTATCGCGATAGCGAGATCTCGCATCTGTACATCCGCTCGATCACGCTGTGCGTGGCGGCGTCGCTCGTGCTGAGCCTGCCGGTCATTATTGGCTCGCTCACGGCCATCTTCCGCTCGATGCTGCTCGCCTACAACGGCAATATCGAGATCTATGTGCCCGCTTGGTCCATGGCTGCGTGCACAGGAATCGGCTTTGTGACCTACCTGGTCGTGGCGCTGCTGCACACGCGCTCCATCAAGCGCGTGAGCCTGGCCGAGGCCCTCAAGGTGCAGGAGTAGTCCCTTATTGGTCATTGGGGACGCTCTTAAACGACTAGTCGTCGGGGACAGTCTTTGCTGACTTGCCGGCTCGTCGGCCGTGCTGGCAAGGACTGTCCCCAACTGCCGGCAGGAAAGGAACGTCCCTAGCTGCCAGGTGGCGAGGCACTCATTTAAGTCCGTCCCCAATGAGTGGTTTCAGCCATTTAAGTCTGTCCCCAATGAGTACCCAATGACTAGGTTCCGTACTTGACTTTAACTCTGCTTTAACTGGTACCATCCTCTATGTCTGTAACGCCATATAGACCGAGGGGATATATCTATGACCGCAACTGCACCCGCAGCACCCGCTAAGGTGTACTTCACCAACCTGCGCACGCATGCTCGCGAGAGCCAGCTCGACAAACTCAAGCGCCTCATCCGTCACGCCGGAATTGGGCAGATCGACTTTGAGAACAAGTTCGTCGCCATCAAGATTCACTTTGGCGAGCTGGGCAACCTGAGCTTTTTGCGCCCCAATTACGCCCGCGCCGTTGCAGACGTCGTGAAGGAGCTGGGCGGAAAGCCCTTCCTCACCGACTGCAATACGCTCTATGTCGGTAGCCGCAAAAACGCGCTCGAGCACATCGATACCGCCTACCAGAACGGCTTTACCCCGTATGCTACGGGTTGCCAGATCATCATTGCCGACGGCCTCAAGGGCACCGACGAGGCACTCGTCCCGGTCGAGGGCGGCGAGTACGTGCACGAGGCCAAGATCGGTCAGGCGCTCATGGATGCCGATATCGTGATCAGCCTCACCCACTTTAAGGGCCATGAGCAGGCCGGCTTTGGCGGTGCCATGAAGAACCTGGGCATGGGCGGCGGCAGTCGCGCCGGCAAGATGGAGCAGCATGCCGCCGGCAAGCCGAACGTCGCGACCGAGCACTGCGTTGGCTGCCGTGCCTGCGAAAAGATCTGCGCGCACAACGCCATCTCGTTCGACGGCACCCGCGAGCGCGAGCTTGCCAGCGGCAACACTCGCACGGTGCACGTGGCTGCCATCGACCACGATCGCTGCGTGGGCTGCGGACGCTGCATTGCGGCATGCAACCAGGACTGCATCAAGCCCGGCTATGAGGCCGCGGCCGACGTGCTCAACTGCAAGATCGCCGAGTACACCAAGGCCGTTGTCCAGGATCGTCCCAGCTTCCACATTTCGCTGGCTATGGATATCAGCCCCAACTGCGATTGCCATCCCGAAAACGACACACCTATCGTCAACGATATCGGCATGTTCGCGAGCTTCGACCCGGTCGCCATCGACCAGGCCTGCGCCGATGCCGTCATGGCATCCGAGCCGCTGCCCAACACCGAGCTTACCGACAGCGCGGCCAAGATGGAGCACAATCACGAGCATCTGGAGGGCGAGCAGGCCAAGGATCCCTTCTGCATCACGCATCCCGACACCGACTGGCGTACCTGCATCGCGCACGCCGAAAAGATCGGCCTGGGCACGAGCAAGTACGAGCTCATCGAGGTCAAGTAGCGCCTAGCTATTGGACAAACCAAGCGCCTTTGTGGCGTTAGTTGAGTAAAAGCCGCCCACGAGCACAACGCTCGCGGGCGGCTTTTCAGAAGTGCGGTGAAAAATCGAATACCGCCGACCACAAACCGTTTTTTGGCAACAAAACCCCAGACGTTGCTTTTTACCTAAAAATTCTTGTCGAGGAAGTTGTCGACTGTGTTCCAGTAGAGTTCGGGGTCGACCTGCGCACTCTTGGCGTGGGTGGCGCCATGGATGGTGAGCTTTTGCTTGACCTTGCTGGCGCACGCGTCGTAGTTTTGGTCGAGCATATCGTACGGCACAAAAGTGTCCTGGTCGCCGTGGATAAACAGCATGGGAACCGTCGCGTGTTTGAGTTGCTCCACGCTGCTCGCCTTATGAAAGTCGTAGCCCGCGCGCACGTTGCACACCAAGTTTGCTACATCGAGCAAGGGAAAGCTGGGCAAGCCGAACACGTTCTTGAGCTGCAGAGAAAACTCGTCCCAAACACTCGTATAACCGCAGTCCTCGATAATGCATTTCACGTTTGCGGGCAGAGATTCCCCCGCGACGTTCATGGCAGTTGCCGCACCCATCGACTCGCCAAAGACCAGGATGCGCGCCTCGGGGTCAGCCTGAACGATTTGCTCGATCCATGCGACGATGTCGAGGCGCTCGGGCCAGCCCATGCCGATATAGTCGCCGCCGGAGCGCTCGTGGGCGCGTGCGGCGGGTGCGAGTACGTTCATGCCGCGGTCGTGGAATCGCTTGACGTATCGGGCCATACCGATGGGCTCGTTGGTATATCCATGCAGGCAGACGGCGTAGTCGTGCGTGCTCTCCGACGCAGCAAAATACCAGGCGGCAAGCTCGGTCCCGTCGTTCGCGGTGAGGCTGCTGCTCTCGCGGTTTTCCTTAAACCACGCCCGTGCCTCGCCCTCCTCGGCGTCCATCTGCTCGCCCTTTTCGGCGTCCTTGCCATCCTGCATCATCTTCATGGTGTACGGCGCTTGGGGGTTCAGGGCAAAGTCAAACAAAGAGTTGCCGGCAAACCCCAGCAGCGCGACAACGAGCACCAGCGCAACGACGCCGGCTATCTTGAGCTTTCGATGGGAACGTGCGTTTTGAGACATAAGAAGCTTTCCTATAAGATGTTAATACATCAACATTTAATGCAAGCGCATTATGGACGTTCGCCGTTGATGCGTCAACAGGCAAAGAATGGGTAAACAAAGGGTCACGTATGGTGCAAATTTCGCACGTACCCAGACGCTTTGATATAGTGTTGAGAACTCTTTACGTTGGAGGATGTAACCGGCATGTCCGATTCGAGCGACAGTTCTAAGCCGCGACCCAAGACCGCGGCCGTTCCACACTACACCATGGGTGAGGAGATCATGAACTCCGTCACCCATGGTGTCGGCTGCCTGCTGGGTATCGCGGGCCTGGTGCTCCTGATCGTATTCGCCGCCCTGCGCGGCGGAGGCCCGGCCCACATGGCCGCGGCGATTGTCTATGGCGTCAGCATTATCCTCGAATACCTAGCCTCCACGCTCTACCACGCGATTCAGCCCGCGCGCGCCAAGCGCGTGTTTCGCATCATCGATCACAGCTGCATCTACCTGCTCATAGCCGGCAGCTATACGCCGTTTTGCCTCATCACGCTCGCAAACGACGGCGGCCCTGCGCTGTTCTTTGCCGTATGGGCCATCGCCATTATCGGCATCGCCCTCGAGTGCTTCCTACGCGAGCGTCAACCGCACTGGGTAAGCGGCCTGGTCTACCTGCTGATGGGCTGGCTCGTTGTCTTTAAGCTGCCTGAACTTGTGGCGCTGCTCAACCCCGTGGCACTTGCCCTGCTCGCCGTCGGCGGCGTGTGCTACACCGCGGGCGTGCCGTTCTATATCGCCAAAAACGTGCGCTATCTGCACAGCGTGTTTCACCTGTGGGTACTCGCCGGCAGCATCTTCCAGTTCATGGCGGTGATCCTCTTCGTAATCTAGCGACCACGCCTGCGCGCCCGCGTTCTCGTTTGGGCGCCGGTGCAATTGCCGTATCCGCCATCAACGTTTTAACCTGACGTCCCGAATCTTGGAGGTTCGAGAAACTCCCGATGGACATAACCATCTCCCTTATCACCACCCTCGTTTTGACCCTCATCAACGGCTACTTCTCTATGTCCGAGATGGCGCTCACCACGGCCAAGCGCGCCGTGTTGGAGCACGAGGCCGAGGAAGGCGACAAGCGCGCCGAGCGTGCCATTAAGCTGGCTGCCGACTCCGACCAGCTGCTCGCCACCATCCAGGTTGCCATTACGCTCGTGGGCTTCGCCTCGTCCGCCGTCGCCTCGACCTGTCTCTTATACACATCTGACGCTGCCGACGACTTAATAGGTGTAGATC
>UQIQ01000028.1 GCA_900541185.1 uncultured Collinsella sp.
GCCCGTGGGTTATACCCTAAGAGCAAACCACCCTTTTTAAGGGTGGTTCTGATTGTTTGGGGCAGGCGCGAGGCACGGAAACGATGTCTGGAGGGGCGGAGCGGCTTGGAATTCATCCGTAGAGGTCTTCATTGGCTACGCCAGAAGTGCCTCCAGGTGCCGGCACAAAAGGAGCGCCCCTAACTGCCGCAGGGGGCGTCGGCCACGGCCGACGCCCCCTGCGGGTGTAAGCAGATTTGGCTGCGCGTTACTTGTCGGTGCCCAGCTTGTGCGGCTTGTAGGCGAGGGCATTGACGAGTGCGTCGCCGGCGGACTTGACGGCTGCCGGCTGCGGATCGTTGACGTGGTCCTCGGGGTGCACGGGCAGGTCCTTCTTGACCGCATCGTGGATGAGATTGAGGTACTCGGCCACGCCGGTGGCCGACAGGTGCGTGCCGTCGCCGTCAAACAGGTCGTTGCGGTTGGCGCTGTACCCGTACCAGTCGATAACGCGTACATTCTTGTAGCGCGTGGCGGCGTTGGCGATGGCCTGGTTCGTGGACCCGACCCACGGCTGCGGGCTACGCGTGTTTACAAACACGACAATACGCTGCTCGCCGGCGTCGGCCATGATCGCGTCGACCTGGGCGTCCGTTACCAAACCGTTGGTGCCCAGGGCAAAGACCACGATCTTGCCGGCAAGGTTCTGCTGGATATAGCCCTCAAATGTCGCGCGGCCCGCATCAAACTGGCGGCCCTTTTCGGCATCGATATGGCTGTGCGGTAACACGCCGTCAAAGGAATCAACGGCGCGCAGCGACACGGAGTCATCGATCATCAACAGGTCGTAGGAGCCATCGGGGAAGCCGTCGTTGTCCTTGTCGGTGTCATCGGCCGCCTGCTGGTCGGTGGGCGCGGTGTTTTTGGCTTCCTTGTTCAGGACTTCGGCGCCCTCGCCGCTCAGCGCAGACGTCTCGGGCACAAAAATCAGGCCGCCCAGCGCAACGACCAACACGACAGCGCAGGCTGCGCAGACAGGGACGTGCGCGCGTGCCCAGTTGGCGGGCGTGGTGGTGCCATTGCGGAATTCGGTGACGGTGCGGCCGAAGGCGCCCTTCCTAAACGGCGTTTCGATAAAGCGATAAGAGCACTCGGCTACGGCGACTACCACAAGTACCTGCAAGATGTACTGCCACCAGGGCGTATCGTTGATGTTGGCGACCGGGTTCATGAGCAACAGCAGCGGATAGTGCCACAGGTAGATGCTGTACGAGCGCTTGCCAACCCACACGAGCGGCTCGGCGGACAGCGCGCGGGCAACCATTCCCTGGGGCTGCACGCAGGCCGCGATGACCATGAGCGTGAGGATGGAGCATAACAGCGTGCCGCCGCGATACTGGAACGCGGTGTAGCCGTTGGTGAGCGCGACCATGGCGGCAAGGCCAACCAGACCCACGACGCCCAACACATCGATGGATGCGGGCGAGGACCAAAAGCGCACGAGGGCGCTCGGCTGTGCCGGGGCGGCCTCGGCTGATTCGTCGGCCTTCTCGCCAGGCTTGCCTTCGGCGCTCTTGCCGCGCTTGGCGGCGCCAGCCAGGCGATTGAGCCCCAAACGATGAGCGAGACGCACCGGCGCCAGGTCGCGATCGGGGATAAAGGCCATCCAGGCACCCAGCAGCAGCGAGAACACGCGGGTGTCGGTGCCGTAGTACACGCGGCTGGGGTCGGCGGCAGGGCTGTAAAGCACCATCATGGCGAGGGCAGATACCGCGGCAAGGCCCAGAACCACGCGGCGCGTGTTGGGCTTGCTCACATGCATGGATACCATGGCAAACAGCAGCGGCGGCCAAATCAGGTAGAACTGTTCCTCGATGGCAAGCGACCAAAAGTGCGTGAGCGGCGAAGGGTCGCCCAGGGCATTGAAGTACGAGACGTTTTGGGCAATCTGCCACCAGTTGTTGAAGAACAGCAGCGACGGCAGGATGTCGGGGCGCATCTTGGTGAGCATCACGTGGTTAAAGATGGTGCACAACGCGCAGGTCACGAACACTACCGTTACCACGGCGGGGACTAGGCGACGGATGCGGCGAATCCAGAAGCTCTTAAGGTCGATGCGGCCGGTCTTAGCGACTTCGTTGAGCAGCAAGCGCGTGATCAGATAGCCCGAAAGCACAAAGAAGATCGTAACGCCGAGCAGGCCGCCCTGAGCCCACGTGAGGTTGAGGTGATAGAGCACCACCGCGACGACGGCGAGCGTGCGCAGACCGTCGAGGGCGGGGATATAGCGAGATTTGGGACGAGCAGGCGCCTGTTCTTTTGCGGCGCTGTTAGTGTGGGCGTCCTTGTTGGTGGGCGTTCGATGCGGGACCGGGCCGCGTCGCGACTCGCCGGCGCGGCGGTCGGCGCGTGGGCGTTCGTGCGGCGCCTGGTTATCGGGCGCGCGGCGCGGACCGCGCGGGCTCGATGGTGGGAATTGTTCCATAAAACATCATCCAATGACGAGAATAATCAGCACATATTCATTGTAGCTGCCTGCTCCTGTGAATGCTTGCTGCTGGCGCAACCTCAAGGGCGCGTTCACATCAAAGTGAACTAAAGTTATAGAGGTGCGAGGGCGCACGATCGACGGCCGACGGTGGGCATAAGGCCCGCAGATGAGGAGGTTCCCATGGCAGATCGCGGCATCATTGCGGTGTTTGGCAGCATGAACATGGACCTTTCGGTGGCGTGCGAGCGCATGCCGCGTGCGGGCGAGACCGTCGGCGGCAGCGGTTTTATCACCAATGCCGGCGGCAAGGGCGCTAACCAGGCCGTCGCCGCCGCGCGCATGGGTGCGCGCACGTGCATGATTGGCGCGGTCGGGCGCGATGCGTTTGGCGATGTGCTCGTGGCGGGGCTCCAGGATGCTGGCGTGGACTGTGACTTTGTGGCGCGTCGCGATGACGTGGAGACGGGAACGGCGACCATCATTCGCTGCGAGGGCGACAACCGCATCGTGCTGTCGCCGGGCGCCAACCACGCGCTTACGGGTGAGGATGTGGCCTGCGCGCTGAGACGTCTGGTGGCCGATGAGCTCGACGGCGACGCCAACGAGATCGCCCCGGCTGCCGGAAGCGTCTTTATCGCCCAGGGCGAATGCGATCTGATGGCGACGGCCGAGGCACTTGTTTGCGCTCACGAGCTGGGGTTCTATACGGTCTTTAATCCAGCGCCTGCCTGTGAGTTGCCTGCGGAGGTCTGGCCTGCGGTCGACCTGGTCTGTCCCAACGAGACTGAGTGCCAGGTGCTGACGGGCATCTTGCCCGCGGATGATGCGAGCTGCGTCGCGGCGCTCAACGCCCTGCTCGCCAAGGGTGCCGGCGCCGCGGTCATCACGCTGGGCGGCGCCGGCTCGGTTACGCTCGGTGATAGCGGTGAGCTGCTGCGCATGCCGGCACTTTCGAGCACGGTAGTCGATACCACGGCCGCCGGCGATACGTTTATCGGTGCGTTGGCGGCGGCTCGTTTGGAGGGCTGGCCGCTCTTTGAGTGCATGACGGCGGGTGCACGCGCCTCGGCAGTGACGGTGTCGCGCCTGGGCGCTCAGCAGTCGATTCCCACGCGTGCCGAAGTTGAGCGCGTGTTTGATTTAGACGATTTAGTACAAGACGGAGAAGCGGAGTAGAACAATGGCAACCAAGAAGCTGATCCTTGATCTGGATATGGGTGTGGACGATGCAATGGCGCTTGCCTATGCCATCGCGAGCCCCGAGGTGGAGCTCGTGGGCATCACCACGTGCTTTGGCAACGTGCGCGTCGAGCAATCGGCGCACAATTGCCTGGCGGTGCTCGATCTGCTGGGTCGCCCCGAGGTTCCGGTGTACCTGGGCGCCGATCGTCCCATTAAGGCGACTGAGCCCTATACACCGCCGGCGTCCACCACGCTCATCCACGGCAAGAACGGCATTGGCGGGGCGAGCGTGCCCGCGTCGCCGTACGAGCCGGTGGGGGCGACGTCGGCCGACGGTAACGCGGCGGTCGATTATCTGATCGATGCCGCGCGCACCTATGGCCCCGATTTGATCTACGTGGCGACCGGTCCGCTCTCCAACCTGGCACTTGCCTTGGAGCGCGATGCGGCGGCGATGATGTCTATCGGTCGCGTGGTCGTGATGGGCGGCGCCCTGACCGTGCCCGGAAACGTGAGTGCGGGCACCGAGGCCAACATGGCAAGTGATCCCGAGGCGGCCGATGCCGTGCTGCGTTCGGGCCGCAAGCTCACCATGGTGGGTCTGGATGTGACGCATCGCGTGGTGCTCACGCGTCGCGACATTGCCGGCTGGACGGGTTCGGGCACCATGGCCGGTTGCGCGTTTGCGAGCATGGTGGAGCACTACATTGGCTCGTACGAGATGAACGCCCCCTACCTGGGTGGCTGCGCGCTGCACGATCCGCTTGCCGTCGCTGTGGCGATTGACCCCACGCTCGTGGGTGCGCTCGGCTGCAATCTACGTGTTGATCTGCTGGGCGAGTATCGCGGCCGCACCATTTGCGACGAGCATCGCCTGTCCAATCCGGACAAGAGCGCGCTTGTGGCGCTGACCGTGGATGCCCCGCGCTTCCTGTCCGAGTTCAAGACGCGCATGGCCCGTGTTCTTGGCTAGATGATTTCCGTGCCCCGCCCCATGTAGTCAATTTGGGACGGGGCTTTTTTAGCTACCGAGTAAATGTGCCCGTTGGGGGAATAGTCGTGCCACTTCGCTTGACAACAGGCTAAACTAGCTCATAAACATTTACTATTCTGTTTAGATTGAATTTGCGGTCGTTTAGTTGTCGAGTCATCAAGTTGCGATGCTCCGCCACGGCCGTTGCTAGGGGGAACAATGGCCAAAGCAAGTGTTCGCGAAATTAGCCGCATCACCGGTTTTTCGCCTGCGACCGTGTCCAACGCGCTCAACCGCAAGCGCAGCGTGAGTGAAGAGACCGCCAAGGTCATCCTTGAGTGCGCGCAATCGCTCGGCTACCAGCAGTCGACGCAACTCGAGAGCATCCAGTTTGTTCTCGCGCGCAAGACGGGCGCCATCCTTGATGAGAGCACCTTCCATCCTGCGGTGATTGAGGGCGTGGAGCGCCAGGCGCGTCGTCACGGCATGAGCACGAGCTTTGTCTCGCTCGATTTTAGCGACTTGAACGCCGTGCGCCCGCAGGTCGAGAGCCTTATCGCCGACCCGGCTGCCGCCATCGTGCTGATGGGCACCGAGCTGGGTGAGGAAGACTACGCTTTGTTCGCCAACGCCGCCGCCCACCTGATCGTGCTCGACGGCTGGAGCGATCGCCAGTACTTTGATGCCGTGGTCATTGCCAATACCGATTCGGTGCTGCGTGCCGTGGATTACCTTATCGAGAAGGGCCACAAGCAAATCGGCTACCTGGCAGGCGACCTGCGCATCCGCAATTTCAAGGATCGCGAGCGCGGCTATCGCCAAGCGCTTGAAGATGCAGGCCTTGAGGCCAATCCGACATGGCGCGTCACGCTGGGCACCACGCTCGAGGGCGCCTATCGCGACATGGGCGCATGGCTCGATACCGTTTCGCATGATGAACTGCCGACGGCTTTCTTTGCCGAGAACGACGTCCTCGCCGTGGGTGCTATGCGTGCGTTGAGCGAGCATGGCATTCGCGTGCCCGAAGATGTCTCGATGATTGGCTTCGACGATCTTTCCGTGGGCGCCTTCTCCAACCCGCCACTCACCACGGTGCATGTTCCCAAGCACGAGGTGGGCGAGATCGCGGTGCGCCGTCTGGTGGGCAACATCCGCAATCCCAAGAGCTATACCTGCAAAACGGCCGTCTCGACCTATTTTGTCGAGCGCCAGAGCGTGCGCGAGCTCTAGGCAGAACGGCGCTTGATGAGCGATGCCCCCAGCTCGATCTTGAGCGGGTGGTGCTCGGCCTCGTCGATAACCTCGACGAGGCGCCGTGCGGCGACGGCGCCCATATACTCCGAAGGAACATTGAGCGTGGTCAGTTGTGGCTGCACGTAGGTTCCGCCGGCGTTGTTGTCGAAGCCGACGATGCGTACGTCATCGGGCACGCGATAACCACGCTCGATAAAGGCTTTCATGGCCCCAATAGCTATATCGTCAAAGACAGCGACGTAGTTTTGGGCGAGGGGTTCGCCCGAATCAATAATGTCGAGCATGTCGGCGTATGCTTCATCTGGAGCGACGGCGAGTTCGTGGATGATGCCGCACTTTTCCGAGCCCGATAGCTGACCGATGGCGTGTTCGTAGGCGAAGCGTCGTTCGGTGAAGTTGCTCACGGTAACGGGCGTCGTTAACAGCCCGGGGACAGATCCATACTTCGAATGCAGGTACTGCACGGCTAGCATCATGCTGGCGGCGTTGTCGATCTTGACCGTATCGACCCCAGCGCTCATGCATGAGTCCAACAGCAGCAGAGGGCAGTCCAGCGATGCAAACGGCATAAAATCCGATTCGAACATCTCAGTTGCAAGGATGATGACACCATCATATTGCGCTTCGGCGATGTCGGCGATCTGTTGCTGAGTGTTTTCGAACGGTGAGTAGTTCACCAGCGAAAACGAGAATCCCGCGTGTCTAAGAGCGCCCTCGACTCCGGCGAGCATATCGGCGAAGAAGGGGCGCGCAAAGATGCGGCGCCGGTTAAAGGCAACCAAGGCAACGGTTCCGCTCTTTTGGCGCTCGAACTTAATCTTGCTAAAGTCGTAACCTAGAGCTTCGGCGGTGCTAAGTACCAGCTGCCGTGTTTTTTCGCTTACGCCGCGTCGATTGTTAAGTGCAAGGGAAACGGCCGCTGCCGAAATTCCCAGCTGGTCAGCGATTTGTTTTGCAGTAACGGCCATGGTGTTTCCTAACGTTTGTGAACTTACCATGAGCTTAACACCAGGCTGTTTATTAAGCTAAATATTTAGTAATTAAACTTAAGAATCAATAGAAGTTAAGTAGCGCCCACAGTAGAGTTTGTCTCAGCAAACGCAACAACAAGGGGGACGAGATGATCAGCGGTATTTTCCAAATGCCCATTACGGATGAGAGTTATCCGTTTTCGAGCGCCGAGCGCTACTGTCATCTGAGCGCAAAGGATTACGTCGAGCGCGAGTATCGCGTTGACGGTACCGCCAACGTGTATCGCACCGCCGACGAAGACGGCGGCGTGGAGGTCATGACTGCCGACGCTCCTTATTCCAATCGGATCGTTGTTCGTGCTCCGAAAGATCCGGCGCAAGCGAGTGGCAATGTGGTCGTGGAGATCATCAATCCCACATCGTTTATGGAAATCGAGCGCATGTGGATTCTGGGTCACGGCGAGTTTGTGCGCTCTGGCGATATCTATGTGGGCATTACCAGCAAGCCCAACACCATCGCTAAGCTCAAGGAATTCAATCCCGATCGCTATGCCTTCATGAGCTGGGCAAACCCAACTCCCGAGCGGCCCTTTGACTTTGATCCGGAACAGCTCGTACGCGACGGCGCGCTTCCCGACATGGACATCTCTTACGAGACTGGCCTGTTTTGGGACATGTTGACCGATCTTGCGTGGCTCTTGCGCGGAGACTCCGACCTTAACCCGATCCGCGACTATCCTCGCCAGGCAATTTGCCTTACAGGATGGTCTCAGTCCGGCGCCTACCTGTTCCGCTACCTTAACAGCTTTGCCTATCGCGAGGAGGTGCGCCGCGACGGCCGCGTGTTTGACGGGTACCTGTCTGGCGGCGGCATCCATTCGATGTGCATTCCTGTCAATCAGTATGAATGCTGCCGGGAATACGCACACCATCTACTGCGTGTGGAGCACGTCGAGGAGCCGTTTATCGCCCTTCAGACCGAAAGCGAGAACGGTCGCTTTGAGAGTTGGCGCACGCTTATGCCCGATAGCGACGACCCCGATTTTAAATACCGGCTGTACGAGGTGACGGGTGCTTCCCACGATACGCAGTGGAGCTATGTCGACTATTACCAGGACGACGAGGACCTCAAGCGCATCGATCATTTGCCGGTGTACGTCGGCAAGCACGCCGAGGCAAACGCCTACCCGTCGCAGTACCTCTTCCACGCCGCTTTCCGCAACTTGTTCCGTTGGGTTCGCACGGGTGCCGCTCCGGCAACATGTCCGCGCATTGAGTTGGACGCGAACGGCGAGAACGTAAAGGATGCCTTGGGCAACACCAAGGGCGGCCTTCGCACTTGCCTGCTCGAGCATCCGTTTGCCCGCTATTCCAACACGAGCCTGGTGGAGCCGGGCCAGGGCACGGTCGATAAGACGAGCGACAAGGATGGCCTGTTTGGCCATATGGAGTCGTTTTCGGCATCGATGCTCAAGGAGCTGTACGGATCGCTCGAAAACTATCGCGCTCTGTGTGAGCGCGATACGGCGATCGAGGTGTCACAAGGTTTTATTTGTGCCGAGGATGCCCAAGCGATCGTTGACTTTGCCGTGACGTCCGCCAGCGAGCGAGGACTGAACTAGTAGGCACCAAGACCAGAAAGGGGTCTGCAATGGATATGACGTTGAATCAAAACGCTGCCGCCGAGATGTGGCGTCCGGTTATTCTGACGTTCGAGAGCGCCTGCTCGTTCGACAACCCGTTTTTGGATGTTGAGATTTGGGCGGAGTTCACCGGCCCGAGCGGCAGGGTAATTCGCCGCGAGGCCTACTGGGATGGTGGGCGTACCTACTGCGTGTCGTTTGCCCCGACCGAGCTGGGTGCCTGGAACTATGTTATCGAGGCTCCCGAGCAGACCGGTCTTAATGGCTGCACGGGCCGCGTCGAGGCCGTGCCGTACGCGGGCGACCTCGATCTGTATCGCCACGGTTTTATCCGCGTTGCAGACGATTCGCGCATGTTTGCCTATTCAGATGGTACGCCGTTCTTTTGGCTGGGCGATACCCATTGGGAGTTTGCCTACCGCGAGAGCTGGGATGCGTCGAACCACCCCGGCATGACAAGCCAATTTCGCGGCATGGTCGACCTACGTGCCAAGCAGGGCTTTACCGTCTATCAGACCAACCTGCGCTCTGACATGGGCGCAGGTGATCGCTATTGGATTGACGGTGGCATGGCCAAGGGTGTGGAAGATGTGCCTAATGTGGCCTTCTACCAGCGGGAGCTCGACCGCCGTATGGCCTATATCGCCGATGCGGGCTTAGTCAATGCGCTTGGGCAAGCGTGGGCGTTTGCCATTCTCGGCGAGCATGCCGTGGAACACCAAAAGCACCTCGCCCGCTACCTGGTGGCGCGCTATGGTGCATATCCGATGGTGTGGACGCTTGCCGGCGAGGTTGCCGGATACCGCAAAGAAGGTCGAGCCGCCATGATTGACGGCTGGCGTGAGGTCGCCTTGGAGATTGAGGCACGCGACGGCTATGGTCATCTGGCGACAGCGCACTATACCAACGAGCGCCCCTTTGCCGATTACTACCAGGATGAGCCCTGGATGGACTTTACGCTCAACCAAGCCGGTCACGGCGATTACATAATCAAGGCAAGCGACTACTTTGACTATCTGGCAGCTCATGACGACAAACCCTTCGTTGAGGGCGAGGCGCTCTACGAGTTTTGCTCGACGCTCGAGGAGATGGGTACGCGCCTGTGCACCGCAGACATGCTGCGCCGTGTGGCGTATATCTGCATGCAGGCCGGCGGCGCCGGCTATACCTACGGAGCCCAGGGAATCTGGGACAACGTGTGGGAAAGCCCTGAGGAGCTTGACCCCTTTATGGCGATCTTCAACCGCTTTGGCATTACTTGGGCCCAGGCGGTAGACGGAGAAGGTGCGGTCCAGATGGGCTACATGCGCTCCTTCTACGAAGACAATCACTTCTGGGAGCTTGCTCCCTACGAAACGACCGATGCGGGCAACCTGTTTGCCAACAAGGCTCCGCTGGCAACCGCCAGCCAGGACCTTTCGCGCATCGTCGCGTACTTTGGCGATACCGTGCGCCAAAAGCTTGCTATCGAGGGCGTGCCGACGGGCGCTGCCTATGCAAGCCGATGGTTTAACCCTCGCACGGGCGCATACCGTGACGGCGAGGACGCCCTTGCCGTCACGGGCAGCATCATTCTGCCTGACAAACCCGGGGTTGGGGATTGGCTCCTCGTCCTCGAGCTCAAGGCGTAACCATATTTCCATTGGTCATAGGCGGGAAAGAGTCGGCCGCAATTTCTCGTTTGACAGCTAGATGAATCGTTTAGAGAGGATCAGTGAACACAAAAATGAGCGTTCTCGATTCGATGTAGGGCTTCCTCGAGAAGCACGTGGGTCCCATTGCCCACAAAGTGAGTAGCTTTAAGGTCGTAAAGGGCCTTATGTCCGGCATGATGGCGACCATGCCCGTTACGCTGGGCGTGGCGCTGCTCTCCATTATCAACGGGCTGCCGATCCCGCCGTTGCAGGCGTTCCTTACCAGCACCGGCATGTCGGCGACGATTACCGACGTACTGGTCGTTACCATGAACCTCGGCGCCATCTACATGTGCGCCTCGGTCTCGTACTCCTACGGCAAGGTGCTCGGGAACAAAGGCCTTACGTCGACGGTTGCGGCTATTGGCGTTTTGCTCCTGCTGATTCCTCTTGGTCATGCCGAGGACGGCTCGACGTTTATCGCGACCCGTTATCTGGGCAGCTCGGGCCTGTTCGTTGCGCTGCTCGTGGCGTTGATCGTGCCGAAGGCGCTTAACTTCCTTATGAAGCATATCGCCATCCCCATGCCCGATTCCGTCCCTCAGTTCGTTAACGATTCGCTATCTCCGATGTTCTGCGCCATCGTTATCTTCACCACGGCCGCGCTGCTTAAGTGGGGTATGGGCCTGACGAGCTATGGCGATGTCTTCAATCTCATCAACTCCACCGTCGCGGTGCCCGTTATGTTCCTTGGCTCGAGCCCGTGGGCAGTTGTCGCTTACTTTGTGCTGTGCAATCTGCTGTTCTTCTTTGGTATTCACCCCAGTGTCCTGATGGGCGTGTACATGCCGGTCATCCAAGCCTGTGGTCTTGCCAACATCGAGGCATACCTTGCCGGTGAGCCGCTTCCGTATCTGGCGTTCATCGTGCTGTTCTCCGTGGGCTCTGTTGACGCCTTGGGTATGGAGCTTGCTCTGCTCACGGCTAAGTCCGAGCGCTACAAGACGCTTTCCAAGGTTGCTTTGGTTCCCGCCATCTTCAACATCTCTGAGCCCATTATCTTTGGTACGCCCATTGCTATGAACCCCTATATGTTCATCCCCTACATCCTGCTCAAACCGGTCGCATGCGCCGTTGCCGCCATTGGTCTGCTGCTGGGATTTGGCAACGCGTTTAATCCGACGATCAGTATGCCGTTTGTAGTGCCGCTGCCCATCACCGACTTCTTTGTCGGTGGTCTCGGCCTGGTCGCCATCGTTTGTATTGCGATTCTCGCCGTTGCCCTGCTGTTCATCCCATTTGTCAAGATGGCCGACAAGGAGGCCCTCGAGGCCGAGGCCGCTGCAAAGGCTTCTGCCGAGTAAGACATTGGCTATAAGTTCGCAGGCTCGGTCGATTACGTTGATCTTCGAACCATATAAGTCCCTGTGAGGGGTTACAGGAAAGGAACTGCAATGAAAAACATCGTTCTTATGTGCGCTGGCGGCATGTCCACGAGCATCATCATGAAGAACATCAAGAAGGCCGCCGACGCCGAGGGCCTGGAGTGCGAGGTGTCCGCTCACGCCGTCAACGAGGCTGCCACCATTGGCCGCAATGCCGACTGCATTCTGCTTGGGCCGCAGGTTGGCTATGCCAAGGATGAAGTTTGCGCCGCATGCCCCGGGGTTCCGGTCGGCGTAATTCCCATGACCACCTACGGCATGATGGACGGCGTCAAGGCTCTGGCTCAGGCCAAGGAACTGATGGGGCTGTAAGTATGACGGCAGAAGAGATTCAGCTTCAGAGTTTCAGATCATTGCAGGCGTCGGTTGCGCGCGCAGCTGCTATATCGATGCGATTCATCTAGCTCGTGACGGCAAGTTCGAAGAGGCCGAGGCAAAGATCACGGAAGGCCAGCAGCACTATGCCGAGGGCCACGCTGCCCATGGTGGCCTTGTCCAGCAGACTGCCGCCGGCGAGAACCTGAGCATCGATCTTTTGGTCGTCCATGCCGAGGATCAGCTGATGAGCGCCGAGGGCTTTGGCATCCTTGCCAAGGAGTTCGTGGACGTCTATCGCAAGATGGGCGCGTAGCCACGGACTTTGCTGCCGGCTTATCACCGTGGGTGGTGTACTCGCGGTAACAGGGCGGTGTTGATTCGTTTACATACATGTGCGGATAGGGAGGGCCCTTCGGGGCCCTCTTTTTGTTCCCCTTGTATGTTCAGTTTGTTTACATACCGTTTAGGCTGATTACTCTACCGTTTACGGGTATTTCGCGTTACACTTCTAAACAAAAGAGTAAAACATTTAGTAAACAGAACAAAACGAAACACGCGTCTGTTTACTGAACATACAACTAGGGGAGGACGTACATGGATAAGATTAAGCTCGGCTTTGTGCCCACGCGCCGCAGCATCTTTAGCGCGCCGGACGCGCTTAAGTATCGCGGCCTGACGGCTGACCGCCTGCGCGAGATCGGTGTCGACATCGTGGACATCGACGACATTAACGACGAGGGCCTGCTCTTTGACGACAGCCATATCGAGCCTATCGTCAAGAAGTTCCGCGCCGAGGGCGTCGATGGCATTATGCTGTGCCACGCCAACTTTGGCACCGAGTACGTTTGCGCTCGCCTTGCCCGCGAGCTCGGCCTACCCGTGCTGCTGTGGGGCCCGCGCGACGAGCGCCCCGAGCCCGACGGCACCCGCCTGCGCGATAGCCAGTGCGGCCTGTTCGCCACCGGCAAGGTCCTGCGCCGCTTCCAGGTTCCCTTCACCTACATGACCAACTGCCGCCTGACCGATCCCGAGTTCGAGCGCGGCGTTTGGGACTTCTTGGCCGTGTGCAACGTGGTCAAGACCTTCAAGCACACCTGCATCCTGCAGATGGCCACCCGTCCGTTCGACTTCTGGTCGACCATGTGCAACGAGGGCGAGCTGCTCGAGAAGTTCAACATCCAGCTTTCGCCCATTCCCATGACCGAGCTTGTCCAGGCCGTGCGCGACGCCCAGGCCGACGAGCAGGCCATGGCTACCATGCTTGCCCACATCAACGACAGCTTTGAGATCTGCATCCCCGAGGATAAGGTTCCCGCGGTCGCCGGTCTTGCCATCGCCATGAAGCGCCTGGTCGATAAGTACGGTTGCAACGCCGGCGCCATTCAGTGCTGGAACGCCCTGCAGGACGAGCTGGGCATTATGCCCTGCGCCGCCAACGCCATCCTCAACGAGATGGGCATTCCTATCGTATGCGAGACCGATATCCACGGCGCCATCACCGCGCTGATGGTCGAGGCCGCCGACCTGGGCCGTCACCGCGGCATGTTCGCCGACTGGACCGTGCGCCATCCCGATAACGAGAACGGCGAGCTGCTGCAGCACTGCGGCCCCTGGCCCTGCAGCTGCGCGGCCGTCAAGCCCAAGCTCACCTATCCGCTGGCTTTCGATCACCCCGGCGCGCTGACGGCCGAGGCCAAGCATGGCGACCTCACCCTTGCCCGCTTTGACGGCGACAACGGCGAGTACTCGCTGCTGCTGGGTAACGCCCGCGGCATCGACGGCCCGGCCGGCATGGGCACCTATCTGTGGGTCGAGGTCGACAACCTCAAGCGCCTCGAGGCCAAGATCGTCGAGGGTCCCTACATCCACCACTGCGTCGCTATTCACGCCAACGTGGTGCCGGTGCTCTACGAGGCGTGCAAGTACCTCGGTATTGCCCCCGACCTGTACGACCCCATCGAAGAAGACGTTAAAGCCTACCTGCGAGGAGAGTAGAAATGGCAACTATCGAAGAGCTTGAGTCCCTGCGTTGGGACCTTCGCCGCGATTGCGTCGATATCATCATGGCTGGCGCTGGCGGCCACATCGGCGGTGACATGTCGGTGATCGACGCCCTCATGACCCTCTACGCCAACCACCTCAACATTTCGCCCGAGACCGTCGACGATCCCAACCGCGACCGCTTCGTGCTCTCCAAGGGCCACGCCATGGAAGCCTACTACGCGGTGCTCTGCCACGAGGGCTATCTTGACCTCGACGACGTCAAGGCCCGCTTCTCCAAGTTCGGCAGCCCCTACATCGGCCACCCCAACAACAAGCTCAAGGGCATCGAGATGAACTCGGGCTCGCTGGGTCACGGCCTGCCGGTGGCCGTGGGCATGGCGCTCGCCGGCAAGATGGACGGCCGCGACTATCGCGTCTACACCATCATGGGCGACGGGGAACTTGCCGAGGGATCGGTCTGGGAGGGCGCCATGAGCGGCGGCAACTACCAGCTCGATAACCTGTGCGCGCTCGTGGACCGCAACCGCCTGCAGATCAGCGGCAGCACCGAGGACGTTATGAAGCAGGACTCGCAGGAGGAGCGCTGGGCCGCCTTCGGTTGGAACGTGCTCTCCATTCCGGGCAACGACGTCCGGGCCATCGACGCCGCGCTGACGCTTGCGGCCGAGACCTGCGGCAAGCCCACGGTCATCATCCTCAACACGGTGAAGGGCTATGGCTCGCCCGTCATGGAGGACAAGGCCGCCTGGCACCATCACCTGCCCAACGATGAGGAATATGCCCAGATCATCGCCGATTTCGCTGCCCATAAGGAGGCCGTCAATGGCTAACAAGATCGCCAATCGCAAGGTTATCTGCGACACGCTGCTCGAGGCCGCGAAGACCGATAAGGACATCGTCGTCCTATGCTCCGACTCCCGCGGCTCCGCATCGCTCACGCCGTTCTTTGATCAGTATCCCCAACAGTCCGTCGAGGTCGGCATTGCCGAGCAGGACCTGGTGAGCATCGCCGCCGGCATGGCTTCGTGCGGAAAGAAGGCCTGGGCCGCCTCGCCGGCGTCCTTTGTGACCACGCGCTCGTATGAGCAGTGCAAGGTCGACGTCTCGTACTCCAACACCAACGTCAAGCTCATCGGCATCTCTGGCGGCGTGTCCTACGGCGCCTTGGGCATGAGCCATCACTCCGCGCAGGATATCGCCGCCATGAGCGCTATCCCGAACATGCGCGTGTATCTGCCGAGCGATCGTTTTCAGACTGCCGAGCTTGTGCGCGCCCTGGTTGCCGACAACAAGCCGGCCTATATCCGCGTGGGCCGCAACCCGGTCGAGGACGTGTATACCGAGGACGAGTGCCCGTTCCAGATGGATCGCGCCACCTGGGTGCGTCGCGGCACCGATGTGACGCTCGTCGCCACCGGCGAGATGGTCCGCCATGCCGTGGACGCTGCCGACCTGCTGGCCGAGCAGGGCATCTCGGCCACCGTGCTCGACATGTACTGCGTCAAGCCGCTCGATGCCGAGGCCGTGATCGAGGCCGCTGGTGCCACGCGCGCCGTCGTGACCGTCGAGGAGCACAGTCCCTTCGGAGGCCTGGGCTCTATGGTCGCGCAGGTGGTGGGCGAGCATTGCCCGCGTCCGGTCAAGTGCCTCTCCCTGCCCGACGCACCGGTCATCACCGGCACGAGCCCCGAGGTCTTCGCACACTACGGCCTGACGGGTGCCGGAATTGCGCAGACCGTCGCCGAGTTCCTCGGCAACTAGTAGATACAGACGCTGCGCGGCCGCCAAGCACCGCACCTTGCCGTTCAAACCGTCGCTTGCGTACGCAAAGTACGCGGCGCTCCTCTTTCACGGCAATCTGCGGCACTTGACGGCCGCTCGCTCCTTGTCCGCCAGTCGTCTTTGATTTGGCGGAAGGAATGGGAGAGTACATGAGCAAATACATCATCGGAATCGATCAATCCACGCAGGGCACCAAGGCACTGCTGGTGGACGAGGGCGGCCATTTGATTCATCGGTCCGATCGCTCGCATCGCCAGATTGTCAACGAGGCCGGTTGGGTGAGCCATGATCCGGCCGAGATTGCCGCCAACGTGTTGGCCGTGGCGCGCGCCGTGGTGGAGGAGACCGGGGTCGACCCTGCCGACATCGCCGGCATCGGCATCTCCAACCAGCGCGAGACCACCGTTGCCTGGAACCGCGCGACGGGCGAGCCGCTGTGCGACGCCGTAGTGTGGCAGTGCGCCCGCGCCCGCGAGCTGTGCGACAAGCTGGACGCGCGCGAGGGTGTGGCCGAGCTGGTGCGCGACACGACGGGTCTGGTGCTCTCGCCCTACTACCCGGCGGGCAAGATGGCCTGGATCCTCGCGAACGTTCCCGCTGCTGTCGAGGCTGCCGCGGCAGGCGAGCTGTGTCTGGGCACCATCGATGCCTGGGTGGTCTGGACGCTCACGGGCGGCGCGGAGTTTCGCTGCGACTGGTCCAACGCCAGCCGCACGCAGCTCTTTGACCTGCGCCGTGGCTGCTGGAGCGAGCCGGTGTGCGAGGCCTTTGGCGTCGATATGGCCTGCCTGCCGCAGGTGACCGATTCCGATGGCCTGTTCGGCATGACGGACCTGGGCGGCTTTTTGCCGGCACCCGTGCCCATTCACGGCGTGCTGGGCGACAGCCACGCGGCCTTGTTCGCGCAGGGCTGCCACAGCCGCGGTATGGCCAAGGCGACCTATGGCACCGGCAGCTCGGTCATGATGAACGTCGGCGACGAGTTTGTCGTTAGCTCGCACGGGCTTTCGAGCTCGCTCGCATGGCGTATGGACGGCGTGACCGAGTACGTGCTCGAGGGCAACGTGAGCTACGCCGGCGCCGTCAAGACGTGGCTGCGCGACGATCTGGAACTCATCAATAACCCCGAGGAAGTTACCGACCTGTGCTACGCCGCCAATCCGGCGAGCCGCGTCTACTTTGTGCCGGCGTTTACCGGTTTGGGCGCGCCGCACTGGGCGAGTGACGCCGAGGGCTGCGTCTTTGGCATGACGCGCACCACGGGTCGCGCGGAGTTCGTGAAGGCCGCCGACGAGTCGATCGCCTATCAGATCTTTGACGTGATCGATGCGATGGTCGAGGATTCGGGTGCAACGTTGGCCGAGCTTCGTGTTGACGGCGGTCCCACGCGCGACGCGTACCTGATGCAGTTTGAGAGCGACTTGGTTGGCTCGCCCATCCGCATCGCGAGCAACGACGAGATGAGCGGCCTGGGTGCGGCCTGGGCCTGCGGCATCGCGCTGGGCATGTACACGCGCGATGTCGTCGATGTCTACGGCGCCCGCGGCATCGTGGAGCCGTCGATGCCCGCTGACGAACGCGCCAAAAAGATCGCCGGCTGGCGCCACGCTGTCAAATCAACAATTGCATACACTGCCTAGCATGATTTTTCTGGGACGGGGATTAAAAACTCATTGATCCCCGTCCCGGGCAGCTCATTTGGGACGGGGCTTTTTTGACTGGTATGATTGGTGCGACCATTCGAACCAGCTAAAAGAGCCCCGTCCCAAATTGACTATCGAGAGGATCTGCCATGGAGCGCATCGCGAGCTTTTCCGTTGACCATTTGCTGCTTGAGCCCGGCGTGTACGTGAGCCGCATCGACCGCGATCCGGCGACCGGCGCTGTCGTTACCACCTTTGACCTTCGCCTGACCACGCCCAACAAGGAGCCGGTCATGAACACGGCCGAGTGCCACACCATCGAGCACCTAGGCGCGACATTCCTTCGCAACCATGCCGAGTGGTCGAGCCGCATTGTCTACTTTGGCCCCATGGGCTGCCGCACGGGCTTTTACCTGGTGGTGTTTGGCGAGGTGACGAGCGAGGAGATCCTGCCGCTCGTGCGTGAGTTGTTTGAGTTTGTCGCCGACTTTGAGGGAGATGTCCCCGGAGCCGCTCCCGAGGAGTGCGGCAACTACCTGGACCAGAACCTTCCCATGGCAAACTGGCTCGCGCGCCGCTACCTCGACCGCGACCTGGCCGATATCGACGAGAATCACCTGCACTATCAGCAGGCGTAAGGGCTTATCGCCCAAAACGCGCACATTGGGCGCCTTCGCTTATGCGGGGGCGCCTTTTTGTTGAGTGGTCTGGACGAGCGTTCAAAATCGCTCATGTTTGTTCTAGAATGTTCGTATAGTCACATTTACGAACAGGAGTGAACATGCATATCTACTCTGTCAAAGATTCCGAGTTCAAGTCCTATGGCCGCGTGTGGGACGACGTCCCGTCCGGCCTGACCACCCCACTCGTCGAGGCACTCTCCGCTACGCCCATCCCCGAGGGCAGTAAGTACGTAGCGAGTACGCCGGAGCTCGAGGGCGTTAAGGGTGCCGATAAACTGGGCTTTCTCATGTTTGGTGGCCGTCCCTTCCAGCTCGGCTGGTGCAACGGGCACAACACGCGTCTCAACTGCCTGGAGTACCACCGTGCCAGCGAGTTCAACCTGGGTGCACGCGACTTTATCCTGCTCGTGGCGCATCGCTGGGAGATCGAGGGCGGCAAGCTCGATACCGCGTGCGTCAAGGCGTTCCGCGTGCCGGCAGGCAAGGTCGTCGAGGTTTTCAACACCACGCTCCACTACACGCCGTGCATGGTCGACGACGGTGGCTACCAGGTGATGGTGGCGCTGCCCGCCGGCACCAACGGTCCGCGTCCCGAGGCTGCGGCCGATATGCCTGCTGCCGGCGACAGCTACTGCTACTGGAAGGCCGACAAGTGGGTTCTCTGCCATGCTGACAGCCCCAAGGCAGCCGAAGGCGGCTACGTAGGCCTCATCGGCAAAAACCTCGACATCGCCTGCGACTAGAATCTTCTGTCTCGATCTGTAACATCTAGCGAGCTAAATCGTCTCTACCTGTTACAGATCGAGACAAGCGGGCCCAACCCACCACAAAGGTGCCTGTCCCCTTTGCGGTGGTTGCCTAGAGCTGGCTGCGCAGGTAATCGGCCATATAGGGGACGGCGAAGCGCACGTAGCCGCGGCGCGCCTGCTCGATAACGCCGGCGTCGATGAGGCGCCGGCGATACTTTTGCGCATAGTCGGGTGTGACTGACATGCGCTTCGCAACATCAGAAATGCGAGACACAGCGTCTTCGTCATCAGTCATTGCGGAGAGAAACGCGACGTCTTGGTCTGACAGCGCGGCGAGCGTCGTTTCGCACACATCGTTTTCGAAATCGACTTTCGACGCCTCGATGGCTCCGTCGATTAACCCTTGCGTCGCACGTTCGCCTGTCCTGCAGCGATTGGCGATGTTATAGCCGATGAGTTGCAGCATATAGGGCGAGCCTTGGGTTGCGCGAGCGGCACGGAGGCGAAGATCGCTTGGAATATCAAGGCCGAGCTCATCGAAAGCCCGCTGGTAATAGGTATCGACATCTCCGACCGAAAGTGGCTCGAGCGTGACCTTTCGAGCGCGGTTGAGAAATGTCAGCACACGGTCATTGAGTGTTGCGCAGACGGCTCCCGGAAGGCCCGCCATGACGAGCGCGACGTTGAGTCCCTCGCCGACCAGCTCTTGATAGGCGGTGACGAGCTGTCTGATCTCGGGTGAATTTGCCTGGAGCTCGTCGATGAGGATGAGGATGCCGTGTCCCTGCTCGGTTAACTTGCGTGCCAACTGCGTGAGTTTGAACTGGAAACTCTTAGTTTCCTGTACGTCGCGCGTAAACTCGAGGCCGGCTGAGAAACCGAAGACGCTCAAACTGCCACCTGTAAGTTTGGGGAGACGATGCTTGTTGGCGTAAGGCTCGCCCGCTTCCTGGATTTTCTCAACAATGCGCTCGAGCATATCCTCGGAGGCTACGGTGGGCGTGGCGACAACAAAGCCGAGCTTGCGGGCGCGATCGGCAAGTTCCCACAACAGAACCGTTTTGCCGCTGCCTCGCTGGCCGAGCATGAGTATGGCTCGGTCTCGATTGCCCGGCTCCTGCTCAAGGCCGGAGATGAATGTCGAAATCACGCTCCCGCGTCCCACCAGATAGGACGGGCGATTTCCAAATGAGGGGGAGAAGATGGTTTCAGTCATAAGTCTCCTTTCCTTTTTTTCCTATTTTTTCCTTTTTTTCCTATTCAGTCAAATGAGTTGCTGAGCGAAGGCGGCTACGTAGGTCTCATCGGCAAAAACCTCGACATCGCCTGCGACTAGAATCTTCTGTCTCGATCTGTAACATCTAGCGGGCTAAATCGTCTCTCCCTGTTACAGATTTAGACAAACTGCAAGGGACTGGCCGAACAATCTCAATCTGTAACACCTGGCCCGGTTTTGGCGGCCTACTTGTTACAGATCGAGACAAATCGCCCCAAACCGCCACAAAGGTGCCTGTTCCCTTTGTGGCGGCTTGGGCAGGCGGGTATCAAAAAGTGTCAGGCGGGGTGGCTGCCGGGCGCCTGCACGCGAAAAGAAGTATCGGCCTGTGCCGTTGCCGTTGAGCGGTACCCCGTTTGCAGGGATACTGAGCCTATGACAACAGCGTGCGAAAGGATTGATACATGGCTTTCCGTAATGACTTCCTGTGGGGCGGCGCAACGGCTGCCAACCAGTGCGAGGGTGCCTACGACGTGGACGGCCGCGGCCTGGCCAACGTGGACGTGGCTCCGCACGGCCCCGAGCGCTATGCGGTGGTCTCCGGCCAGCGTAAAATGCTCGACTTCGAGGACGGCTATTACTATCCCGCGCAGACCGGCATCGATTTCTATCACCACTACAAAGAGGACATCGCTCTCTTTGCCGAGATGGGCTTTAAGACCTTCCGTATGAGCCTGGCTTGGACCCGCATCTTCCCCAACGGCGACGAGACCGAGCCCAACGAGGCCGGTCTGGCCTTCTACGAGGACGTATTCCGCGAGTGTCAGGCGCACGGCATCGAGCCGCTCGTGACCATCACGCACTTCGATTGCCCGATTCACCTCATCAAGGAGTACGGCGGCTGGCGAAACCGCAAGCTCATCGACTTCTACAAGAACCTCGCGACCACGATCTTTACCCGCTACAAGGGGCTGGTGAAGTACTGGCTCACCTTCAACGAGATCAATATGATCTTGCACCTGCCGTTTATGGGTGCCGGTCTGGTCTTTGAGGAGGGCGAGAACAAGGAGGCCGTCGAGTACCTGGCCGCCCACAACGAGCTCGTCGCCAGCGCTTGGGCAACCAAGATCGCCCACGAGATCGACCCCGAGATCAAGATCGGCTGCATGCTTGCCGCGGGTAGCTACTACCCCTACAGCTGCCGTCCGGGCGATGTGCGCCAGGCACAGCTCGACAATCAGGACAACTACTTCTTCGTCGACGTCCAGAGCCGCGGCTACTACCCGGCATATGCCGTCAAGAAGCTCGAGCGTCTAGGCATCGATGTGGGCATGACGGACGAGGACCGCGAGATCCTGGCCGCTAACACCGTCGACTTCATCAGCTTTAGCTATTACAGCACCCGCTGCTCTGCCGGTGCCGATAACCCCGATGTCGAGCGCACCCAGGGTAACGCCTTCGCCGGCGCCAAGAACCCCTACCTGCAGGAGAGCCAGTGGGGCTGGGCCATCGATCCGCTGGGCTTCCGCATCACCCTCAACGACCTGTACGACCGTTATCAGAAGCCGCTGTTTGTGGTCGAGAACGGTCTGGGCGCCAAGGATGTTGTCGAGGAGGATGGCTCCATCAACGACGACTACCGTATCGACTACCTGCGCCAGCATATCGCCGCGATGCGCGATGCGGTGACCGAGGACGGCGTTGACCTGCTGGGCTACACCACCTGGGGCCCGATTGACCTGGTGTCTGCCGGCACGGGTGAGATGTCCAAGCGCTACGGCTTTATCTATGTGGACCGCGACGATGCAGGCAACGGTACCCTCAAGCGTTCCAAAAAGAAGAGCTTCGACTGGTACAAGAAGGTTATTGCTTCTAATGGTGAGGACCTGTCCTAAGGAAGCTGAGACACTCAACTTCATAGCCTTCTAACCAAGGCGCCCGGCGAGTAGTTATTGCTCGCCGGGCGTCTTGCCGTCTGCGGATTTTGGGACATGCGGCCCGCTTTTTGGGCCCGCCTGTCGGTACACTAAAGGGACTATGAGTACCCGCGAGCGACATATCGGCCACGCGGCCGCCCGGACCGCTCCGGTTGCGGATCCCAGGGGCGGCAGGCTCTTCGCCATGCCGCGATTCCTTGTTGGCATAACGCATCAGGTGTACCGTCACCGCGTCTTTGCTATCGCCGGCGCCATCACCGCGCTGTTCCTCATGCTTTTGGCGATCTTGCCGGTGCTGTTCGCCTTCGACCCCAAACTTTCTAACGCCGTGCCCGCCTATAGCGAGGTGTCCGAAGAGGTCGTGGATGGGCTCACCCATTCGAGCCCTCTCCCGCTGCTTGTCGCCGCAATTGTATTTTCGATTTGGGGCGTGTTGGTCTATCTGCGTTGTTTGGACTATGTGTTGCGCCGCCGCCTTGTTGCCATCGCCACCATCTGTGCCCTGTGGATGATCGAGGTCATTCTCAAGTACAAGTCGTTCACGCCGTTCTATGCCACCTTGCTGTGGTACCTGTACTACGTGCCCATGACGCTCATTCCGCTGCTCTACCAGCTCTGCGGCCTGCGCCTTGCGGGCCTGGAGCAACGCCGCCTGGGTCGCCGCTACCGTGCTGCGCTGTGGATTGTGGCCATCCTGCTTATCGGATTTGTGCTCACCAACGATTTTCACCAGCAGGTCTTCCGCTTTGACCGTACAAGCGACACCTGGAGCAACGATTACACGTACGGCCGGGGTTACTTCGCCTTCCTCGTGTGGACGGCCTTTAACTTCGTGGCCTTTTTTATCCTGGTTGGTCGGTCCTCGTCCTTTCGCATCCAACGTTTCTCGGGCATGGCGGCGCTCGTGCTGCTGGGCGGCGCATTCTTTGCCATCTCATATGTTCTGCGCGTGCCCTGGGCATGGAGGCTCAACTTTTCGCTCGTCTATTGCATCCTGTGCGTGGTGGCGATGGAAATCTGTCTCGATTGCGGTGTCATTCCGTCGTACCACGATATCGCCGGCATCTTCGACACCTTGCCGCTTGACCTCAAAGTTCTAACGCGCGACCTGCAGGAGGTCTATGCCACACCGGTGTCAAAGCCAATGCCGGTAGGCGTGCGCGAGGAGTTGCGGAACCAGGAGCACGGCCGCGCCCATGCCTTTACCGTGGCGTCCGATCCCGATGTGATGTATCGTGCTTTTCCGCTGCTGGGGGGATCGGCCCTGCTTGCCCAAGACGTATCGGAGCTCAACGAGCTCAATCGCGAACTGGCACATCGTCGCATGGAGCTGCAACGCCAAAACGAGCTGCTTGCCGCCGACTACGACCTTAAGACACATTTGGCAGATCAAGAGGCCGAGACCTTGCTAGTCCAAGACGTGGACCAGGCGCTTGCCCGCGCGCTCGAAGAGATGTACGACTTGTTGAGCTCGCTGCCGCCGTTGACTGACGAGGAATCTTCGCGCGAGCGTTACCGCATGCTGCAGCGCGCCAAGATGCTCGTTGCCTATTGCAAACGGAAGGGGTCGCTCACGTTGGCACAGCACGGGGAGAGCGGTTTTGACCGCGACCGCATTCAGCTCATTGCCAACGAGCTCGCAAGCGACCTGCGCACGATCGATGTCGATTGCGCATCGATTATTGCCATACGGCGCCCGATGCACGCCAGTACGGTAAGCGCGCTGTACGACTGCGTGTATGACTTTGCGTTTTTTGCCTACACCACCGATCATCCGGCACTTATGTATCACTTGGGCGACCATGACCGATGCAGTGTCGAGCTGCGCGCCACACTTTTTTCCAACGATGATGAAGATCTTTCGCAGACGCCCGCTGCGCAAGAGCTCGAAAGCGCTTTGCAAGGGCGCAACGTGGCATACCGCCTTGAGGGCGAGTCCGGTCAGCTGCGCATGATCGTCTTGATGCCGAGGGCGGGTGAGTGACGATGCAGATTTCGCTCATACTTCCCCAAATCGTTGCGCTCGATGTTGTCTTTGCCCTGGCTGCGTGTCTGCAGACGATCCACGTCCCGCTCATCGCATCGCGCCGCTCGTCCTATAACCGTAAGGTGATTTGCGCCTACGAGGCGAGTCTTGTGCTTCACCTGATGATTTCGGCGCTCATCTTGTTCACGTCGTCTGGCTCGTATCTGGTGGCGCCGCTTGACGTTTG
The DNA here is from genome assembly GCA_900541185.1 of uncultured Collinsella sp. Lineage (GTDB taxonomy): Bacteria > Actinomycetota > Coriobacteriia > Coriobacteriales > Coriobacteriaceae > Collinsella. The sequence continues at coordinate 24,118 of UQIQ01000028.1, forward strand.
CGCCAGGGCAATGGGCGGAGCGTTGTGGCTCAATGCCGCAATCTTTGCCTATGGCGTGGTACTTATGGTGCACTATCGTCGTCCCGTCATGCTGGTCGAGCTGTTGCTTGTTGTCGCCGTTACACCACCGGTGGTTTTTGCCATGGGCTCGGCGTGGACCGTTGTCCTTATCGCAGAGGGAGCGTTCTTCCTGTTCCGTTCCATCGCGGCGCTCTTGATGGACGTCCGTAACCGCCAAGAGGATATCACCATGTTCTCGACGATCGAGACCATCAACGTGATTCCCGTGGGCATCCTGTATCTAGACCCGAGGGGCCGTCCGCTGCTCATGAACCGCTGCATGCGCAAAAACCTCGTAGAGCTCCATATGCCCACCGATCTGGGCGACATGAGCAGCACATGGAACGACCTGCGCAAACTGAGCATGCAAATGCCCGAAAGCAGCGCTAATCGCGCCCATATCGACCTTGATCGCTTTGGTAGGGATCGCGCCGTGGTCGAGATCTCTCCTTCCGAGATTCGTCTGTTCGTGCGTGACTCCGTTACGGTCTCGAGCCGTCCGTTCGAGCGCGTCGTCGGCCTGGACGTGACGGAATACGCACACGCCTGCGACCGTCTGGCGCAAGCCAACCACCTGCTTGAGCGTGCTGGCCAAGAGCTCCAGGCCCAGATCGAAGAAGCCAAAAAGGTTGCCGACAATGCGGCCTACCTACGTATGCGTGCCCGCGTTCACGATGTGATCGGCCAGCGCCTGTCCATTCTTCATCGCTATTTGGAGGAGGGACGTCTGGATGATGAGCCGCTCGAGCAGATTGACCCGTTGCTGCGCTCGATCGCCGCCGATTTGCGCAGTGGCGGTGCCAGCGAGCCTGCAGAGCAGCTGAGCGATATCGTCCACGCCTTTGGCTTGGTGAGTGTGCAGATCGATGTTGAGGGTGCGCTGCCTGAGGACGCGCGTGTCGCCGCCGCATTTTTGCAGATTATCCGCGAGGCCTCGACCAATGCCACCAGGCATGCGCAGGCGCATCGGGTCCACGTGCGCCTGTGGCAGGAGGGGACGAATGCTAGCGCCGTCGCGCGCATGACGATTTCTAACGACGGGTCCCCGGCCTCCGTATCGTATCGCGAGGGAACGGGTATCCCAGGTATGAGGCATGTCGCGCAAGATTTGGGCGGCGGCCCGGAAGTCCACGCCGCCCAGCCCTTTACGCTTGCGGTGTCCATCCCGCTGAGCCCCAACGCCACGGTCCAAAGGAGAAGTTCATGATCCGCGTGTTAATTGTCGAAGATCAGGCCATTCTGCGCGAAAGCCTGGCGCGCTCCGTTGGCGACCAGCCCGATATGACCGTCGTCGCCGCGATCGCCGATGCCTCCGAGGCCTTGGGTGTCGCGCTCAAGGAGCGCCCGGACATGATATTGATGGACGTGTGCACCGAACACGATTCAAACGGCATCGTGGCGGCGGCGCGCATCAAGGAGCAGCTGCCCGAGTGCCGCGTCATCATCATGACAGGCATGCCCGAGATCACCTTTGTCGATCAGGCTCGCGAGGCGGGCGTCGATAGCTTTGTGTACAAGAACGTTGGTATCGACGAGCTGTTCGCCGTGATGCGCTCCACGCTGGCGGGCTATTGCGCGTTTCCCAAGCCGCCCGAAAGCATTTTTTCGGGCACGGCGGCACTCGACGATGTCGAGCTGTCGATTTTGCGCCTTGCCTGCGAGGGCAAAAGCCGCCGCGAGATCGCGGCCGAGCTGTTTATGAGTGAGGGCACCATCAAGCGTCGCATCTCGGAGATTCTGAGCAAGACCGGCTACGACAACATCATGCGTCTTGCCGTGCGCGCGGTAACGGAGGGCAGCATCGTCCCCAACATGGAGCGCCCGTAATCGACGCGCTCGCCGTGTTCCGGCGCCGTAAAGATAGGCCGCCCGCCGTTTTGCATCAGAAAACGACGGTCGGCCTGCTTGTGCGGCTGTACTGTCGGCATAAAAACGACGGGGCCGCAGGATCAACTCCTGCGGCCCCGCCTGGCAAGTGCGCGGATGTGTCCGCCAATCCGTGGCTGATGTTACGTGCCGCTACGCGATGGTTGCGGTGTAGGAGGCGACGTCCTCGTAGGAATCGGTCAGGTAGGCGTCGATGCCGATGGTCGTGTTGACCAGGTCGTCAAGGCTGTCAAGCTCGCCGCTCGAGAATGTGAATTCCTCGGTGGCGTTGGTGCCGGGCATCAGGTTAGCCGAGAACCAGGGTTCCTTCATGGTGCCGTTAACGTTGGTCTTGCCGGAGGGAGCGTAGAAGGTTAGGTCCTTGTCGCTCTTGTTGGTGATGTTGACGACAAAGCCGATGTCGCCCCATTCGTCCTTGAACTTCTCGGTGATGGTGATGGTGCACAGATCGTCATCGGCGACGGTGACGGCGGGGGAGATTTCGACGCTCTGGACGTCGTCGTCTTCGACGGCCTCATCGATCTCCTCTTCCTTCTCGGCCGCCTCGCGATCCTTTTTTAGCGTACCGGACAGATCCTTGTCGGACTTCGTAAAGATAAGCTTGTCGCCTTCCACCTCGAGGACGAGCTTGCCGTCCTTGAGTTTCATGTCCTGCGAATCGCCGTCGGCGGTGATGGTTGCAGTGGTGGCGTCCTTGGCCTCCCATTTCAGGTCGGCGACCTCAAGGAACATGTCGAGGACGCCCGTGCCGTCTTCGTCGAGGATTAGGATACAGTTGAGGCCCCACTCCTTGAGCATATCCATGTACTCATCGGTGAGCTCTTCGCCCTCCAGGGTTCCACCCGAGAGTTCCCAGCTGCCGACGAAGTTGGCCTTGGGGTCCTTGCCGCCGCCGCTGCAGCCCGTCAGGGCAAAGGCGAGCGCCAGGACGCATGTCAGAAATGCGAGTACGGACTTTTTGAACGTTGTCTTCATGCTGTCTCTTATACACATCTCCGAGCCCACGAGACTCGACGTCATCT